>NZ_JBIAIL010000067.1:0-23553 GCF_042871425.1 Micromonospora sp. NPDC005806 | reverse complement strand
GCGCACACACCGATAGGGGGTCGGCCCGTGCGCAAGCACCGTCAGGCGCTCAAACAAGGGGGAAAGTCTTGGGGGGTCCGGCGTGCGGGGCGGGGCCTCTTCGCGGCGCCGGGACCATGTGTAACGACCGGCGGCCCACCATCATTCCGGGGCCCGCGCACCCGCCTCGGCGGGGCTCTTCCTCGGCCGTACACGGATTCAACGACCCCCACCCGCCGACGATTCCGCCATGAGGATGCCGCCGGTCACACCCGAAAACCGGACACCCGGCCACAGACGGCACCGGCCGTGACGGACGTGCCGGCACAAGATTCGGACAACTTCCCCGAAACTGTCGCCTCCGCGCCCGTGGAGGCCACACTTTCGAGGAAGTTGTGCGGAACTTGAAACGGGACGGGCCGGACATCCGGACGGCACCGGACCACGACGCGGGTGTGGCCCGCCGTGACCGGCGCAGGGATCAAGCCTGACCGCCCGGAGCCGGGCACGACAGGCCACACCCGCCAACCGCAACCAATGAGAACCGCGACCAGACGGAAGTCAGGCCACGCCGGAGGAGACCAGGGGCGCCGGGGCCAGCGGCTCGGGTGCCGTGCTCCGCCGGTTCGGCAGCGACAGCCGGATCACCTTCCACCAGGCGGAGGCGACCTGCTTCGGCAGCGGGCCGGTGGTGTACTTCAGCCCGTACCGGTCGAACAGCGCCCGGACCTGCGGGGCGATCTCCTGGTAACGGTTGCTCGGCAGGTCGGGGAAGAGGTGATGCTCGATCTGGTACGACAGGTTGCCGGTCATGATGTGCAGCAGCCGGCTGCCGCTGATGTTGGCCGAGCCGAGCATCTGCCGCAGGTACCACTCGCCCTTGGTCTCGCCCTCGATGGAGGTCTTCTCGAAGGTCTCCACCCCGCTCGGGAAGTGCCCGCACATGATCACCGAGTGGCTCCACACGTTGCGGATCAGGTTCGCGGTGAAGGTGGCGGCCAGGGTGGTGAGGAACGACGGGCCGGACAGCAGCGGGTGCACGATGTAGTCCTTGAGCACCTGGCGGCGGATCTTGCGGCCGACGGCCTTCGCCCGGGCCCGGAACTCCGGGCTCTTGTGCCGGCCGTCCTTGAGGTTGTCTCCCAGCTCCAGGTCGTACGCGGCGATGCCGTACTCGAAGAAGCAGGCGTTGATCAGGTTCCACAGCGGCTGGCCGAGGTGCATCGGGCGCCACTCCTGGTCCTCGTCGACCCGCATGATGCCGTACCCGAGGTCGTTGTCCTTGCCGACCACGTTGGTGAAGCGGTGGTGCAGCTCGTTGTGCGACTGCTTCCACTGGTCCGCCGGGGAGACGTGGTCCCAGTCCCAGGTGGTGGAGTGGATCTTCGGGTCGCGCATCCAGTCCCACTGCCCGTGCAGGACGTTGTGGCCGATCTCCATGTTGTCCAGGATCTTGGCCACCGCGAGGCCGGCGGTGCCGACGATCCAGGCCGGCGGGAACAGCGAGAAGAGCAACACCGCGCGGCTGCTGATCTCCAACGTCCGCTGGGTCTTGATGACCTTGCGGATGTAGCGGGCGTCCCGCTCGCCCCGGTCGGCGATCACCCGGTCCCGGATCGCGTCCAGCTCCTTGCCGATCATCTCGATGTCCTCGGCGGTGAGGTGGGCGATCGGGTTGACGGCCTTCTTCTGGATCACGGTCACGTCGGGGGCCTCCTGTCAGAGATCGATGTCGCAGGTACCGGCGGCCGCCGACACGCAGGTCTGGATGAGCACACCGTCACCGGGGACGGCGGTGGTGAGATCGCCGTTGCGCAGATCCCGGACCGCGCCCTGGCGCAGCGGCACCACGCAGCCGAAGCAGATCCCCATCCGGCAGCCCGACGGCATGAGCACTCCGGCGTTCTCGCCTGCGTCGAGGATGGGGGTGGCCCCGTCGGCCGCGACGGTCACGCCGGCGCCGGTGAAGCTCACCGTGCCGCCTTCGCCGGGGGAGATCACGGTGGGCCGGAACCGCTCGGTGTGCAGCCGGTCCGCCACGCCCCGGGCAGCCCAGTGCTCCTCCACCGCGTCGAGCAGGCCGACCGGCCCGCACGTCCAGGTCTGCCGCTCGGTGTGGTCGGGCACCAGGTCGTCCAGCTCGTGCAGGCCGAGCAGCCCGTCGGTGTCGGTGTGCCGCTCCACCAGCCGCAGCGCGCCGCTCGCGGCGAGCTGCCGCAGCTCCGCGCCGAAGATGACGTCGTCCCGGCCGGGCGCGGAGTGCACCAGCACCACGTCGGCCCGGGCCGGCAGGCCGGCCCGGAGCATCCCCATGACCGGGGTGATGCCGCTGCCGGCGGTGAGGAACAGGACCCGCTCGGGGGTGGTCGCGGGCATCGTGAAGTCGCCCTGCGCCTGGTCGAGCTGGACGATCGTGCCGGGCCGGACCCGGCGGACCAGGTGGTTGCTGACCTTGCCGTCCGGGATCGCCTTGACGGTGATCGTGATCCGGCCGTCCGCGACGCCCGGCGCCGAGGTGACCGAGTACGCGCGCCACTGGCGCACCCCGTCGACGTCCACACCGAGGCGGACGTACTGCCCGGGTTGGTGGCCCCGCCAGCCCCGGCCGGGCTGGATGACCAGGGTCGCCGCGTCCCGGGTCTCCGCTCGTACCGCGACGATCCGGCCACGCAGCGCGACGCCGGAGTGCAGCGGCGCGACCAGGTCGACGTAGTCCGCCGGCAGCAGCGGCGTGGTGACCGTCTCGGCCAGCCGCAGCAGCCGGTGCCGGAAGGAGACCTTCTGCGGGCGGCGGGGGACAGTTGCGGTCATATGACCAGGGTGGCCGCGTGATCGCATAACATCTTGACCGGCAAAGGTGAAACAGCCGCAGGTTTTTGTTCGAGGAGTACAAGATGTCGGACGCGTCCGGGACGAACCACCGCGCCGCCCGCCTCGAACTCGACGAGCAGGTGGCCACCCTGCTCCGCGGCCGGCTCCCCGTGGTGGCCGAGCGGACGGTCAGCGCGATCACCGCCGAGGTACCCGACTATTCCGGCGCGCTCACCGGCACCATGCGCGAAAAGATCGAGAACGCGGTACGCATCGCGTTGGGCACGTTCCTCCAGCTCATCGAGGGCGCCCAGTCCACCGACCCGAGCACGCCGCTCGCTCCCGCCCTGGAGGCTGCGTACGCGCTGGGCAGCGGGGAGGCTCGCTCCGGGCGGAGCATGGACGCGCTGCTGGCCGCGTACCGGGTGGGGGCGCGGGTGGCGTGGCGGGAGGTCTCCACCACCACGGTGCGTAGCGGGCTGGCCGCCGAGACGGTGGCCGAGTTCGCCGAGCTGATGTTCGCGTACATCGACGAGCTGTCCGCGGCCAGCGTGGCCGGGCACGCCGACGAGCTGGCCAGCGCCGGCCGGGTGCGGCGCCGCTACCTGGAGCGTCTCACCCAGCAGCTGCTCGCCGGGGATCCGGAGGAGATCCTGCGCCGCAGCGCCGAGCGGGCCGACTGGCCGCTGCCGCAGACGCTCACCGTCGTACTGCTGCCCCGGCGCAACCTGCGCGCGGTGCTCGCCCTGCTCGGCTCGCACACCCTGGAGAGCGGCGAGGACCTGCCCGGGATGGACCCGGCCGAGGAGCTGGCCGTACTGCTGGTGCCGGACATGCACGGCGGCCGGCGCCGCCAGCTCGCCCGGCTGCTGCACGGTCACCGGGCGGTGCTCGGGCCGGCCCGGCCGTGGCACCGGGTCGCCGCCTCCTACCAGCGGGCCACCCGCGCGCTCGGGCTCGGCCTCGGCACGCCCGACGCCGCGCCGGTCGACACCGAGGAACACCTCGCCGAGCTGCTGCTCAGCATGGACCCGGAAGGGCTGACCGACCTGCGCGCGCAGGCGCTGCGCCCGCTGGCCTCGCTCCCCCCGGCCACCGCGCACCGCCTGGCCGAGACGCTCCGGTCCTGGCTGCTGCACCAGGGCCGCCGCGACGACGTGGCCGCCGACCTGTTCGTCCACCCGCAGACCGTCCGCTACCGGATGGGCAAGCTGCGCGAGCTGTACGGGGACCGGCTGCACGACCCGGCCACCGTCCTCGCCCTCACCATCGCCCTCGCGGTGCCACCGGCCCCGCCGGAGATCGGCTGAGCGCGGGCCACCGGCCCCGCCGCCTCGGGCCATCCGGCCCTGTCCCCCGCCGCGAACACCCGGCAGGGTCGAAGGGGGACGAGCAACGAGGAGGCCCACGCCATGACCCAGCCATCGACCTGGACGGAGCAGAGCCCCACGGTACGGGTGCTGGAGGCGGCGGCCCGGCAGTCCCTGCACGCCCCATCGGTGTTCAACACGCAGCCCTGGCGCTGGCGGGTCACCCCCGACGCGCTCGAACTGCGCGCCGACCCGGAACGGCAGCTCACCACCACCGACCCGGACGGTCGGCTGCTCACCCTGAGCTGCGGCGCCGCCCTGCACCACGCCCGGGTGTCGCTGACCGCCGCCGGCTGGGGCGTGACCGTCGTGCGGTTCCCCGACCCGGGCGATCCGACGCTGCTGGCCCGGCTGCGCACCACCGGCCCGGCCGACCTCGACGTCACCGCCGGTCGGCTGGTGGACGCCATGCCGCGCCGCCGCACCGACCGCCGCGCGTACGGCGACCGGCCGGTGCCGCAGGCGCTGCTGTCCCGGCTGCGCGCCGCGGTCGAGGCCGAGGACGCCTACCTGCACGTCGTCCGGCTGGAGCAGATGCCGATGCTGGCCGTGTCGACCGCCCGCGCCGCCGACGCCGAGCTGGCCGACCCGGCGTACCGGGAGGAGCTGCGCCGGTGGACCACCCGGCCGGCGGACAGCGGCGACGGCGTGCCCATCGCCACCGCCGTCCGACCCGCGCCCCGCCGGGTGCCGCTGCGCGACTACGCGCCGGGCGGCGCGGCCGGCCTGAGCGTCGGCGCGGACTTCGACCGGGGTGCCGCGTACATGATCCTCTTCGGGGAGCGGGACGACCCGGCGGCCTGGCTGCGCGGCGGCGAGGCGCTGTCGGCGCTGCTGCTCACCGCGACCGCCGAGGGGCTCGCCACCGCGCCGATCAGCGACGCCATCGAACTGGCCTGGCCGCGCCGGATGATGCGTGACCTGCTCGGCGGGATCGGTGAGCCCTACCTGCTGGTCCGGGTCGGCTGGGGGCCGGGGGACGGCCTGCCGCCCGCGCCCCGGCGGGTGCCCGCCGACGTGATCGAGTTTCAGTCGAGGGAGACCTCGCGGAAGTAGGTCAACGGGCTGGCGGTGTCCACCCCGTCGAGGTGCCGGAGGACCTCCTCGGCGAAGCCCAAATAGTTGGAGCCGCTGGCGGTGACCAGGTTCCGGTCGACCACGAGCGGTTGCGCCACCTGAGTGCCGCGTCCGGCGACGCCGACGTGGGCGGCGTCCTCCCGGGTGAGCGACGCGGTCCACCGGGCGTCGTCGAGCACGCCGGCGCTGCCGAGCAGGGCCGGTCCCCCGCAGATCGCGGCGAGCAGGCTGCCGCGCCGGTGCACGGCGCGGATCAGCTCGGCCAGCCCGGCGTCGCCCAGCAGCGGGGCCGGGTCGCCGCCGGGGATGACCATGGCGTCGACCTCCGCCGGGTCGACGTCGGCGACGGTACGGTCGGCGACGACCCGCAGCCCGCCGGTGGTGGTGACCGGGTCGGGCGAGACGCTCACGGTGGTGAGGGTGTGCGGGGTGGCGCGCAGCGCGGTGAGCAGCACCGCGATCTCGAACTCGGCGAAGCTGTCGTAGACGAACATGATGATCTTCTTGTTCATGATCGGCGCAGCGTATTGTGCCGCGGCGCGGGGCCGGGGCCGTCGGTCGGCTGCGCCCGCCGGGGGACGGATACCCCGACGGGTGAGCGTCTCCGTTCGCCGCCCCGCGGCCGCGCGGCCCCGTCTACCGTCCGATCGGAGGCAGGTGACGTGGGGAGGCGGGTGTGGACAAGTATCCCGCCATCGAGGACCACGGGCTGATCGGCGATCTCCAGACGGCCGCCCTCGTGACCTGCGACGGCACCATCGACTGGTTCTGCGCGCCGCGCTTCGACTCACCCAGCATCTTCGCGGCTCTGCTGGACACGGCGAAGGGCGGCTACTTCCGCATCGCCCCGGACGGGGTCCGGTACGTGACCAAGCAGCTCTACCAACCCGACACACCGATCCTGATCACCCGCTTCATCAGCGCCGACGGTGTCGCGGAGATCATCGACTACATGCCGGTCGCCGGCGAGCGGCCCACGGAGCAGCACCGCCTGGTGCGGATGGTCCGCATGATCCGGGGCAGCATGCACTTCAGACTGGAGTGCCGACCCCGGTTCAACTACGGCCGGGACCGCCACGACCTGGAGGTGCACCCCGGCGGATACGTCTTCCGCAGCCCGTCACAGAGCCTGACGCTCAATCCGGTCCTCCCGGTCCCGCGGCTGTTGCGCGAGCGTGAGCTCGACAACGACGACCTCGTCGGCCGGGTCACCCTGCAGGAGGGCGAAACCGGCGGCGTCGTCGTGGAGACGGGCTCTGTCCGGGCCCCTCGCGCCATCCCGTCCGAGGAGGTCGGGGTGATGTTCGAGCAGACCATCGACTACTGGCGCCGCTGGCTCGAACGGTCGACGT
Organism: Micromonospora sp. NPDC005806; assembly: GCF_042871425.1. NCBI lineage: Bacteria > Bacillati > Actinomycetota > Actinomycetes > Micromonosporales > Micromonosporaceae > Micromonospora > Micromonospora sp. NPDC005806. The sequence continues at coordinate 16,964 of NZ_JBIAIL010000067.1, read as the reverse complement.
ACGGCGGGCGCTGGCGGGAGATGGTCGAACGCTCCGCGATCACCCTCAAGCTCATGACGTACGCCCCGACCGGCGCCATGATCGCCGCCCCGACCGCTGCCCTGCCGGAGCAGATCGGCGGCACCCGCAACTGGGACTACCGCTACACCTGGATCCGGGACACGTCCTTCTCCGTGCACGCCCTGCTGGGACTCGGCTTCACCGAGGAGGCCAGCCGGTACGTGGACTGGCTCGACGAGCGCGTCCGCGAGGCCGGCGACAATGCCGCTCCCCTGAAGATCATGTACCGGGTCGACGGCTCGTCCGACCTGCACGAGGAGGTCCTCGACCACTTCGAGGGCTACCGTGGCTCCGGGCCGGTCCGGATCGGCAACGGCGCCGCCGAACAGCTGCAACTCGACATCCACGGCGAGACCCTGTATGCGATGCACCTCGCCGACGAGCAGGGCATCCGGCCGTCGCACCAGGTCTGGCGCAGCACCGTCCGGCTTGTCGACTGGCTCTGCCACAGCTGGGACCAGCCCGACGCGGGCATCTGGGAGAGCCGCCACCATCCCCGCAACTACACCTACGGCCGCCTGATGTCCTGGGTCGCCTTCGACCGGGCGATCCGCCTCGCCAGCCGCCACGGCCGGCCGGGGGACGTGACCCGGTGGGCCCAACAGCGCGACATGATCTACAACCAGATCATGGAACGCGGCTACCACCTGGGTCGCCGCTCCTTCGTGCAGAGCTACGGCGAACCGGTCCTCGACGCGGCGCTGCTCATCATGCCGGCGGTCGGCTTCGTCACCCCCACCGATCCGCTGTGGCGGTCGACCCTGCAGGCCATCGAGGAGGACCTGGTCTCCGACAGCCTGGTCCACCGGTACGACCCCGCGGCCGCGCCCGACGGCCTGCCGGGCGACGAGGGCACCTTCAACATGTGCACCTTCTGGTACGTGGCCGCCCTCGCCGGCGCCGGCCGACTCGACGACGCCCGCCTCACCTTCGAGAAGATGTTCACCTTCAGCAGCCATCTCCGCCTCTACGCCGAGGAGATCGCCCTCACCGGCGAACAGATCGGCAACTTTCCCCAGGCGTTCAGCCACCTCGCTCTCATCACCACCGCGCTGCAGCTCAACAAGCTCCTCGACCAGCGCCGGTGAACCCCGGTGGAGCGCACCGGCCGGTCCCGGTCCGCGCCCGGCGGGGCTCCCCCCTTCGCGGGGAGGAACTCCCCGGCGCGGGGGAAGCCCGCCGCGCGCCCCCGTTCAATCCTGAGGTGAGGGTGGGCCCGAGCAGACGGGAAGATCGCATGACCGCGTACCTCGTGGACGACCTGCCGTTCGTCGACGAACACCGGATCCTCGCCCCGGCGCCCGTGTCCGCGGTGTGGCGTGCCCTCGCCGGGCAGCTGGCCGGCTCCCGCCGCGGCGGTGCCAAGATACTCGCCCAACTGCTCGCCACGACGCCGCGCGCGGCTTCCGGGACGCCCCTCGACGAGGGGGCGACCCTGCCCGGATTCGCGGTTACCGAGGCCGTGCCCGGGCAGCTCGTCCGGCTCACCGGCCGGCACCGGTTCTCCCGGTACGCACTGGTCTTCACCCTGACCGGACGGCCCGACGGCACGCTGGTCAGCGCCCGCACGTACGCCGAATTCCCCGGACCGCACGGGCGCCTCTACCGCCTGATGGTGATCGGCTCCGGCGGACACCGCGTCATGGTCGCCCGCATGCTCCGCGACGTACGCCGCCGGGCAGGCAACTGAAGGCTGACCAGGGGTTAGTCGCGCGTGAGTCCGGGCGGGAGGGCGTCCTCGTCGGGCCCGATGGGACGGGCCTTGACCAGCGGATTGCGATGCAGAGCGGTGATCAGGGTGGTGGTGCCGCCAATGTCGGTCCAGGTGTCGTCCCAGTGGGCGGAGACGAGCCACGAGTGATCTGCCGGGAAGAACAGATCGGGCAGCGATCCTCCGCCGCGCATGTGACCGGTACGCCAGGTGAGGCCTGTTCGGGTCCCGATGCCCCCTGAGGCCTTCGCTCGCCGCTCCGCCACACCCATCCTGTCCCCCGCGATTCGATGCCTAGTGCTTCACTGTTGACCATGAAGCGGCGGAGGACTCGGCGAGTCTTTGCGGTGGCGTTGGTGCTTATTGTGGCGTTGGCCGCGAACGGAAGCTGGCGCTGGTGGCACAACCGCCCCCCGTTCAGTCCAGCAGCGCTGGCGCTGGAGTCGTCGCTGGAGTTGGTCGGCTACACGGAGTCCCGCGAGGCACTTGGCCAACCCGTGTACTACGCCCCCTCGTTGGAGCCAAAGGTCCGGATGGTGCTCGGTCGAGTCTCCTGGCGTCCCCCGCCCGGACCGTTCGACGGGTCGCTCATGATCGTGCTGATCGACAAACGTTTCAACCGCCTACCCACGACCACCGAGGTACGGCAAAACTGGCAGAGGCCTCGCGACCGCTCCGACCCGGCCTCCATCGGGGGCGGCGGATCGCTAAGCAGGGTCGCCCAACGCTACCCGTGGCTGGGGGGCGTAGGCGGCCATGAGACCGCAGAGAACGAGCCGCCCTCTGGGCACAGCGTGATCTGGGCAGTCGTCCAGGAGGCATCGCCGCTGACCTACGTGGCGAACTTTCCGTCGTCGACCGAGATGCGCTCACGACAAGGGGTGTTCGTCGAGCCTGTAGCAGTCTCGGACCTGCTCCTGGCCGTGGTCTGCATCGGACCCGACAGCCAGATCTTTTGGGCACACCGCCTGCACGGGTAGGCAAGCCGATCCTCAGACGGGCTGCCGTCTCCGGGTAGCCGGTCGAATCGTCCGTCGCCCATCAGGTCAGCCGCCGTTGCATGGTGGCTGACCTGCTGTTCTACGGGTGCTGCTGGTCGTCGTCGGTCTTCGTTGGTCGGCGGTGGACGGCCCCGTGCCGGCCCAGACGGCCCGACTACGGCCCAAGACGCCGGTGGCCGCCGTGCTAGCTATCGTCCCTCGCATGTTCGTCGAAATCATCGGAAATCAGCCACTTCCTGACGAGGTCGATCGAGACGACGTCGAAGACCTCCTTGAGGAAACCCTCGGCGAGGAGGGCAGCATCACCGGTGCCGGCACGGGCGACGGACGTTGGCATCTGGACGTAGAAATAGACACCGACGGGTGGCGGGAGCAGCTCGTCGTGCGGCGCCTAGCACAAGCACTCGTCCACGCCGGTCTCGGGTGGGTGCGCGTCCGGCCTGAGGCAGAGGAGACCGGGTTACCCGCCTCAGCTCTTGTTTGAGTCGCACGTTGGCCGGATCAAGACTCAGGATGGAGCGTCGTCATCGGCTGCGATTGGGGCCGTGTTGAGCCTGCTCGGCCCACCGGTGCGACTCGACGATGGACGCCTCCGTGACACCCGTCTGCCAGCTTCATCAACGACCGAGAGACCTGCGACCACGAGCGGGATGGACATCTGAGCGGCTCTCTTCTCGGTGGTGGTCTACAACTGGCTCCCGCTGCTCGGCGTCACCGCACTCATGGTCATGTTGGCCTTCATCATCTGGTGGGCGCTGCGATCGGCGAGCCAAGCGGCCGGGCAAGCCCCCTACGACGACACGTGCGCGTGAAAGGTCAGGTCTGTCCACTGCGGCCGGCGTACCCTACCGGGCTCAGGCGAAGTCGGCCGCGTGGTCGGCGGCCCACTGGGCGAACGTACGCGCGGGGCGTCCCAGTACCGCCGCCACTTCGCCGGTCACCTGCTCCGGAGTCTCCACCAGGGCAGCCCAACCGGCCAATGCCGCATCCGCGAACGCGGAGCTGCCCATCGCCGCGGCCAGCATCGGGCGGATGGCCTGGGCGGGCACGTCCTGCCAGTGCAGGTCGCGGCCGATCGCCTCGCCGATGATGCGCACCTGCTGGGCCTGCGTGACCGTCTGCGGGCCGCTGAGCACGTAGGTCTGCTTGTCGTGCCGGTTACTGGCCAGCGCCTCGACTGCCACCGCCGCGATGTCGTCCTCGTGGACCATCGAGCGGGCCGCGGCGCCGTACGGCCAGCGCACCACGCCCTCGGCGCGGATCGACGCGGCCCAGCCCAGCGCGTTTGTGGCGATTCCGGTGGGACGCAGCATCGTCCAGGGCAGGCCGGACGCGGCTATGGCGCGCTCCACAACAGCCCAGAACGAGTCCGGGTCGGCCTCGGCGGAGGCGGCCGACACGTACACGACCCGGAGCGACCCGGCGCTGGCGAGCACGTCGGCGACGCGCGGAGCGAGCTGCGCCGCCGCAGCCGCGTCGACGAACGGCCAGATCAGAAACACGGCCTGGACACCGTCAAGGTGCGGGCGCAGGGTCTCCGGGTCGGCCAGGTCAGCGGCCACTGCCTCCACGCCCGCCGGCAGAATCGCGCGGCTCGGGTCGCGGGTGATGGCGCGTACGCCGTGACCCGCGGCAACCAGCCGCGCCACCACACGCCGCCCGACGTTGCCCGTCGCACCGGTCACCAGGATCATGGTCTCCTCCAGGGAATTCTCGTGAACTCGATGAAGCCGACCGTAGAACCTCAACATTTGTTGAAGTCAAAATCGGCTGGGCATACTCGGGGCGTGAAGCACGACACGTCTTTCGACTGGCACGAGCCGGGCCTGACCATCGGTCAGGTGGCGCAGCGCAGCGGCGTCGCCGCGTCAGCGATCCGGTTCTATGAGGCGCAGGGCCTCATCAGTAGCGACCGCACGGCCGGTAACCAGCGCCGTTACCACGGCGATGTGATGTGCCGCCTGGCGATGATCAGGCGTGCCAGCGGGTCGGCCTCACCTTGGCCGAGGTGAGCGAGGCGCTCGCGGCGCTGCGACCGGGGCGGGCGCCGACCCGGCAGGACTGGGACGCGCTCGCCGAGCGGCTGCGCACCGAGGCCCAGTCCCGCATCGACCAGCTCAGCCAGGTGCTGCGCGAGCTCGCCCCCACCCCCTGAGCCCGACCCGCACGGGTCGCTCAGGATCGTCCAGGCCCTGCGCGATCGCCTGGGCGAGGTACGGGGCATCATGCCGGGATGCACTCCCATCAATGCCGCGAGCACCTACCTGGTCACGAGGCGTCTGGAATGGACCGCCCGATCCTGGGGCGGGTTCAAGCCGTCGGGTTGAGCGGACGCACGCGTCTCGGCGACCTGTCAGTGCATACGCCACCGACCGGCATCGCCGGGGCTGGGGTGGGCATCAGCGGCTGAGAGGATGCTGACGTGGCTCACGACGACGGCTATCTGCTCGACAATCAGCAGGCGGAGGCGGGCGCCCGCTTTGACGCGTTGGCGAGGCTGTTCAACCGTTGCATGTGAGTGCTTTCTAGTGTTCATGCAGTCCTGCCTTGCGGCGGGACGGTCCCGGTCTTGCCCGCTGTGACGGTGCCGGGTTGACGTTTCGTTGCCACCGGCCCGCTGGGGCGGGTCTTATGGTCGGCTCCACGTCCTGCCACCGGGCCACTCCCGGCGGTCGCTTCCTCGAGGGCGAGGGCGGCGAGGTTGCGTGCGGCGTTGACGTCTCGGTCGAGGGTCAGGCCGCAGGTGGTGCAGGTGTAGGTGCGCTCGTGCAGGGCCAGTTTGGTTTTCACTGTGCCGCAGCCGGAGCAGGTTTTCGAGGACGGATACCAGCGGTCGGCCACGATCAGCCGCCCACCGTTCCAGCCGGTCTTGTACGCCAGTTGCCGGCGTATTTCGCCGAAGCCGGCGTCGGCGATGCGCCGGGCGAGTCGTCGGTTGCGCAGCATCCCGGCCACGTTCAGGTCTTCCACCACGATGATGCCGTACTCGCGGGCGAGGCGGGTGGTGAGTTCGTGCAGGCCGTTGCGGCGCAGGTTCGCCACCCGCGCATGCGCCCGGGCCACCTGCTGGCGGGCCCGTTCCCACCGATGAGAGGGCCGCCGCCCGCTGCGCCGGTCCGGGCCGGCGCGGCGGGACAGGCGGCGGGCGAGGCGACGCATCCGCCGCCCCGCGGTCTCAAGGTGACACGGGTTGGGTTCCATCTTGCCGGTGGACAGCACCGCGAGGTGCTTCACTCCGATGTCCACGCCGATGACGGCGTGCGGACGCGCCGGGGTGCGTTCGGGGCGGTCGACCTGCACGCAGAACGCCACGTGCCACCGGCCGCCATCTCTGCGGACGGTCGCGGACAGGATCCGCGCTGTTCCGGCCTCCAACCGGCGGGCGAGTTTGCGGGTCGACTCGTGGGTCTTCAGCCTGCCCAACCGGGGCAGGACCACATGCTTGCGGTCCGCCTCGACCCGGATCGCGCCGGTAGTGAACCGGACGCTGGGCGTGGCCCGCCGCCGGGACTTGAACCGGGGAAACCCGACCCGCCGGCCGGCGCGCTGACCCGACCGGGAGTCGGACCAGTTCTGCAACGCCCGAGCGAGGGCGTCCAGGCCGGTGTTGAACGCCTCCTTCGAACACTGCGGCCACCACGGCGCCACATCCGGCTTCGCCCGATTCCACGCCTTGCGCAACGCCGGCAACGACCACCCGAGCGCAGGCGTCAGATCCACCTCCGCCACGCCATAGCTGCGCTCGGCGGCACGCTGATCCACAACCGCCTTCACCCGCGCCAGGGCCCAATTGTGCGCCACCCTGGCCGCGCCAGCATGGGCCAGCACCGCCCGCTCCTGCCCGGGAGTCAGATCGAGCGCGAACCGGTACGCCTGAAACGTCCTCACCCCGACACGCCCCCCGGAACCGCCGCGTGGATCTCCGAGCGGGCAGCCTATGAACTCCGCTGCCGATCTCAGTGCCCGTCCTTCACACGCGCCAGCATGCGAGAATGCGCTCAGTGATGTGGCACGGAGGTTCATGACCGCGGGTGCTGAAGCGAAGCCGTCCCCACCGCTGACCCACCGCCACGCACGGCGATCGCGGCAACGGTCAGGAGACCGCAGCCTTCACCAGCTCGACGACCTTCGTCTCTACCACAGGGCTCCACTTCTGGAGCGCGTACGACACTGGCCACAGGTCCCCGTCGTCGAGGTTGGCCGTGTCCTGGAAGCCCAGCGTCGAGTACCGGTAGTTGAACTTGCCCGAGTCCTGGAAGAAGACGACGATCTTGCCGTCCGCGTTCGCGTAGGCGGGCATCCCGTACCAGGTCTTCGGCGACAGCTCCGGGGCGGTGGCGGTCACAGTCGTGTGCACGCGCTCGGCGAGCGCACGATCCTCCGGCGCCATCTGCGCGATCCGGTCGAGGACCGCCTGCAGCTCGTCGGCCTTCTTGGCACCCTTCTTGCCCTCGGCCCGCAGCTCGGCGGCGCGCTCCTTCATCGCGGCGCGCTCCTCGGCGCTGAAGCCGTCGGACTCGGTCTTGGCGTTCTTCGTGGGCATTTCAGGCTGCCTTTCGACACTCAAGGCTCGGCGAGCTGCCGGCCATCTGAAGGAAGGCTAGGCCCGACGACACCCTGCCGCTTCTCGATTCCTGATCGGATTGGGGGCCAGCCGAGCCGTTTGAGTAGGCGCTCTTCACCGAAGGGATAGTCCGGACCTGCCGCCAACAAGGGGTCTTGACCGGCGTCGTTGATCGCCTGCCCTGGCAGGCAGCGCATCAGTTACGGACCGTGATGCCAGCCGCCGGAGGGGACCGCGGACTGTCACCCAAGATCTGACACCATCCGTCACGCGTCAAGCGGAGCCCGACAGCGCCGGCAGCGACATTATGGTGAGGGTGTCCTCGCCGGCCGGGCCTGACCCGAGTTTGAACCGGACACCTTGGCGCCGGGCCTGGCATCCTTTGACCATGCAGGGCGTGTATCAGGCTGCCGGCGGCAGCGAGGGCCTGCTCCGCCTGGCCGCGGCGTGGCACGCCCGGGTTATGGCCGACGGGATAGTCAGCCACGCGTTCAGCCACGGATTCCATCCTCAGCACACTGAGCGCCTCGCCGCGTACTGGGCCGAGGCGCTCGGCGGTCCTACCAGGTACTCCGATACCTACGGAGACGAGACGTCGGTCGTGCGGATGCACAGCGGCAACGGCCCACATGAGGAGATGGACCACCGCGCGATCGCCTGTTTCGACCAGGCCCTGCAGGACGTGGGGCTCACAACTGACCCACTCCGGAAGGTGCTGCACGACTACTTCGCCTGGGCCACCACGACGATCATGTCGCGCTATCACGAGTCCGCAGGTGACGTCCCCGAGGGCTTGATCATGCCGCGATGGTCGTGGGATGGACCGCAACGCTGAGGCGGATACATCACCTGGCCGCGCCCTGATCTCACGTTCTCAAGACGGCGCCAGCCAGCGCCGCCCGACCCAGCCTCCCGGGACACGCGCGCCGAGCGAGGACCTGAGCGGCAAGCGCTACACCACGGCGCGACCAGTGGGGTGCTCGGTGCCAACAGCGTCCGGTTCGTCCGCACCGGCGAGCAGGCGGAGCAGGGTGGATTTGCCGGTGCCGTTCTCGCCGATCAGGCCGATCCGGCGGCCGGGGGCCGCGGTGAGGGAGACCCCGTCCAGCACGCGACGGCTGCCGAGGGTATGGACGAGGTCGTGAGCGTGCAGTGCGTCGGGCATGGAGGTTCACCTTCGGCGGACCCCGGGCCACTGGCCGGCACGGCCGGTGGCCCGGAGCGGGCGTAGTCGGTGGTCAGGCGCGGTCGGGTGCGGGGATTTCGCGCAGGTGGCCGCCGTCGAGGCGGAGCCACCGCTGCACACCGATGTCGGTGAGGAACCGTTCGTCGTGGCTGACCACCACGAGCGCACCCCGGTAGGCGGTGAGGGCGCTTCCCAGTTGGCCCACGCTGACCAGGTCGAGGTTGTTGGTCGGTTCGTCGAGCAGCAGCAGGTGGGGTGCCGGCTGGGCGTAGAGGACGCAGGCGAGGGTGGCGCGCAGCCGTTCGCCGCCGGAGAGCACGCCGGCCGGTAGGTGGGCTCGGGCGCCGCGGAACAGGAACCGGGCGAGCAGGTTCATCCGTTCGGCCTGCGGCCGGTCGGGGGCGTACGCGGCGAAGTTCTCCGCGACCGTCCGGTCGAGATCCAGCAGGTCCAGGCGTTGCGACAGGTATGCGACGCGGCCGTCGGCACGGTGCACCTGCCCGGCGTCCGGGTCCAGGTCACCCTGCAACAGGCGCAGCAGGGTGGACTTGCCGGCGCCGTTGGGGCCGGTCAGCGCGATCCGCTCCGGTCCCCGGATGGTCAGGTCGGCGCCGTCGCCGGCGAAGACGGCCTGGTCGCCGTGGTAGACCTGCATACGCTCGCCGGCGACCACGGTGCGGCCGGCGGGAACGGTGGTGTCGGGCAGGTCCAGGGTCAGGGCCTGGTCGTCGCGCAGCGTCCGACTGGCCTCGTCGAGCCGGGTCTGGGCCTCACTGACCCGGTTGGCGTGCGCCTGCTGTGCCCGGCCGGCCGACTCCTGGGCGCTGCGCTTGAGCCCACCGGCGACGATACGGGCCAGGCCGGCGTTGCCGAGGTTGCGGGCGGCGTTGCTGGCGCGGCGTTCGGCCCGCTCCCGGGCCTGCTGCATCTCCCGCTTCTCCCGCTTCACGTCCTGCTCGGCGCTGCGCACTGTCCGCTCCGCCGCCTCGCGTGCCCCGCGCGCCGCCTCCTCGTACGCGGTGAAGTTCCCGCCGAACAGGCGCACCTCACCACGGTGGAGCTCGGCGACGCGGTCCATCCGGTCCAACAGGACCCGGTCATGGCTGACCACCAGCAGACACCCGGACCAGCCGTCCAGCACCTCGTACAGCCGGTGCCGCGCGTCGATGTCGAGGTTGTTGGTCGGCTCGTCCAGCAGCAGCACGTCCGGACGCCTGAGCAGCTGCGCCGCCAGGCCGAGGGACACCACCTGCCCGCCACTGAGAGTGTGCAGGCGCCGGTCCAACGCCACGTCACCGAGGCCCAGCCGGTCAAGTTCGGCGCGGCTGCGCTCCTCCACGTCCCAGTCGTCCCCGACGGCCGTGAAGTGCTCCTCCGCCGCGTCACCCGCCTCGATGGCACGCAGTGCGGCGAGGGCCGCATCGATCCCGAGCACCTCCGCGACGGTCAGGTCGCCGGCCAACGGCAGGTCCTGCGGCAGGTAGCCGAGGACGCCCTCGACCGTCACGCCGCCACCGGTCGGGGTGAGGTCGCCCGCGATCAAACGGAGCAGGGTCGTCTTGCCAGCGCCGTTCGGCGCGACCAGGCCCGTACGGCCGGGCGGCACGGTAAAGGACAGATCCCGGAAGACCGGAGTGTCGTCTGGCCAGGAAAAGGACAGGTTTGTACAAATAATGCAGACGTCAGACATCGGGAGACACCCTCGGAAAGAGAGCCGGGAACGCGACAGACGCCCCGGTCGGGTAGACAGGTCGGCAACGAGACAGGCCGCCCCGGCGCAGGCCGGCAGGCGGCGGGGTCGCTCACCCCGAGATGTCGTCGTCCCCCGTCACCACGATCCGCTCCCTCACACCCTCATCGCGGTCTCCGCCGCGCACCACCAGCCTAACAACTTCCTGGCTGCCGCCGGCATTGCAACCGCCTCGCGGGTTGCGTCCGCGGGAGTGGTGTGCAGCGCAGCGATGAATGGGTCAACTCCCGCGACTGTGAGTATGTTCCTGCATCGCTCCCGACGGCAGCGCGGGAAGAGCGACACCCTCGACGCCTATGCGGCCGCGCGGCCATGTGACAGCGTGCGGTGCCTGTGGTCGTTGCCGTGGCGGTGTTGTCTCAGCCGGCGGGGGCGAAGTGGCTGCGGTAGGCGCGCGGCGAGAGGCCGGTGGTGCGCTTGAACGCCACGCTGAGCGCGCTCTCGGAGCCGTATCCGACGGCCCGGGCGATGCTGGACAGGGTGTCGTCGCTGCGGCGGATCCGGTCGGCGGCGAGTTCGATCCGCCAGCCGGTGAGGTAGTCCAGCGGACCCCGGCCGACGACCTCCTTGAACCGGGCGGCCAGCGTGGACCGGGAGACCGCGGCGACCTGAGCCAGCTCGGCCACGGTCCAGGACTGGGCAGGGCGGGCGTGCATCGCCCGCAGCGCGGGGGCGAGCACCGGATCGGCCAAGGCGGCCAGCCAGCCGGTGCCCTCGGCCCGGGCGAGGTGCAGACGCAGGGTCCGGATCAGCATGACCAGGGCGAGGTGCTCGGCGACCAGCGTGCCGCCCAGCGGCGCCGCCCGCAGCTCGTTGTCGATCTCCCCCATCGCCCAGCGCACGGTCGCGGCCTCCGGCGTCGCGGCGGGCACGTGGATGACCGGTGGCAGAGCGTCGAGGAGCAGGGCACGGGCGCGCTCGGTGAAGGAGAACGCGCCGCCGATGAGGAGCACGTCGTCACCGACACCGGCACGGGCCACGCCGTCGACGGCCTCGGTGAAGAGCGGCCCGGCCGGTTCGGGCGGGATGTCGGGGTCACTTGCCAGGGTGAACGCCAGGGGCCTGGTCAGCAGGAAACAGTCGCCCTCGACCAGGTTCACCGGCTCTGGCACGCCATCGACCCACAGGAGGCAACTGCCGCGCCGGACGGAGTTGAACTTGACGCCGGCCGGCGGGTCGAAGCTGACCGCCCAGCGCCCGCCGCCGGCGAGCGCGGCGGATATGTGGCTGGTCGCGCCGACCAGCGCGAGCACGTCCTCCAACGGATCCACGCTTCGCCCTCCTGGACGCTCACTAAAAAGTGATGGACTCCAGGCTACAGACAGTCCGGGGAGCCGTTCGTAGCGTGGATGCCATGACCACCGAGACACGACGCACGACCCCGTTCACCGCCCGCACCACCGCCGCCGAGATCCTCGACGGCGTCGACCTCACCGGTCGCCGGATGATCGTCACCGGCGGCGCCTCCGGCATCGGCGCCGAGACCGTCCGCGCCCTGGCCGGGGCCGGAGCGGAGGTCACCGTCGCCACCCGCAACCCGGCAAGCGCCGACGAGCTGGTGGCCGAGTTCGCCGGGCCCGGCCCCGGCGTCGTACGGGCGGCCGCCCTCGACCTGGCCGACCTGGCCTCGGTCGACGCCTTCGTCGCGGCCTGGGAGGGGCCGCTGCACGCGCTCGTCGCCAACGCCGGGATCATGGCGATCCCGACCCACCAGCTCACCCCGCAGGGCTGGGAACTTCAGCTCGGCACCAACTACCTCGGCCACTTCGCGCTCGTCCGCGGCCTGCACGACAACCTGCGCGCCGCCGGCTCGGCCCGCGTGGTGATCGTCAGCTCCGGGGCGCACCTGTGGGCGGCGTTCGACTTCGAGGACCCGCAGTTCGAGCGGCAGCCGTACGAGCCGTGGACGGCATACGCCCGGTCGAAGACCGCGGACGTCCTGCTCGCCGTGGGTATCGCCCAGCGATGGGCCAGCGACAGCATCGCCGCCACCGCGCTCAACCCCGGCTACATCAACACCAACCTGCAGCGCCACCTCGACGACGAGACACTGCGAGCGCACGGGGTGTTGGACGAGGCGGGCAACCGGATCGACCTGCCGTACTACAAGACACCCGCCCAGGGCGCGGCGACCTCGGTGCTGCTGGCGGCATCGCCTCTGGTCGAGGGGGTCACCGGCCGGTACTTCGAGGACAACCAGGAGACCGAGATGGTGGCCGGCGGCCGGGAGGCCACGGGAGGGGTGGCAGCGCACGCGATGGACCAGGCCGCAGCCGATCGCCTCTGGGCGTACGCGGAGCAGGCCCTCACGCCCCGCTGACGCACGCGTAACGGGTCCCGGAAAACCGCGGGCAGCGTCGCCCGACCTGCCGGCCCGGCCGCCATCGACCCGTCAGCCGAACTGGGCCCGCACCCAGCCGGCGAGGGTCAAGATTTTTCGGTCGGCCGGCAAAGCGAAGGTCGCACGTAACGACGATCATCGGTTCGACGTTGTGCAAACGGACAGGATCCATTCCTGTCCCGACCGGACCGATCCGGCGCGTCCCTCTGCCGTAAGGATTCCATGTCTCTACACCGGCAACGACGCCGCAAGCTGGTCAGCGCATCCGCGGGGAGTGCGCTGACCGCCAACACCATCGGGCTACCGCCCACCACCGCCGCGAACACGGCACCGCCCCAGGCCGACCTCGTCAGGGCCGGGACCCGCCGAAGGGGCTTGGCCCTTGCAGCGCTAGGACTGTCCGCCATCGTGGCTGTGCCCGGCGTGGCAAACGCCATCGCAAACGGCACTCCCGTGGCTGATGGTCAATACCAGTCTTCCACGAAGCTTACCATGACCAACATCCCGCGCGCCGACGGCACCGTCTACGACAGTGCATGCTCCGGCGCGTTGGTCGCTCCGCAGTGGATCATCACCGCCGGGCACTGCTTCCACGACACCGCTGGCAGAAGGGTCAGCGGCCCCGTGCCGTACGCGACCACCGCAACCGTCGGCCGCACGGACATGACCGCCACCAACGGATACGTCATCGACGTCGTCGAGGTGCGGCAGGCATCCCGACCCGACGTGGCGCTGGCCAAGCGCGCCGCCCCGATCACGGACATCACGCCGCTGTCGGTCAGTGGCAGATCCCCGAAGACCGGCACCATCCTGCGGATGACCGGCTGGGGCGCCACCGGTTCCGTCAACCCGGCGCCCGCAACCCACCTGCAGACCGGCCAATTCAAGATCACCCGAGTTACCGGTTCCTCCGCCATGGTGGTCGGCTATGCGCCCGCGGCCGACACCAGCGCATGCCTCTGGGACTCCGGCGCCCCGTACTTCAGAGAAAACACGGACGGCACGCAGACGCTGGTCTCGGTCGAATCCGACGGGCCGTCGCGCCCGCACTCCCAGGAGGAGACGACGGCGCGGGTGGACCGGATCGCCGACTGGATCCAGCAGACCAGTGGCGCCACGGTTGTTGCTGCAGGGCGTGCCGGCGGCAAGGCTCGATGATCCAGGGTTGACCGTGATGCTGTATCGGGCCTTGCGCCTACCCTCCACGCGCGCCACACCCATGCAGATTCGGCTATGTCGTGCTCCGATGAGCACGGAACCGGTCAAGCGGAGATTGACAGCCCCATCCGGCGAGCCAGCAAAGGAGCGCGGTTCCGTCGACGAGCTCGCCGTCGTCGGTCCATCCCAGCGCAGCGTCTCCGCATGGTGATAACTGACAGCAGCCAAGAGCTGGCCCGTGTCGTCCAGGAATTCAACGGCGTACTCGCAGCAACAGGGCTGACCGGCTCCCCCGGTGCGGTTGTCGGTCAGAGCGTGCCAGAGTCGGGCCAGTGCGACCAGTGAGTGTTCGGTGGCAGCGTCGGCCGGTACCGCCCTGGATCCCCTGTTGCCAACACCTGCGCGATCAGTCGGTAGGTCTCCGTCTCACTCGATCGGACATCATCGAAGACCGGCTGGTGCCACTCCTCTAGGCGCAGGACCTGCGGGACATCGAACGGGATCCGCCCCCGCAACTCCTCTTCGGTGGCCAGCAGCAGGTCACGGTGAGTCGGCAGTATCCGCCGCAGCACATCCACCATCGGTTCTCCTGGCTTCGCCGCGACCGATACCCTGCGCCCGCGCAGCACGATTGGCGTGACCTGCTCGGCCACAACCTCCTCAAGATCTTCGATGCGGCTCAGAAAGTCACCGTTCTCGAAACCGGGCTCGCCGGAGGTCAGGCAGTTGCCAAAGACGTGGAGGACGTCAAGCACAGCGCGAGCGCGGGGGTTGTAGCCAATCAGCTCCACCACGAGCGCCCATCGAGTGGCGTCATGGTATGCGTGCAACCGGCTGTCGATCGGGTAGTAGTAGCCGTTCTCAAGGTCGACGAAGACCGCCTCATCGGCGGCTACGTCGAACTGCTCCAGGATGGCGCCGACATCAACCACCCGATCATGGTGGCACGCGATTCGTGTTGCCCGTACCCGCGGCTGCGGTAGTCACGTACGGCGCCGTCGCGGGCGGCCGGCTCAGTCGGCGGGTTGCCGTCGAGGCCGGCGTCGTGCAGCCAGGCGAGGTACTGCCGGATTCCGGGAGGCGTAGGCGCCTGCAGGCCTCGGCCACCGCCCAGAGCCGCTGACCGGCGTACCGCGGGCCGCTCAGCGTCCCGGTACCGCGGCCGATCGAGGTCGATCTGACGACGCTCTGGCCGTAGCACGCCACCAGCGGCGCGACGCCAGCGCGGCCAGCCCGGCGCCGGCAGCGTTGAGCAGAACATCGTCCACCGACGACACCCGGTCCAGCCGCAGGACGTACTGCGCGGCCTCGACCAGGACCGAGCAGCCCGCCGCGAGCGCCAGGATCCGCGGTACCGACGCCAGCGCCGCGAACCGCACCGGGGCGAGGAGCCCCAGCGCCGCGAACACCAGCAGGTTGCCGACGACCTGGCCCATCGCCGTCAGCGGATCGCCTGCGAGGATCGTGAGCAGATCCCGCAGCGGTACCAGGCTCACCCGACCGGGGACGGCGCCGGCCCGGTCGCCCGGCAGCATGATCATCCATACCCACGGCACCGTCCCGTAGACGATGCCGACCTCGGCCAGCGACATCCGCCACGCCGGCGTGGTGCCGGTGACACCCCGACGGCGTGCCAAAGCCCACACCGCCAGCGCGGCCAACGGCAGTGCGGCCACCGTGATGAGTGCCACGCCCCTGAAGGTACCGACCCAGCCGTGCCACCCCTCGACCATGCCACCTCCGCGTCCGTCCGACCGCGAAATCTACCCGCGCCCGGGCCGGGCCCGCGTCGTGATGGTCAGGCGGGTTTCCGGTCGGTGATGTAGTCACAGAGCCCTGACCGGCGTGGTCGGTCCTCTGACCGGAGCCCTCCCAATCATGTCAACTGCCGGAGAGCGTTGCCGCTGAAGTAGTTCAATCCCTGGTCCCCATCGTCCTCTTAGGCGGCCTAGACAGCGGTGGCGTCGTCACTGCGCTTGTTGCGTGCCCACTTCATGCAGGACAGGTCGGCGGCCTCGATGGCGCGTACCGGGCGGATCAGCTCGGTCGGCCCGTTCTGCTCTAAGGCGTGTTTCATAAGGGGCTCAGAGCCAGTCGTTGATGATGGTGATGGTCAGAACGGCCTGGTAGCGCACGGCTAACTTGTCGTAGCGAGTGGCGACGCCGCGGTGGCGTTTAAGCCGGTTGATGCCGTTCTCGACGGCGTGCCGGAGCCGGTAGAGCTGGGGGTCGAAGGCGGGTGGGCGTCCGCCGCGGGAGCCTTTGGCCTTGCGATGGGCGTCCTGATCCGCCTTGCTGGGGATGCAGGCCTTGATGCCTCGCGACCGTAGATGGTTGCGGTTGGCGCGGCTGGTGTAGGCCTTGTCCGCCAGGACCAGCTCGGGGCGGCTCCTGGGCCGGCCCACGCCGAGGCGACCGACGCGGATACGGCGCAGCACGGGGATGAACTGCGGGCTGTCGCCGCGATGCCCGGCGGTCACGATCATGGCGAGGACCTTCTGACCCTGCTCACAGGCCAGATGCGTCTTCGTGGTCAGCCCGCCGCGCGAGCGGCCCAACGCGTGATCAGCCGGCTCGGTATGCACACCGCCGGGCGGTTCTTTCTGCAGATGCCCGTCACGGCGGGCGCCCGCGGCGTGCTGGTGGGCACGGCTGGTCATCGAGTCCACGCTGACCGTCCAGCCGATCCGGCCGGCCGCGTCACCAGCGGTCTGCAACGCCGCGAGGATCCGGTCCCAGGTCCCGTCACGCTGCCAGCGGCGGAACAACCCGTAGATCGTCGGCCAAGGCGCGTACTCCGCGGGAACATCGCGCCACGGGGCACCGATCCGGATCCGCCACCGGATCCCATCGATGATCTGCCGTTTCTCCCCACTTCGGCGGACGACCCGAACGTGACGGCGCAGGCAGCAGCGGGGCCAGCACCGCCCACTGCGCGTCGGTCAGATCATGCCGCCTCGTCACCGCTACGCTGTGCACGAGGTCTCCGGTGTGAAGTTCTAGCTTGGTCGCTGAACCATCTACCGGAGACCTCTTCAGTTATCGATCATCGCCACGCCGTGACTTCGACCGGCCCACGGGACTTTCGAAACACGCCTTAGACGAGTAAGTCCGAAGTCATTCGGGGCTGCGGAGACGGGGGAAGGGTGTTGATGATCCGTTTGTGACGACAGACATCAACACCCTTCTGACC
>NZ_JBIAIL010000066.1:0-23955 GCF_042871425.1 Micromonospora sp. NPDC005806 | reverse complement strand
CGACCAACTCCACCAACTCGGCTACCAAGTCACGGTCCAACGCACACAAACAGCCTGACCTGATCACCACGACCGCCCGATTTTCGTATCAGGCGCGTAGGCGCTGATGCAGGTAGGGGCGCGGTCAATGCGGCGGCGCAGGTCGGCGATGAGCCATCCCCGGTGCGGGAACTGGTGGGCAAGCCATCGCGTCGATGCCGGCGGTTCAGCGCCAGAGCGGAATACGTACGAGGACATGAGGGCGCTCCTTGCTGGGCATGGGCATGCCGGCACACCACCGGGTCCGGTTGTGGTGAGGCGGCAGCGGCCAGGCAACGGAAGAAATGTGCGGGAGCGCGCCACGGGCGGGTTCTCAGCCCTTCGGCATCACTGGCCGGTTCTTCGGGCCCCGCAACAACACGCGCATAGCAGCAGATTCGCCAATTTGGCGGAAGCCAGCTGTAGCGCCGACCGTACGCGGAGACCCGACGGAGGACAAGCTCTCCGGTGGTGCATTCCCATCAATCACTGAAGGCGTTGGCATCAGATGCTCATCCACGTAGGGTATCCACATGAATCCATGGAGTTAGCGACCGTTCGAGGGTCCCTACCGGGTAGACCGGATGAGCGAGGTGGCCGCGGCATGGACAACGGCAGGCATAACCCTCGTAGCGAGGCGGCCCGGCAGCATCGCTGCCGCTGCAATGAGTGCGGCGGCTCGCAGCACGGCGTTCAGGGCTGGCTGGACCAGGTGAGCCACGATCACCAGTTCCGCCAGAGGGAACGTGAGCGCTTCGAGAGCGGGCTGGTCTGGACAAGGCACTACCCACGACGCCTCGAGCAGAGTCGCCACAACCAGGAGATCAGCACCGACCTTGCTCGCGTCGACATCGCCGACTGGCTCGCTGTCCCACCTCCAAAGGGATCGGAGTTCGGCTACCCATATCCGTCGCCCGTCCAGCAGGTGACCGCCTTCGCCGAGGTGATGACACGCGGGGCCTGGCGGGAGATCACCACGGAACTGCACCGCGCTACCGCAGACCCCAGCAGCGTCAAACGTGAACTCACCAACCACGGCTGGTGCGACCTCCTTGTCGGGCTGGTTCGAGCGATCGAGGTGACCCGACAGGGATTCGACAGCATCCCCGACAAGGTCAAACGCCTCGTCCTGGGCTCGGCCACACAAGCCGAGCGCCCGCACGTCACCGAAGCCGTCGTCGGCCTGATCGTCGACAAGGTGTGGCACGCGTTCCAAGCCGCGGCATCTGGGGCGTCCCACTGCTCGACCTCATCTCGAACGAAGAAGCCCTACGCGCACTGCGGATCCTTGCGGTGTTCATCTGCCCCGCGCCGGCGCAGCACCCTGCGGTACGCCAACACGCCCTGCAGCCGCTCGGAGACGACGTCACCAAGGTCCTCACCGACCAGACCAAGACGAGGCTTGCCCAGCTCTTCGCCGATTGGCGCCCAGACCGCGATGGCCAGCAGACCGAGTAGCGAAGGCGTGTATCGCTCCAGAACGGGCACGGACCCGTCGGATTGTGCGGACGCGTTGAATGGATCCCATGATCGTAAGTTAACGGCACCCACGGCGCAGGCAAGACGACGACCAGCGTGCTCGTGCAGCAACTGATCCCGGACTCCCGAGTGTTCGACGCCGAGAAGATCGGCGAGACACTCATGGACGTCACACCGGGGCTAACGCCACGGACAACTTCCAGCACTGGCCGCCGTGGCGGCAACTCGTCTCGAGACCGCCCGCCGCGTGCTCGACTACACAGGCGGCACCCTGGTCATGCCCATGACTGTCCCAGTGGAGCAGTACTGGCGCGAGATCAGCGCGGGCCTCGCCCACCACGGCATCCCGGTAAGGCACTTCGTTCTCCACGCCGACCAGGATCCTTCCAGCGAGGACCACAACCTCACAGGTCAGGAGTCAACCGAACCGGGGGCAGTCCCAAGGAAGGGTGGGGTGGTGCTTGCGCGGGGCGAAGGCCCAGCCGTCCGGGGACAGAGGCTGGGGCTTCTTCTTGCTCGAGAAGCGGTGATTGGGACCGAGAGGAGCCAGCGAGGCTGGCGACGACGGAAGCGTGCCGGTTTTGTCCCAGTCACCGCTGCTTGAGTAGAGCTGTCCGGACCGAGTGTGACTCGCGCCGGTGCGCAACCCGCTGCATTTTCAGTCGGTGGGCAGGGCTCGAGCTGCACCCGGCGGAATGGAAACGGTGGTCAGTTCGCCCGGCACGGGCAGGCTCATCGCGGCCGGATCGGACACGGTGACCCGAAGCCGGATGTCTTGGGCGATGTCAACGACAACGGTGGCGATGCTGCCTTCGTTGACGACCTCGACCACCTGGCCAGTGAGCGATGTTGCAGCACTTTCTCCGCCGAGGCGAAGCGCCTCCGGCCTGAGCAGAACGCGGACATCGTCCCCCTTGGTGACCGTGCCGGTATGCCGCGCGTACACGAAGTCCGACGTCGGCAACTGGACGGTGCATCGGTCTGCTCCGGCTTCCATGCACACGCCGGAGATCAGGTTGGACTGACCGACGAATCCGGCGACGAATGCGTTCGCTGGTTCCCGGTAGATCTTCTCGGGTGTGTCGAGCTGGTCGATCCGGCCGGCTCGCATGACCGCGATGCGGTCGCTCATCACCAGTGCTTCGGTCTGGTCGTGTGTCACGAAGATCGAGGTGGTGCCGAGTTCCCGCTGCAGATGCCTGATCTCCAGGCGGAGCTGCTCGCGAAGCTTCAGGTCGAGGTTGGACAGTGGCTCGTCGAACAACAGGACCTTCGGCTGCACCACGATGGCCCGGGCCAGGGCCACGCGTTGCTGCTGTCCGCCGGAGAGCTGGCTGGGCAGACGGTCCTCGTGCCCGGCGAGTCCGACACGTTCGAGCGCCTCCGCGACGCGCTGGCGGATCTCTTCCTTCGGACGTTTGCGCATCCGCAGCCCGTAGCCGACGTTCTGGCCGACGGTGAGGTGTGGGAAGAGGGCGTACTGCTGGAAGACCATGGCGGTATCGCGCCGGTCCGGTGGCAGCTGGTGCACGTCCTGCCCGTCGAGCAGGATCTGCCCGCCGTCCGGCGTCAGGAATCCCGCGATCATGTTCAGCGTCGTGGTCTTCCCGCAGCCCGACGGCCCGAGCAGGGTGAGGAACTCACCGGGACGCACGTCGAGGTCGAGATTCTCAACTGCCACGGACGAACCGAATTCCTTGCGGATGCTGCGCAGGGTGACCCCGTAGCCACCGGTACCTCTTTGCGTGGCCGGGCGCTCGAAGACGCTTACACGTGCGGTCACTTGGTACCTCCGTGGATGAACTCGGTCAGATGGGTGAATCGGGATGCCGCGCCGGCGATGGCGCAGATGCCAAGGACGCTGGTGACGGCGACGCAGGCGAGGGTGGGCGAGTGCTCGTACTCCATGTAATGCAGGAGCTGGATGGGTAGCGTGTTCGAGTCGCGAGTGGTGAGGAACAGGGACAGCTCGACGTTGTTGAACGACATGATGAAGGCGAACAGTGCGCCCGCGAACATGCCGGACCGCATGAGCGGCAGTGTGACTGTGGCGAATGCCCGCAGGGGCGAGGCGCCGAGGTCGCGGGCGGCGCGCTCCCACAGCGTGTTGACCCCGAGCAAGCTGACTCCCACGGTGCGCAGCACGAACGGGATGCCGATCAGCGTGTGCGTCACCACGAGCAGGGTGGGTCCGATGAGTCCGCGCGCGCTGAGCATGGAGATCAGCTGGACCACGCCGAGGCTGATCACGATCTCCGGGAGCAGCAGGGGGGCGGCGAGGAAGCCCTCCAGCGCGGCGCGGCCTCGACCCATGCCGCGTGACAGAGCGTAGGCGGCGGCCGTTCCCATCACCAGTGCGCACACCGCTGAACCCAGTGCGACTTGGGCGGACAGGGCCATGGGCAGCAGCCATTCCTGGGTGAGCGCGGTGTCCCACCACCGCATGGAGAGGCCGCTCGGCGGGAAGGAGGGGTAGGTGTCGGGCTGGATGGAGGTCCAGACGACGACGATCATCGGCACGGCCACGAAGGCCAGCACGAGCACGAGCAGCAGGGTTCGCAGCATGATCCACGGATGGAAGCGCATCATCGTCACATCCCCTTTCGTGACCGGTTGCCGGCCCAGAGCAGCGCGGACACCGTGGCGGCGCTCACCACCAGGATGATCACCGCGACGGCTGCGGCCTGGCCCCATTCGAGGCTGACCACCATGCGGTCGCGTACCAGGGTCGCGAGTGTCTGCACCCGCCCGCCGCCGAGCACAGCGGCGGCGGCGAACGAACCGAGGCTGATCGCGAAGGTGAGCATGAAGCCGGAGATCAGACCGGGCCTGATGAGCGGCAGCGTGATCTGGAAGAACGTGCGGACTGGCCCTGCACCCAGATCTCGGGACGCGCGTTCCAGTGCGGGGTCGACGCCCTGGACGCTCGACATCGCTGTGAACACCGCGAACGGGAGGAGCACGTGCACGAGTCCGACGATGACCGCGGACCAGGAGCCGATGAACGCGGTGGGTGAGTCGGACACCCCCGTCCAGAGGAGCATCTTGTTGAGCAGCCCATCGTCTTGCAGCAGCACCAGCCAGCCGTAGGTACGCACCACGACACTGGAAACCAGGGGCGATACGACGATGAGCAGGACGAGCGTGCGCAGCCGCGAGCGGGATCGAACAAGGAAGTGCGAGACCAGCAGCCCCGCGGCTGTACACACAAGGCCCACCACCACTGACGTCCAGACGGTGTCCCAGAGCACCGACCGGAAGTAGCTGTCACCGAACAGATCGGTGTAGTGCTCGGTGGTGACCGGACCCGTGACCTTGGCGCCGTTGTAGGTCATCACGCTGCTGGCGAGGAGAATCATGGTGGGGATGGCGAAGATCGCCAGCACCCAGAGCGTCGCAGGCAAGGTGAGCCACGGGAGGCGGGCCCCCTGTCGCACCGGCGCACGTGGGGGCGAGCCCATCATGGTGGCTGTCATCGCACGGTCTCCTGCCACTGCTGCTGCCATTCGGTGCGGTGCTTGTTGACCGTTGCCGCGTCGGCAATCTTGACCTCGTCGAGTCTCGCCGGCGTCGTGATGTGCTTGGCCGCGAAGTCCGCGGGGAAGGTCAGGCCGGTGACCGCGGGCCCGACGTTGTAGGCGCGTGCCCAACGCTCCTGCACCTCGTTGGAGAGCCAGTAGTCGATGAACTTGTAGGCCGCGTCCTTGTGTTCGGCGCCGACCGGGATACCGAGAGAGCCCAGATGCGCGTAGGTGCCTTCACGTGGAATGGTGAAGTCGTAGTTGTTGGTCTTGGCGTAGATAGCGGCGCGGCCGTCGAAGTAGGGGAAGGCTGTTGCGGTTTCCTTCGCCATGAACGGCACTGCCTCGGCCGAGGTGTTGGGGGTGGCGAGGGCGTGCTTGGCCAGTTCCTCGTTCCGCTTGAACCCGGGACCCATGTTGGTGACTCCCCCACCACCCATGTCGGCCAGATTGAGCAAGCCGTAGACACCGAGAATGTTCTTAGGGTTGAAGACCAGCGTGCCGTTGCGGTACTTCGGGTCCCACATCACGTCCCAGCTCGTGGGCGGCTTCGGGAAGGCCTTACGGCTGTACATCAGCGAAACCTGCTGGACGTCCTGGATTGCACCGACGCCGTGGGTGTGATCCAGCAGCTTGTTCGGCACGTGCGCCATGTTCGGCACCTGCTTCGCTGTCACCGGGGCGAGTAGCTTGTCCCGCTGCCCCTGATCCAGCTCGAGGTAGGTCATCACGGCGAGGTCGAAACCTGGTTCGCCGTTGGCTGCGCGGATGGCGGCGTACATTTCCGCCCCCGACCCGGAAGCCCTGTACTTGACCTGGATGCCGGTCTTCTTCGTGAAGGGCTTCGCGATGTGCTCCTGGAAGAGAGTCTCATACTCGGCGCCGAATCCCGCGACGACGAGTACATCCCCACCTCCCGAACTGGCGTCCGGACTGGTCGACGTACAAGCAGCCAGTGACGCCGAGAGTCCGAGCACGAGCGCCGCACAGAGGAACTTCTTCATGTCGGCCATACCTCCAGAGTGAAACTAGGACGGGGGGATCGGTTCCATAGGTGCTCGGCGGCGCCGAGCACTCGAAACGGGATAGTCCCGCTCTTGGGAAGAAGGTTGATAGTTCGCATCTCTGTCATCCGAGAAGATTCCGTGAGGGATATTCGAGACAGTGACGGCACCGTCGCCGGCAGAATGGCCAGGCTGGACGGATCGCTGGTTGAGTTCCCGGCCCCAGAAAGGGAACCGGGGCCGGGAAATGGTGGTGAGACGCGCTACCAGCCATGTGGGTGGTGGCGGTGCTGCGCTCTCAGGGGTCAACCGGTGGGCCGCGCAGTATGGCGGCCCGGTTGATCATTCAGGGAGGTTCTTCATGAGCCGCTCACGGGCGGCACTCAGCCGTTCCTCGAGCTGCTGGCACGCGGCTTCTGCCTGCCCTGACCGAAGCAGGTCGATGAACTTGTGATGGTTGGCCATGACGATCTCGTGATCGGCAAGGCCCGCTGTAATGACGGCCAGTCGAGCCTCCATCAACAGCTGTCTGTGCGCAGCGACCAAGCGTCGAGAGCCGGTCAGGCCGACAGCTGCAGTGTGGCAACGATCCTCGAGCCGGACCTGTGTAAGCCGGTCGGACGATGCGACCGCGGCTTCCAGCGCTTCAAGGCTTCGATCCAGCTCCTCGCGGTCAGCCGGGGCGGCGGTGGCGAACGATCGTGCGCCAGCCATCTCGAGGTGAAGCCGCGCGGTGTAGATGTCGACCATCTGCTCGCGGGTGACGCGGGTGACCGCGAGCGCCAGCCCGCGGCCCTGCCGTTGGACCAGGCCCTCGTTCTGCAGCTGCAGCAGTACCTCGCGGACGGTCGGCCTGGCGATGCCCAGCGATTCACTGACCTGCACTTCGGGCAGTGGCGTGCCGGGGGGCAGCGACCCGTCGATGATTTCATTGCGCAGTTGCTCGACGGCCTGGTCCACCAGGCTCGTCCGCTTCAATTTCGGCGCCGGTCGCATCAGTGACCAATCCTAGTGCCCTGCCACATTGCCCCAGCCCGCACTTGGCGGTCGCGTCGGCGCTGGTCGGGCTCTGCATGGCAGACAATGTCTGCATACCGCCCGTTCGCGGCTGTGCCGAGTGCTCCTGTGCCGGCTCCAGTGCTGCTGCTTGTGATCATTGCTATTCCTTCTGTGCCGTCGGGTACGCGTGGGCCGGGCGGCCGGAGACCGCGTCGTATCCGTCCTTCTCTGCCCGCGCGATCGCGGCATCGAAGGGACGTGCGGCGAGTAGGGCGAGCCGGGCCTGGTTCCAGCGGAGACCGTCGATGCACTTGGCGGTGAGGACGGACACCACAGAAGCCAGCTCCGTGAGCGCCGGGGAGAGGCCAGCAACGATCGCGGGAAAGTGCCCGCCGATGTCAGGCTCGCCTGCGGCGACGGCCATGCCCACACCCGTAGCTGCCGCGCGGATCGAGAAGGTGGCCTGGATCACCATGGTGGGCACGGCCGGATTGACCTTGCCCGGCATGATCGACGATCCGGGCTGGAGCTTCGGCAGCGTCAGCTCCGACAGCCCCCCGTTCGGGCCCGAGCTGAGGATGCGGAGGTCCTCGCATTGCTTGAACAGGATGCTGGCGCAACGGGCCGCAGTGTCTGCCAGCGCGGAGTAGCCGTCAGCATGCACAAAGGCATCGATACGGTTTGTGCACTGCCGCAGCGGCAGACCCGTGATGTCGGCCAGATGCCCGACAGCTGAGGGAGTGAATCCGTCCGGAGCTCCAACCCCGGTCCCGAGCACGGTCCCGCCGAGCGGAACTTCCAACAGTGTCTGTGCGGCAGCCTCGAACTGGTCCGCGAATCGCTCTGCCGCCGCAGCGTGCGACTGGTGGGCCGCCGACACCGAGACGACGACGGCGTCCTGCCAGGAGGTGCGCCCCATCCGCTCCACTCCGGCGTTCCGCTCCGCCTGCCGGATGAAGCTGCGCGCAAGTTCCCGCAGGGCCGACGCCACCTCGTATGCCTGTCGTACCAGAAGCACCTTCGTGGCGGTCGGGTAGGTGTCGTTCGAAGACTGGGACCGGTTCACATGATCGTTGGGGTGAATCGTGAGATCCGTGTCGTCCGAGAGGAGCTGGGTCGCCCGCGAAGCCAACACTTCGTTGACGTTCATATTGGTCGCGGTGCCCCCACCGGTGGCGACGACCCGCACGGGGAATTGAGCTATGTGGTCGCCGCGAGCGACTTCGCTCGCTGCCTCTGCGATCGCCCCCGCACGCACCTCGTCCAGAACACCGAGCTCCCGGTTCGCACGCACCGCAGCGAGCTTGACCTCGGCAAATGCGCGGACAAACGCGGGGAAGTCGCGCAAGCGCGGGCCGGAAGCCGGCGAGTTCTGCAGTACCAGCGAGGTCATCGGACCCCACAGCGGGGGGGTAGCGGTGTCGGTCGACTCAGTCATGCCTTACCTCAATCGATTCGGCGGGCTCGAGCGGGGATACGGGAGGGCGCCAGTGGAGCGAAGAGCCCCGATGTTCAAGTCGGAACGGGTGATTTTTGCCACCCAAGAGTGACCTTATGACCAAGGAACCAGGTTGTCTAGTTACCTGGTTGTCTGGTTGCCCGGTCGCAACCTAAGAGCCTGATAAATAAGGGTTTCGGGTGTTTTGACGGCGGGCGAGGCGGCGGGGCATGACGATGACCATGGCCCACTGGACCATCGCGGCGTGGTGGTCGGGTAGCCGTTCGTAGTCGCGCACGGTGCGTCGGCACCGGTTGATCCAGGAAAAATTGCGTTCGACGCACCAGCGGCGGTGCAGCACGACGAAGGTGGCCTGCCCGGCGAGTTTCGCGACGATCCGCACGGTGGGCGGTGGACCAGTCGACGAGTTTTCCGGCGTAGCCGCTATCGGCCCAGATCAGCCGGATCGTGGGAAAGCACGCGCGTAGCGCCCACAGCAGCGGCCGGGCGCCGTCACGGTCCTGCACTTTGGCGCCGGTGATCAGGACAGCGAGGAGCAGGCCGCAGGTGTCGACGGCGATGTGGCGTTTGCGGCCGTTGACCTTCTTGCCGGCGTCGTAGCCGCGGCTGGGTCGGCCGACGGTCTCCGCGCCCTGTACCGACTGGGAGTTGGGCGGTCAGCTCGCTCATGGCCGACAGGTACCTGTCTTTGAACGGCTGGTCGCCGCCCCGCCGATCTGCGCCGCCTGGTCGACCGGGCCCGCGCCGACCCGCACGTGGTCGCCTTCCCGTACCGGCATGTCCGCGAGCTCGACGGCGAGGAGCCGCAGCAATGGCACAACGGGCACGGCCACGCCGGCGGCTCGGCGACCACGCCGGTGCGGGACTGGTGGCCGTGCCGCTGCGGCAGGCACCTCGTCATCCGCTGCCGGATCTGCTCTGACACCTGCGGGTCGAGCAGGCGCCCTTCCCGACTGCGAATCGGGTGAGCTCAGTCAGGCGATTCGCACGTAGTCGGAGAAGGGATCTTGGCCCTCGTCGAGGATCAGCGGCACGTCGTACACCGACAGGTCCGGTCTGGGCCGTGCGTACCGGACGCGGTGACGCCACCGGTGGTGCTCGTAGGCCGTGTCCACCTCAATCTCGGCCACTACGGTCGGCTCGACTTGGGCGTAGCGCAGTGGCTCGGGCCGCTCGAAATGGCCGGACCATGTGGCGGGCAGCGGATCGGGCCAGGGGTGGATGGCAACACGGCGCTCGGTCGGGCGTGGCGGGGACAGCAGACTTGCCAGCTCCTGGCGCTGCGGCGTCGCGAGGGGGTGCGTGCGGCCGGTGTATCGCAGCCGACCACGCCGGTCGAATCGGCCGAGCAGCGCAGTCTCGGGGTTGCGGATGCTGCCGGTGACGCCGCCGATGATGGCCTCCGTGGTGGCACGGGCCCGGAACTTCGCCCATCCTCGCCTGCCGGGCTCATGCCGGCTGTCGAGGCGTTTGATCACGACACCTTCCACACCGGCCGCGGTCCAGGTGGTCAGCCATTCGCTGACCTCAGCGACGTCGACACTCTGCGGGGTGAGCGCCAGCTGCGGCGGGGCGCCGGCGCACAGCCGCACCAGCCGGGCACGACGCTCGACCAGGGGCGCGTCAAGCACGGGCTCTCCGCCAGCGTCGACGAGAAGGTCGAAGGTGACGTAGTACGCCGGGTGCTCACGAGCTTGGCGCAGCAGGTGTCGGCCTGCGGTGACTCGCCGTTGCAGCAGGGCGAAGTTCGTCCGCCCCCGCTCCCAGACCACCAGTTCCCCGTCGAGCACCGCACCGGGCGGTACGAGGGCACGCACCGCCCGCGTGATGTCTGCTGGCGCGCGACTGCAAGTAGACGTCCGAGGCTCCCCAGAAGGCCAGCGCCCGCCACCCGTCCCACTTCGGCTCATAGGTCAAGTCCGGGCCCTCGGGCACCGCGTCGACCGGCGCGACAGGCCGGCTTAGCACCAGCCCACCTGGCGACGTCTCCCACCGCCAGCCCGGACTCACCCCCTCCAGCCCCATCCGTCCAGACCGCGAGCGCCACTCATATCCGTCCCTTCCCCGCCATCGTCGGGCAGCGGGAGTGGGCCCCGGGCGCAGATCACGCACAACGAAATGCATCGGATCTGCCGCAATTGCGAGTCGCTCCCCCGGCGCTGGTCCACCGCCTGGTCCTCTTGCCCAACGTTCGGCAGGCGGAGCCTTCAATATGGACACTTGGACGGTTTGTGTGGCAAGATCTCCGAGTGAGCTGGCAAGCTCACATGACCATGGAGCTTTGGCAGGCTATTTCGGCTTTTTTGGCCCATGGGGGTCAGAAACTGGAGAAGGCTATAAAAGTCAGGGCCTTCTTATTTTCGCCACGGATGTAGCACTTGGCCGCTGTCACCCTATCAGCCAGTTGATGGAAAGTTCATGCGTTGACTTCGCATCGCGAGGCGAGCACCATCAGTGACGCGTTCAGAGTCGACAGAACTAGGCGGGCCCCGGGAAACGACCCCGAGCAGTAGCGACACGATCGTTGACAAACGAACATGTCAACATGCTTCGCTGTTCTTGTCGACGCATCCTTCCGTGGGATCCACAGCCGGCGGAGGGCAGTGACACCAGATGCCGCTCGGCGCGCATCGCGACCCGATTTGCGGAAGCGGCACCGTTCCTTATCCAACGCATATTCCGCGTCTCAGGAACGTCCCGAGGTTGAGATTCCGCATGCTGGCCGCCGTCGCGGCCCTTTTCATCCTGCCCGCGCCCGCGCCCCGCCCTCGCAATTAGGCAGGCGTGGCCAGGTTTCACGACTACGCGAACGGCGCGTAGCCGCACCTATGTAAGGAGACCCCCATGTCCAAGACAAAGCGAAGACTCAGAGGGGCGGCATTCACGATTGTCGCAGTAACTGCGCTGACTGCCGCATTCTCTCAGCCGCTCTCCGCACCATGGTCCTCACCGATGGCCGGTGTCAGCGGCGCGGCTGCGGCCGCCGGCTGCGACAAGGTGCCGACCGGTGTGCAGGTCAGCGATCACTTCCTGCCCTTCACCGTCCCCGCCGGGCTGATGCCCGACCCACAGTTCGACGGGCTCCCGGCCGAACTGCAGGTGCACCGCGTCCAGCCCGTCTACGCCCACGGCAAGTGCCACTCGGTGCCCAACCGGGCCGCGGTGCTGATCCACGGCCGCACCGTGTACGGCCCGGCCGTGTTCGACCTCCGACAGCCCGCCCCCGAAGGCGGCGAGCTCAGCATTCAGAAGGCGCTCGCCCGGGCAGGAATCGACACCTTCGCCCCCAACCTGCTCGGCTACGGCCGCTCGACGCGCTTCGCCCACGGCCTGAACGATCCGGGCAACGCAAGCCTGCCCGCCTACAATACGGACGGCACCTGCTCCTACCACGAGGGGTGCGACCGCACGCATCTCGGGCTCTTCCCCCTCGATCAGCAGGGGCCGATGCAGGATCCGACGCTGTTCACCAATCCGCTCGGCGGACAGCGGCGGGCCCACTCGAGCAACGTCCGGTTCGCCCGTGTCGACACCTTCGTGCGCGACATCCGTCAGGTCATCAACGACGCCATCGCGCAGGCGCAGCCGTCGGACGGCAAGGTAACCCTGGTGGGCTACTCGGCTGGTGGGCAGTTCGTCGGCCGGACGCTGTACGCGGCCAACCCGAACCCGCTCCTTCCCCACAGCGACCAGTACATCGCCAAGGTCAACCGTGTCGTGTTCGCGGCGTCGCTCTTCGGTTTCCCGACCGAGGAGACGCCGCCGCCGGGCGGCTTCGCTACCTTCCCGCTGCACGTCTTCGTCGGTGGCGGACCCGGGAACCTGCCGCCCGACCGCGAGGCGGCGTGCACCGGCCGTGTGGTCCCGGGCAGTCGGGAGCAGGTGGCGGCGCAGGTCCTGGAGGAGGACCCTGTGGGCGCCCAGTGGGGAGGGACCATCCCCGGCCACCCGACCGGCCTCGCCCGCAGTCCGGTTTTCTCCAGCTACGGCTGGAACACCGAAGTCGCAGCACAGCTGACCCCACCCACGCTCGTCATCCACGGTGCTGAAGACGGTCTGACGCCGCCGGCGAACGCGACAGCCATCTACAACGCCGCCCCGATGACGAACAAGGTGCTGGTAACGGTTGCGTGCGGAAGCCACACCTTTGTGTGGGAGGGCTGCTCTGGGCACCGCTGCACCCCCACCTCGGGCACCCCCTACGGCGGCACCCCCGGTGCTCCCTGGGCGGGTCCCCATTCCACCGTCAGGGCGGCGCTGATCGAGTGGATCAAGAGTGGGACCTTCAACGGCGCCCCGCGCGGGCAGTTCGCCGTCGACGAGAGCGGGGTGGCGAGCGCCACCGGGCCCTGAGATCGGCTGGCGTTCGACGGTATGAAGAAGGCCCGGGTCACGGTCGGCGATCAAGCCCGTGACGTGGGCCTTCCTATAGAGCGGCCCAACGGAATGAAACCCACGGCCTACGCATTGCGAGTCCGTTGCCGTTACTGACTGCGCCCCGGCCCGCGCGGTATATGAGCCGCCGCCGTGGGCCTGAGCCGGGGCGAGAGGCAGGGTGGCCCTGCCCCGGACCGCATCACGCGGCGGTCCGCGCGCGGTCGCTCATGACCGGGCACGAGCGAAGGTCAGGGCCGGCCCGATACCGGCGACGAAGGTGAACGCCCCGACTCCATCGTCGACCCTGACGGGGTCGGGCCGCGGATCTGGTTCCAGCCGGTCCCCGAGGCCAAGGTTGTCAAAAATCGGCTGCATCTGGATATCAAGATCGCTGACCGGACGGCGGCACTCCAGACGCGTCGGGAGCAGGTCGACACCGAGGTCGAGCGGTTGACTGGGCTCGGCGCAACCGTGGTCCGCGTGCTGGCAGATCCAGGCATGGATCATTACGCGGTTACTATCCACGACCCCGAAGGCAACGAGTTCTGCGTGGGTCCGACGGCTGGACGGCGGGGCCTGTGGGGTTCCATAATCCCGTCACCCTCAATGGCCTGGCCGCACGTGGTGCTGGCGATGCGCCTGGGGCATGATCGGGCTTCGTGTCATTGCGCCTGATCTACCTCGTGCTTTGCCGCGTCACCTCGTGGCTGGACCTCCTCAGCCGAACCAAGACGGCCAAGGACGTGGAGATCCTCGTCTTACGTCACGAGAACGCGGTCCTGCGCCGGCGGAACCCAAAGCCACGACTGGACTGGCCGGATCGCGCCGTGCTCGCCGCCTTGATCAGACTTCTGCCCCGAGCGTTAAAGGTGCAGCGGCTTGTCACTCCGGCCACCGTCCTGCGCTGGCATCGTCGCCTGGTAGCCCACCACTGGACCTACCCGAACCGAGCCGGGCGCCCACCGGTCGACCCGATCGTGGCCGGCCTGGTTGAGCAGATGGCCCGGGACCATCCCGGCTGGGGATACCAGCGCATCCAGGGCGAACTGCTTGGCCTCGGGCACCGAATCGGCGCCTCCACGATCCGCCGGATCCTCAAGCGTCTGGGCATACCGCCAGCGCCGCTACGTCGGGACCACACCACCTGGCGCCGGTTCCTCCGCACGCAGGCGTCGACCATCCTCGCATGCGACCTCTTCCATGTGGACTGCACCCTCACCCTCCAACGCCTGTACGTGTTCTTCGTAATGGAAGTCGGCAGCCGGTACGTGCACATCCTCGGCGTCACCGCCAACCCGGATGGGCCGTGGACCGTACAGCAGGCCCGCAACCTGCTGATGGACCTCGGCGACCGGGCCGACCAGTTCAAGGTGCTGATCCGGGACAGGGCCGGACGCTTCACCACCGCCTACGGCGCCGTACTGGCCAACGCCGGCATCACGGTGCGCAAGATCCCGCCGCGCAGCCCGCGAGCCAACGCCTACGCCGAACGGTTCATCCGCACCGTGCGCCGCGAGGTCACCGACCGCGTGCTCATCGTCGGTGAACGGCACCTACGGCGAACACTCGATCGATACGCCCGCCACTACAACGGGCGGCGTCCGCATCGGGCGCTGCAGTTGCAGCCTCCACGCTCCGACCGTCCTGCCGTCGACCTTGCTCACGAGCGGGTCAAACGCCGGCCGGTTCTCAGCGGGCTGATCTACGAGTACGAACGAGCCGCATAAGAGACCCAGCTCAGCGCACGTGACAAGGTTTTGGAACCCCACAGGCCACCGTCATCGGATTCGCCCGGGTGTGGACAGGTGTGCATTATCCGGCCGACATCGTCGCCGGCGCGGTTATCGGCGTGGTAGCCGTGCTGATCACCGCGTTCGGCCGGCGCGCGTTCGACCGGTGGAGCCACCGTCGCGGGTCGGGCACCGCTGTCGGCAGCCGGTGACCGCATTCCTCGTCCGCCCGCTCCCCGCAGGCTTTCCGCCGCACCTATTCGGAGGTCCCCTCGTGTCGACGTCTCTGGCCCTGCCGGCGGTGGGTCCCGGTTTCCTCAATCCGGACTGGTTGATCTCCACTTTCGGGTTGATCGGTATCCTCGCCATCGTCTTCGCCGAGTCCGGCCTGCTGATCGGTTTCTTCCTCCCCGGTGACTCGCTGCTGTTCACCGCCGGGCTGCTCGTCGCCGACGGCCGCTACCTGCACCAGCCGCTGTGGCTGGTCTGCCTGCTGGTGGCCGTCGCCGCGATCGCCGGGGACCAGGTGGGCTACCTGTTCGGCAAGCGGGTCGGCCCGAGCCTGTTCCGCCGGCCCAACTCACGGCTGTTCAAGCAGGAGAACGTGCAACGGGCCAACGACTTCTTCGCCAGGTACGGGGCCCGGTCGATCGTGCTGGCCCGGTTCGTGCCGATCGTGCGGACGTTCACCCCGATCATCGCCGGGGTCAGCCGGATGCACTACCGGACGTTCCTGATCTACAACGTGCTCGGCGGGGCGCTCTGGGGCATCGGCGTCACCGTGCTGGGCTACTTCCTCGGCCAGATCGCCTTCGTCAAGTCCAACATCGAGTTCATCCTGATCGGCATCGTGGTGATCTCCGTGGTACCGATCGGCATCCAACTGCTCCGGTCCCGGCGGCACGCCGCCCAGGCGTCCGATGCGGCGACGATCCGTGACTGAGCGGTCCCGTCAATGGCCCACGTCGGGCTGGTAGGCGGGCACGTCGAGCAGTTCATCGACGGTGACGAAATGAAAGCCGCTGGCCAGTAACGCCTCGGTGGTCAGCTTGACCGCCTCGACAGTCTGGCTGCGGTTGCCGCCTCGGGCATCGAATCCGTCGTGGAAGATCAGGATGGTGCCGGGCCGTGTCTTCGCGATCGCTTCGCGGGCGATCGCCGCCGCGTCGATCTGCAGTACCTCGAGGGCGTGGCAGAACACGCCGGACACCGGCTGCAATGCCGCTGCTCGCAGCATCCGCAGCAGCGGGGGATGCCGCCACAGCCACGGAGAGCGGGCCAGCGCGGGTGCGCGGCCGACGTACCGGCGAAGGACCTCCTGCGTCCGGTGGACCTCCCTTTTGTAGCGGCCGGGACGAAGGTAGCTGCTGAAGCTGTGGGTCAGCGAGTGGTTACCAATGACGTGACCGGCGGTAACCATCCGTCTGGTCGTGGCGGGGTGCCGCTCCACGCAGCTGCCTACCTGGAAGAACGTGGCGCGGATGTGCCGGCTGTCGAGGTAGTCGAGGATCTGGGAGGTGTACGGCTCGTTAGGGCCGTCATCGAAGGTCAGTGCGACGACCCGCTTCGTCGAGGGTCCCCGGTACGGGTAACGGCCGAACAGTTGGCAGTAGGGAGACAGGAATGTCCAGTAGCCGGCGACGACGATGGCGACGAGGAGCAGCCCGCCGGCAAGCCACCTCATCGGTGCCCGTCCTGGCCTGCGCTCAGCCTGATGTGCCGCAGTAACGAGTGATAGGTGTCGGAGACCTGCCCGGCTGGCGCCGCGGAGGGAATCGCCAGTAGCGCTGCGGCCGCGACGCTGCCGATGATGCGCCAATGGCGCGTCGCGGCGCGGCTGGTGCGGAAGGCGGGTGCGGATCCGAGGACGCGGCGGCCGAACAACCGGTTCAACAGGTACGCCAGCAGATAGTGCACGAGCAGCGTGACGAACATGTTGTAGACCAGGCCGCGGGTGAGCCGTCGCCCGGAGCTGTGGCTTGGATTGCTTCTGTCATACACCACGCGACCCTGACGGCGTAGCCTGCGCAGCAGGTCCAACTCGTCGCCACCCTGCGTCAGCTTCGTGTCGTAGCCGGGAAAGTGGTCCCGGCGCATGGCAATGTTCGTCGCGGTCACGTAGAACACCCGCCCGGTCAGCCGGTAGGCCAGGCCGACGAGCCCGAACAGCAGCCGGGCGTACAGCCGTCCCCAGTGCGGACCGTCCTTGTACCGGCAGGGGCCGACCACCCCCACGACCCGGTTGTCCGCGGCGAACGCGCGGTGGATCTTGTCCAGCCAGTCCGGGGGATAGGTGGTGTCGGCGTCCGCCGAGACGATGATCTGGCCGCGACTGGCCTGGGCGCCGCGCTGTCGGGCCGCGCAGACGCCGCGCTCGTGCTCCATCACCACCGTTGCCCCGAGGTTCCGGGCTATCGCGGCTGTGGCATCGGTGCAGTTGTTGTCCACGACGATGATTTCGCAGCCGCCCACGACGCGTTGGGCTCGTAGCGATGCGATTGTCGCGGCGATGTAGTCGGCTTCGTTGAAGCAGGGGATGACCACACTGAACCGTACGCCCACTCCGTCACCTTCCGGTTACTCCAGGGTGCCGCGGTGCGGCTCCGACGGACGGCCGCCAGCAGCCACCTTCCTCGGTCGGTCGCCCGCGACGCAATGTGGCTCACATGATCGACGGTGCGACCTGAGAGCAAGCTGATAAAGAGTCACGGCAAGGCTCCAGCAGAGCAGTGGGCTTCGGTCGGGTTACCCTCACCAGCGCGTAGCAGGCGCGCCATTCACAATTGACCCATTTGTGAGGTAGCGAGTTTCTCAGCCACGCTTCAGGTCCGTTCTGCGAGTCTCCCGGGATGAAGATCGACGATCAGTACGCGTATGCCTCGGTGCCGCGGGTTCGGCAGATGTTGAACAAGGTTCCTGAGGTCACCTTCTACTTTTGGGTCATCAAGGTCCTGGCGACCACGGTGGGTGAGACGGCGGCGGATTTCCTCAACGTCAATCTGCACCTCGGCCTGACCGGCACGACGGTGGCGATGGTCGTGGTGCTGGCCGTCGTGCTCGTCGTGCAGTTCAGAGCCGACCGGTACGTTCCGTGGGTCTACTGGCTGGCGGTCGTGTTGATCAGCATCGTGGGCACGCTGATCACCGACAACCTGGTGGACAACCTCGGCGTGCCGTTGGAGGTCACCACGGCCGTGTTCGCCGTGGCGCTCGCGGCGACGTTCGGGGCCTGGTACCGCAGCGAGCGCACCCTGTCGATTCACACGATCGTCACCTCGCGGCGGGAGGGGTTCTACTGGGCGGCGATCCTGTTCACGTTCGCCCTTGGTACGGCCGCGGGGGATCTGCTGGCGGAGAGCATGGATCTGGGCTATTGGCGGTCCGGCCTCATCTTCGGCGCTCTGATCGCTCTGGTCGCGGCCGTGTACTCCCGGTCCTGGCTGGGCGCGATCCCGGCCTTCTGGATCGCCTACGTCCTGACCCGCCCGCTTGGCGCGTCGTTGGGCGACTACCTGTCCCAAGCCCCGGACGACGGGGGTCTCGGTCTGGGCACGGTCGTGACCAGCGCCCTGTTCCTGGCGACGATCCTGGCACTGGTCGTCTACCTGAGCATCACGAAGCGGGACGCGTCGCCGGTGGTGCCGACGGACGAAAGAAGTCCGGCCCTGCAGCGGTGACCAGGCCGCCGGAGGCTGTTCTCGGAGTGTCCGGCCAAGGTCGGTGGGCGCCGCCGTGGTGGCGGCTCTCGCCGACCTCGGCCCGGTCCGCATCATTCTGCTGAGCTGAGTGAATGTGGCCGGGCCTGGATCGGAAGGTGGTGGGCGTCTGTTCGCGCAGCGGGGCTCCGTTGCGTTGAGCGATTGCAAGATCGAGGCAGACTTGGGCAGTGAGGTCATCGAGCCAGCCTGACCCGTGGCTGCCGCCGAAGTCGGCGTTCGCCGGGTTCCGGTTCCCGCCGGAGGTGATCGTCGTCGCGGTCCGCTGGTATCTGCGGTTCAACCTCTCCCATCGCGATGTGGAGGAGCTGCTGGTCGAACGTGGCGTGGAGGTCGACCACGTCACCGTGTTCCGGTGGGTGCAGCGGTTCACGCCGCTGCTGGCCGACGCCGCCCGCTTCTGCCGGCACTCACCAGGCGACAGGTGGTTCGTTGATGAGACGTACGTCAAGGTCAACGGAGTGTGGCGGTACGTGTACGGGGCGGTCGACCAGTACGGGCAGGTCATCGACGTGCTGGTCTCGGCCCGCCGGGATGTCGGCGCGGCCCGGCGGTTTTTCCGACGGGCGTTGTCGACGTTGAGGGTGACACCCAGCGAAGTGCTCACCGACGCAGCGCCGGTCTACCCCGGCGTGCTCGACGAGCTGATCCCGTCCGCGTGGCACCACGTCGAGCAGTACGCCAACAATCCGATCGAGGCTGATGACAGCCAGCTCAAACACCGGTTGAGACCGATGCGCGGGCTACGAACGGACAAGACCGCACAAGTGATCATCGCTGGCAACGCGTTCATGCAGAACCTGCGCCGCGGACACTACGAACTCGCCATCGACACCCCGCCCGCTCTGCGGGTCGCCGCGGCGTTCACCGAGCTCGCCCAAGCGATCTGACCGCCCACCCGGCACGGGCTTAACGCGTCTTCCGATCCCACAACGCAACGGCGCCCGTCGACGGCATGCACGACGTCCCAGCTCAGCGGTAACGGACGATCTTCTGGCATCCACAGAAGAGTCGTTTAGACGGTGGATGGTGGTGCGGCTGTCGGCCGGGGGTTGATGTGGCCGTACATGGGCAGCTGGAGGTTCGGTCCGTGCTTGTCCAACTGCTCCCATGGACGGTTAAGCCCGAACGAGCCGAAGGTGCGCACGCGCGTGACGGCGTCGAGGTCCAAGACGTCCATGAGGATCTCCTCGCCGCCTCGGGCCTGCTGGCGGACGTTGCCTTCCGGGTCGACAATCACCGACTCGCCGGTTGCGTGCGGATCTGAGCCGTTCACGCCGACCACGTATATCTGGTTTACGCCAGCGTTGGCCCGGGCGAACACCAGTTCCATCTCGCGATCGCGGGTCGGGGTGAGCGTCGGTTGCAGCACCACCTCCGCACCGGACCACGCGAGCTGACGGAAGACTTCCGGGAACGCCCCGTCGTAGCAGATCGCGAGGCCGATGCGGGTGTTCTGACCGTCGCTGAGCTCCATGTCGAACACGACGAGGTCGGTTCCCGGTGTGGTCGTCTCGTACGGCTGCCATGGGAAGCACTTGCGGTATTGGGCGGCGAGCCGCCCGTCGGGCGCCACCACCACGGCGGTGTTGTGCACCGCGCCGTGCACACCGCGCTCGTACACGCTGCCTGGCACCAGCCATAGGCCGGTCTGGCGGGCCAGTTCGGCGAGTTTGTCGGTCAGCGGGCCGGGCAGCTCTATGGCTACCTGGTCGGCGTACGACGGGTCCTCTTGCAGCAGCAGTCCCGGCGCCGACAGGTGCAGCTCGGGATGTACCACGAGCTGCACCTGCGGGAATGTCTCCCGGATGGCATGAATCTGATCGGCGTAGCGCGCCCATGTTGCGTCAATGTCGCCGGCGATGGGCTTGGTCTGGACGGCGGCTATCGCCAGGGTACGCATGCCACTCCTTTGATCATAGCAAATGGGGAGGTTTGGGTGCCTTTTGTTAGGAGGCAGCGTCGGCGACGGCCGGTGCGGCCGGCTCGGTTTCCGTCAGCGGCCCGGTATTGGCCGGCGACTCGTTGCCCGTCGTCGCAAAGGCAAGCTTTGCCCGGAAGAAGACGGGCCTGGCCAGCGAGTAGCCGAGCATCACCAGCACTCCGAGCACGATGGTGCCGCCACCGATGAGCAGCACGCCTCCCACGCCGCCGATCGAGGTGACCCCGTAGTCCGGGGAGCGCATGTCCCACACGCTCTTGACGAAGACAGCGGTGAGGGTCACCGCGCCGAACAGCGGCAGGATGCCCTTGAGCAGCAGGTCGTTCAGGCTGCGGGTGAGCACGCTGCGGAACTGCCACACGCAGGTGTAGCCGACCAGCGCGTAGTAGAACGCGATGAGCAGGCCGATCGATGCGATCGCATCGGCCGCCGCCTTGCCACTGCCGAGCAGGCTCAGACCCAGGAACAGCAGGATCGTCGCGCCACCGATGACCGCGGTCGCTACGGATGGTGTCTGGAAGCGGCGGTTCATCCGTCCGAACGCGGCCGGGACCGCCCTCGCCGTCGCCATCGAAAGCACGGTACGGGCGGTGGGCAGGATCCCGGTCTGCAGCGCGGCGATCGCAGAGCTGAGCACGGCGAGGATCAGCAGCTTGCCCCAGGCCGAGCCGAGCACCGCGGCGCCGACCACGGCGAGCAGGTCCGCTGCGGTGTCCTCGTTGCCGAGGCCGATGCCGTCCGCGCCGATGCCCGCGTAGGCCTGGGCGGCCACGGTGGCGAGCACGAAGATGCCGATGAGCAGGGCCATCGAGATGACTGCGGCGCGTCCGGGGTTGCGATCGGGGGCTTCGGTCTCCTCGTTGACGCTGACCGCGGAGTCCCATCCCCAGTACACGAAAATCGCGACGAGCAGGCCGGCCGCAAGCGTGCCGAACGAGCCCACACCGAAAGGATTGAACCAGCTCAGCGATGGCGTCGCGTGCCCGGCGGGGGCATGACCGGTGGCTACCTTCACCAGCGCCACCACCGTGAAGATGGCCAACATGATCAGTTCGACGACCAGCAAGACGCGCTGAACCCAGGCGGAGATCTCGATGCCTCGCCAGCACACCAGCGTCATCAGCGAGATCAGGCCGACGCCGACCACGGTGACCCAGGTCTGTGAGGCGGCGAGGCCCTCCGCGCCGAAGAGCAGCAGCAGGTACGAGCCGGCGATGCCGGCGAGGTAGGCCATAGCGACGACGGACGCGGCCGTCATCACCCAGCCACCGAGCCAGCCCGTGCGCGGACCGAACGTACGGGCGGCCCAGGTGAACGTGGTACCGCAGTCCGGGTCGATGCGATTGAGCTGAGCGAACGCGACCGCCACGCACATCATCGGGACGAACGCGAGCAGGAGCATCGCCGGGGCGGGGGCCCCGACGGCGAGCACGATGTAGCCGACGCTGGCCGCGACCGTGTAGGCAGGCGCGGTCGCGGAGATGCCAATGACGATGCTGGAGGCGAGCCCGAGAGCGCCGCCTTTGAGTCCCTTGTCTGGTGCGCCCGACGACGCTGCCGGGGCTTGCGTTGCGCTCACGGTGCTCTCCCGAGGATCGAGCCATTCTTTGAACTTCGGATTAAAGAATCGCCGCTTTAGCCTGTCAAGAGGTCCGTGCAGACCTTGCCAACTTCTGAAAGAATGACCGCGTGGCGAGGACCAAGAATCAGGGAGAGCGCCGTCGGCAGATCGTCGCTGCCGCGCAACGCGCTGTGGTCAAACGCGGGCTGGCCGGGGTACGCCTACGTGACGTCGCCGACGAGGCGGGCCTCACCGCCGGCGCGGTCCTCTACTACTACGACGAGCTGGAAACTCTTCTGCTGGAAGCCCACCACCGCGCCATCGAACGGTTCTGCCGCGACCGCGAGGCGGCCGTTGACGCCGCCGCAGACCCTCGCGAGAAGCTCATCGCGGCGGTCCGCGCCGGCCTGCCCACCGGTCCTGACGACGAACTCGTTCGGATGCTCTATGAGTTCGAAGGCCCCGCGTTCCGCAACCGCACCTTCGGTGCGCTCAACCACGCCTACTTCGAACGGCAGGTCGGCATCTACCACGCGATCCTCGCCACGGGCGAGGCCACCGGCGCCTTCCGGCTCACCGCAGCCGCGCGCGTGATCGCCCGCAACCTGGTGGCGCTCGAAGACGGGTACGGCTTCTACGTGGTGCTCGAGGACAGTGACATCGACACCGCCGGTGCGGAGCAGTTGATCCTCAGCTACGCGCAGTCTGCGACTGGCGCGACGTTCTGCAAGGCCAGGCCCTCCAGCGACGCCTTAGCGCCCTGACCTGCGGATACTCTAATACCAGGCGACGTAGAGCACCGTCGACTGCTACTCAATTCGGCTGAGCGCTCCGTGTGAAGCAGGACGCCGCACCGACTCTGACCTGCGGATACGGAAACCCGCAGGTCATGGTGGGTGCAGTTGAGTGCCGATCGGTGCCGTTGGGCGCTGTTCAACGCCGTTCAGTGCACCCGGTTGCTCCCAGCCTGCTCCCCGGTCTCGGGCCGCGAGACCGTCGGCAGCTGATCGACTGGCGCGGTCTCTTGTCACGCAGGCCCGCGCTCGTGTGGGGCGGGAAACTCGCGGTGCCGGCCCCGCTGCTGCAACCGATGCGCTGCCTCGGTTCACCGCACCCCCAGCTCCTGATCCGCTCCCCCGGCATCCGCCAACCGGCCCGTCGAGCCGAACGCAGGTACGTTTCGACGGCTGATCCGGCTGGTTGCGCAGCATCCCGCTCCACCGGGAACACCTCGGGTCTGTGGCCGGCCGATGAGTTTGGGATGCTGCGCTGGTCTACCTACCGATACCACCTGACTCGAAGGGATCA
This sequence comes from Micromonospora sp. NPDC005806, assembly GCF_042871425.1. NCBI lineage: Bacteria > Bacillati > Actinomycetota > Actinomycetes > Micromonosporales > Micromonosporaceae > Micromonospora > Micromonospora sp. NPDC005806. Next base: position 841 of record NZ_JBIAIL010000066.1, on the reverse strand, counting down.
CCGCGATGGCAAAGGTCATCTCCACGCTGTTCATCTCGGCCGACGGTGTGGCCGAGATCGACCCTGATTGGCACTTCCCGTACTTCGACGAGAACATGGGCCGCGCCGTCGGCGAGGACTATGACACCGCTGACGTGCTGCTCATCGGCCGGGAGACCTACGACAGCTTCGCCGGAGCCTGGCCCGACCGCGAGGCGGCGGGCGGGGACGACGCGCCGTTCGCCAAGCAACTCGGGGACGTGCGCAAGGTGGTCGTCTCGCGCCAGCCGCTGGAGTTCTCCTGGCGCAACTCCGAGCTGATCAAGGGCGATCTCCTCGATGCCGTCACCTCGCTCAAGGCCGATGCCGGCATCAGAGGCATCCTCATCCCCGGGTCGATCTCCGTGGTGCAGCAGCTGCTCGCCGCGGGGCTGGTCGATGAGCTGCGACTGCTGGTGCACCCGGTGGCGGCGCGTAAGGGCCGCAGGCTGTTCGACGACGGCGAGGCGCCGTACCACCTGAGAATGACGGCGACGGAGGCGTTTCCGACGGGTGTGATTCGCGTGATCTACTCGCCGACGGAGGTACCCACCAAGGTCGGCTACGACGAGGTCAAGGACCAGGTGCCCGGCGGGAAGTAGTGGCCTTCTCGGGAGGATCGCCGCAGCGGCGCCACCTCCGTCGGTCGGCGATGTGATCGTCCGATAGCGCCCACGTGGGCGCGATCAGCGGACAAGCATCGCACGTCCCGACAGCGCAGTGCTCACCTAAGGCGTGTTTCAAAAGTTGGGTGGGTCTGATCGAAGTCACGGCGTGGCGGTGATCGATAACTGAAGAGGTCTCCGGTATCTGGTTCTGCGAC
>NZ_JBIAIL010000065.1:0-25922 GCF_042871425.1 Micromonospora sp. NPDC005806 | reverse complement strand
AGGTGTCGGCCTACCCGGACGCCTACGCCCAGTGGGAACAGCAGGCCGCCGACCTCGTCGCCCAGCACTGGAACAACTGACCCACACGCAAGACACAAGCCGCTGGCCGGCACCCCAAGACAGGGGTGCCGGCCAGCGGCCTTTTGCGTACCCTCGCTCCCAGCCCACAACAGCAACCACCCGACGGGTGAACACGGTGATCGTCGAGGAGCGCTGAGCGTACAGTCGGGAAGTGGACCGTACCGAATCCCTGCCCGCGCAGACCCTGCCGTCCGGCGCCGCCCCCGCGGAGCAGGCCAGCGTGCTGCTGCCCGGCCACGACGTGCCGCTCGGCCGCTACACCACGGTACGGCGGTTGTTGCCCCAGCGGCAGCGGCGGCTGGTCGGGGCCTGGTGCTTCGTCGACCACTTCGGACCGGACGACGTCGCCGAGCGGCCCGGCATGGAGGTGCCGCCGCACCCGCACACCGGCTTGCAGACGGTCACCTGGCTGCTCGACGGAGAAATCCTGCACCGGGACAGTCTGGGCAACATCCAGCCGATCCGGCCGGGGCAGCTCAACGTGATGACCTCCGGTAACGGCATCGCCCACTCGGAACGGTCGCCGGCGGTGCACCCGCCGTTGATGCACGGGGTGCAGTTGTGGGTGGCGCTGCCGGACCCGGCCCGGGCCGGGGCGGCGGACTTCGCCCACCATGCCGAGTTGCCCCAGTGGCGCGACGGCGACCTGGACGTCACCCTGCTGGTCGGCGAGGTCGGCGGCGAGCGTTCCCCGGCCGTGGTGCACACCCCGCTGGTCGGCGCGCAGCTCGAGGTCCGCGGCCCGGCGCCGGCCACGCTGCCGCTGCGCCGTGACTTTGAGTACGGCCTGCTGGCGATGTCCGGCTCCGCCGAGGTGGGTGACATGTCGCTGGAACCCGGCGCGCTGCTCTACCTGGGGACCGGCCGGGGCAGCCTCGCTGTGCGGGCGGCACCGGGCAGCCGCCTGCTGCTGCTCGGCGGCACGCCGTTCGAGGAGCCGCTGGTGATGTGGTGGAACTTCGTCGGCCGCTCGCACGAGGAGATCGCCGCGGCCCGGGAGGACTGGATGGCGGGCCGACGGTTCGGCGTCGTCGCCGACGACCCGGCGCCCCCGCTTCCGGCCCCGGCGCTGCCCACCACGCGGCTGAAGGCGCGCGACCGGCGTGGCGGCGTCCTGGGCTGAATGTCCCGCCCGGGCATGGGTAGACGCGGGCATGCCGACCACTGCGATTTCCAGCATCGAGGAGAAGAAGCGACTGGTCCGCCGGCTCGCCGGGGACCGCGGCTTCGCCGAATGGTACGGGTTCCGGGTCCTCAACAATCCGTCCCAGCTGTTCCAGGTGCTCTACCTGTCCGTTCTGCTGGCCCGCCGGGGTGACTTCCGCAAGGCGGTCGACACCGCGCTGGCGTTGCGGGATGCCGGCTGGGACAGTGCGGCCCGGATGGCCCGCTCACTGCACGAGGACCGGGTGCGGGTGCTGCGCGCGGCGGGTCAGCGCGGCGACGTGGACGGGCTTGCGGACACGCTGGGTGACCTCGCGCGGATCACCGTGAACCGGTACCGGGGCGACCTGCGCCGGCTCCGGACGGGGGCGCACCAGGATCCGGCCCGGGAGCGGCGGATGCTCACCGCCCTGCCCGGTGTGGACGACGAGGTGGCCGACCTGTTCCTGCGGGAGGCGCAGGCGGTGTGGCGCGAGGTGGCGCCGGTGGCGGATCGGCGGGCGCTCGTCGCGGCGCGCCGGTTGGGCCTGGGCAGGTCCGCAGAGGACCTGGCCGGCCTGGCCGGTAGTGGCGAGTCGGAGCGGCTGGCCTGGCTGGTGGGGGCACTGGCCCGGGTGGACCTGGAGAAGCGGTACGCGGAACTGACGGCCTGAGCGGACGTGCGGCGGGCCACAATTTCGCGAAAGTCACCCGTTCGGCTGATACCTCGTCGTATGATGATCGTGGCAGCGATGCCCGCCCGGTTCGGGCGAAACATCCACCGCTTGGCGGTCGCGACCCGGTTCGGGCGCGGACCGGCAGGAGCAGGTGCTGCGTGGCGCCCCAGGTCGCGGTTCGCGATCCGGGGCGCCCGCCTGTTTCGGGGGTCACCGCGCGAGGCTGGCGAGCAGGTTCACCGTCGCGGCGATGATGAACGCGCCGAACAGGTACGACAGCAGGGCGTGCCGCAGCGCGGTCCGCCGCATCTCCGGGCTGCACAGGTCCGTGTCGGAGACCTGGAAGGTGGTGCCCACGGTGAAGCCGAGGTACGCGAAGTCGACGAAGCAGGGCGGCTCGGGCTGGTGGAAGTTGATGCCGCCCGGTTCGCCGCTGTAGTACAGCCGGGCGTACCGGGTGGTGAAGACCGTGTGCACCACGAACCAGGAGAGCACGACGCTGAGCACGCCCAGCCCGCCGTACAGGTCGCGGGGCAGCCCGGGGCCGACGGCGTGCGCGCTGGTGAGCAGCACGCCGACCGCGAGCAGGCTGGCCAGGCAGGCCACCAGCAGCAGGATGTCCCGCATCGCGCGGTTGGGGTCCTCGAGCTGGGCCATCCGGGCGGTCCGCGCGGCGTCCAACCGCGACAGCCGGCCCCACTGAAGGACCAGCCAGCTCAGCGCGGCGGCGTCCCAGCCCACCAGCGGCCCGAGCGTCGGCGACACCAGCCCCGCGAGTCCACCGCAGACGACACCGACCAGCCCCATCACGGCGAGCTGGACGGCGGCCGGGATGTGCCCGACGTGGGTGGTCCGGCGCGGCACCGACGGCGTCAGATGCCGCGCAGGTGCTGCGAGACCCGCTGGTGACGCTTGTCCCGGGCCTGGGCCGCGCGCTGCGACGCGTCGATCTCGGGCGCGGCGTCGATGCCGGCCGACCGGGCCACCTGGTTGCCGTCGGCGTAGTCCACCGCGGGCAGCGCCCGCAGCGCCTGCAACACCTCCGGCGGTGCGCCCTCCTGCTCGGCCTCGCGGATGACGTCGTCCTTCCCGGCCGGGTAGTCCAGCGCCGACAGGTAATCAAGGACATCCGTGTAACTCGCCATGGGTGGGCTCCTCGCGCCTGTAGTTGCGGTCACGACCGGGCGGCGGTTACCCGCCGAGGCGCCGCTCACGCGCGGGACCGGCGGAAAATACGGCCACCGTTTCCAGAACCTCGTGGCGGGTAGGCGGCCGGTTGGGCGCACCGAAAGGGGTACCACCCATGCACTACCTCACCTTCGTGGACCGGGTCGCCCGGCGTACCGGGACGTCCGACGAGCGGGCGGCCCAGCTCACCCGGGCCACGCTGGAGACGCTGACCGAGCGGTTGACCGGCGGCGAGGTGCTGGACCTCGCCACGCAGCTGCCGAAGCCCCTGTGGGGGGTGCTCAAGCCGCACCCCCGAACCGAGGCGGCCGACCGTTTCGGGGCGGCCGAGTTCGTGGCCCGGGTGGCCCGGCGGGCCGGCTGCGACGAGAACGCTGCCCGGGACGCGGTGCGGGCCGTGTTCACCACGCTGCGCGAGGCGATCAGTGGCGGGGAGTTCCAGGACGTGGTGGTGCAGCTGCCGCGCGACTACCGGGACATGGTGGAGCCAGCGCTGGCGCCGGCCACCGCGCGCCGCGCCTGAGCCGCCCGCCCGATCGGCTTGCGGCGCCGCCGCCACGACCCGCCCGCGGGCGGCGGGTCAGGCGACCGTGCCGGCGGCGCGCAGGGCGGCGATCCGCTCGGCGTCGAAGCCGGCCTCCGCGAGCAGCTCGTCGGTGTGCTGCCCGGGCTGCGGGGGCGGCCGGCGGACCGAGGTCGGGGTGGCGGAGAAGCGCGGCGCGGGGGCGGGCTGGGCGAGCCCGTCGTGCTCGACGAAGACGCCCCGGGCCGCCAGGTGCGGGTGTTCGGGGGCCTCCGCCCAGTCCAGTACCGGGGCCACGCAGGCGTCGGAGCCGGCCAGCAGGTCCGCCCACTCGTCCCGGGTGCGGGTCCGGAACAGCCGGGCCCACGCCGCGCGCAGCGCCGGCCAGTTCGCCGGGTCGGTGCGGTCCGGCGCCTCGTCGCCGTCGAGCGGGAAACCGGTGAGCCGGACCAGTTCGTCGTAGAACTGCGGCTCCAGCGCGCCCACGGCCAGGTGCCGGCCGTCGGCGCACTCGTACGTGTCGTAGAAGGGCGCGCCGCCGTCGAGCAGGTTCACCCCGCGCGGGTCCTGCCACATGCCGAACCGGCGCAGTGCGTGGATCTGGGTGGCCAGCACCGACACGCCGTCCACGATGGCCGCGTCGACGACCTGGCCGGGGGCGCCGCCGCGGACCGCGTGCAGGGCGGCGACAACGCCGAGGGCCAGCATCATCCCGCCGCCGCCGAAGTCGCCGAGCAGGTTCATCGGCGGCACCGGGCGTTCGCCGGCCCGGCCGATGCCGTGCAGCGCACCGGTCAGCGCCAGGTAGTCGATGTCGTGGCCGGCCGTCCGGGCGAGGGGTCCGTCCTGCCCCCAGCCGGTCATCCGGCCGTACACCAGGCGCGGGTTGACCGCGTGGCAGTCGTCTGGGCCGAGGCCGAGCCGCTCGGTGACCCCGGGCCGGAAGCCCTCGAGCAGCGCGTCCGCGCCGGCGACCAGGGCCAGCACCACCTCGCGCCCCTCGGCGGTCTTGAGGTCGACGGCGAGCGAGCGGCGGTTGCGGTTCAGCAGGTCGCCGGGAATGCTGCCGAACCCGCCCGGTGCGGTGCGATCGACCCGGACCACGTCCGCGCCGAGGTCGGCCAGCATCATCGCGGCGAACGGGCCGGGTCCGATGCCGGCCAGCTCGATCACCCGTACGCCGGCGAGCGGCCCGTCGTTGGTCATCGCGTCACCATAGGGCCGCGGCGCGGCGGGCACCACGGTCCGATGGGCATCCAGCTGTTGACCAGGGCAATCAGTTGAGCTGCGGCGTCGCGCCGGGGTTGGCGGCCGGGATGAGGTTGCCCTAGCCTGGTGTTCGCGAGGGGAGTACTTCCCACGAACCATTCCGGTCAGTACGGCGTGCCCCGGGCGTGCCTCGGATGGTTGCCCACGGAGCGTGGGTGAAGGAGACCTCGAACATGACACGGTGTTCGAGGAGGCTCCATGACCGAATTGTCGTACCTGTCCGCTGGTCCGCTGTCATCGGTCGGCACCCCCACCCTCTGGGCGGTGACCATCGCCGGTGTGCTGGCCCTGCTGGTGCTGGACTTCCTGGTCACCCGAAGGCCCCACGAGGTGTCGATCAAGGAGGCACTCGGCTGGTCGGCGTTCTACGTCGCCCTGCCACTGGCCTTCGGTGCCTGGGTCTGGTCCCGGTACGGGTCGGAGCTGGGCGTCCAGTACCTCACCGGTTACCTCGTCGAGAAGTCGCTCTCGGTCGACAACCTCTTCGTCTTCATGCTGCTGCTGGCCGCGTTCGCGGTGCCCGCCGTGCTCGCCCAGCGGGTGCTGCTCTACGGCATCGCCGGCGCGCTGGTGCTGCGCGCCGTGTTCATCGCCCTCGGCGCCGCCGCCCTGCAGACCCTCGACTTCGCCTTCCTGCTCTTCGCGGTCATCCTCATCGCCACCGCGGTCAAGCTGCTCCGGGACGCCCTCTCCGGGCACGAGCAGGAGGTCGACATCAACACGATGCGGTCGGTCAAGCTGCTCCGCAAGGTCATGCCGGTGGTCGACGAGTACCAGGGCCCGAAGTTGACCGTTCGGCAGGACGGCCGCCGCGCGCTCACCCCGCTCGCCCTGGTGGTGGTGGCGGTGCTCGCCACCGACGTGGTCTTCGCCGTCGACTCGGTGCCCGCCGTCTACGGCATCACCGAGGACCCGTACCTGGTCTTCGCCACCAACGCGTTCGCCCTGCTCGGTCTGCGCGCGCTCTACTTCGTGCTGCACGCCGCGCTGAGCCGCCTGGTGCACCTCAGCTACGGCCTGGCCATCATCCTGGCGTTCATCGGCGTCAAGCTGGGGCTGCACTGGGCGCACGGCATCTGGGCCGGGGTGCCGCAGATCCCGACGCTCGCCTCGCTGGGCGTCATCATCGGCGTCCTGGTGGTCGTCACCCTGACCAGCCTGCGCGCCACCCGCAACCGGCAGCCGGGCAGCGCAGACGTCGTCGCCGAGCGGCAGTGAGCCACCCCGACCTGGCCGCCGCGGTGGTCACCCACCCCGGCGAGACTCGGCCGAACCTTTCGTCCCGACCCACCCCGGGTGGTACGACTGACCGGTGGGAATCGTGTCGCCGGGCTTTCAGGGCCGGCCCCGTTCGGCCGAACCGGCCCTGCCGCCGGGGCAGTACCTCACCCAGGACTTCCCGGTGCTCTCCGCCGGGCCGACGCCGAAGGTGCCGCTGGACACCTGGGAGTTCGTCCTCACCGCCGAGGGCGGCGCCGAGTTCCGCTGGTCCTGGGACGAGTTGATGGGCCTGCCGCAGGAGACACCGACCGTCGACATCCACTGCGTCACCCGCTGGTCCAAGCTCGGCACCAGCTGGCAGGGCGTCTCGCTGGACACCCTGCTCGACGGCGTCGACACCGCCGCCCGCTACGCGCTGGTCCACTCCTACGGCGGGTACACCACCAACCTGCCCCTCGACGACCTGCGCGGCGGCCGGGCCTGGGTGGCGCACACGTACGACGCGGGCCCGCTGCCCGCCGCGCACGGCGGTCCGGCGCGGCTGCTCGTCCCGCACCTCTACTTCTGGAAGTCGGCGAAGTGGGTACGCGGAATCCGGCTGCTCGTCGACGACCAGCCCGGCTTCTGGGAGACCGCCGGCTACCACGACTACGGCGATCCGTGGCGCGAGCAGCGCTACCAGGGCGACTGAGGTGGGCGCGCCCACCACCGCCGGCCGGGTGACCGCGCCGCTGACCTGGCGGGTGGCCCGCCTCGCCGAGCGGCGGGTCGAGACCCCGACCGCGCAGACGCTGGTCCTGGACGTGCCCGGCTGGCCGGGGCACCTGCCCGGGCAGCACGTCGACGTCCGGCTCACCGCCGCCGACGGCTACCAGGCCGCCCGGTCGTACTCGCTGGCGGCGCCCGCCGCAGGGGACCGGATCGAGCTGAGCGTGCAGCGGGTCCCGGACGGGGAGGTGTCGCCGTACCTCACCGACGTGTGGGCGCAGGGCGACCCGGTGGAGGTGCGCGGGCCGGTCGGCGGCTGGTTCGTCTGGCGTACCGAGGAGACCGCGCCGGTGCTGCTGGTGGCCGGCGGCTCCGGGGTGGTGCCGCTGATGGCGATGGTGCGGGCCCGCCGCGCCGCCGGCAGCCGTACGCCGTTCCGGCTTATCTACTCGGTCCGCAGCCCCGACGACGTCTTCTACGCCGACGAGCTGCGCCGCCGGGCCCGCGACGACCAGGGCCTCGACGTGGCGTTCGTGTACACCCGGCAGGCGCCGGAAGGCTGGCGCGGCGAACCGCACCGGATCGGCCTGGCCGACGTGAACACCCACGGCTGGCCGCCCGACCTGGAACCCCACTGCTACGTCTGCGGCCCGACCGGCTTCGTCGAGACGGTGGCGGACCTGCTGGTGGGGCTGGGTCATCCGACCCGACGGGTGAAGACCGAACGCTTCGGACCCACCGGGTGACGAGCAAGGAGGACGCATGACCGACATGTCCTACCTGGACGGCAACATGCTCGACGGGCCACTGCGCGAGATCTTCGCGGTGGACCTCAGCGCCGCCACCGGACGGTGCGCGTCCTGCGGCACCGCCAGCCCGATGGCCGGGCTGCACGTCTTCTCGCACGCCCCCGGCCTGGTCGGCCGCTGCCCGGCCTGCACCGCGGTGATGCTGCGCCTGGTCCGTGCGCCCGACCGCGCCTGGCTGGACCTGCGCGGCGCGACCTTCCTCGAGGTGCCGATGCCCTTCGACCAGCCATTTCCCCGCCCACTCTGACAGCCGGGGTGGAGCGGGTGGTCAGGAAGCGCTGGTGAGCTGACCGAACTGGGCCGGGGTCGGTTCGGCGTGGTTGGCCGGGGTGGCAACCGGCGCGGGGGAGCCGGCCGGCCGGGTCTCCGGCACCGGGGTGGGGACCGGGCGGGAGGTCGCCGGACCGGAACGCCGCAGGCGGCGGCGCAGCCGGCTGACCAGCTGGCCCACGGTCACCGGTACCACCGACAGGACGAGCTGGCCGCTGCGCGGGTCCACGGTGGCCGCCACGCCGTACAGCCGGGTGCCGTGCCGCAGCAGCCGGGGGCGGCCGGTGGCCAGGCGCGGCGCGCGGACCGGCGCGCTGCCCCGGCCGTGCGTGCCGGTCACCTCGGCCCGCACCGGGTGGCGCTGGCCGGTGTGCGCGCTGCCGGCGAGGAGCCGGTCGACCGGGAAGTCGGTGCGCACGGTTCGGCCAGTCGAATCGGTGGCGTCCAGCAGCGTGGTGCCGGTGACCTGCCCGGCCACCAGCCGCACCGGCCCGGCCTCGGCGGCGAAGCGGGGATACGGGCTGCGCGTGGTCACCGCCAGGGTGTGCCCGCCCTCCCAGCTCACCTCGACGGTGTCCAGCTTGGCCAGCCAGTCGGCGCGTACTGCGGTGACGTCGGCCCAGCCGGCGGCGCCCGCGCCCGGGTAGCCGGCGTGCCAGCGGTCGCCCTCCACCACGGTCGCCGGGACGCCCCGTTCGGCGTCCTGGTCGATGACGGCGAGCAGCTCGTCGACCCCTCCGGCGGTGACCGCGCCGAGCCGCAGCCGGGCCTCGATGTCCAGCCGGTCCCGCAGCCCGTCGGTGACGTACCGCTCGACCAGCCGGCGGACCACCGCGTGCACCCGTTCCTGTTCGGCGCGGGCCAGCCGGCGGAAGTCGTCGCCGACCAGGTTGGCCAGCTCCAGCCCGACGTGGCGGCGCAGCACCGCGTCCCGGCGCGGCCCGGCCGGGATCAGCTCGGCCACGAACGCGAACAACCGCTCCACGCTGACCAGCCGCTTCTCCACCCGGCTGTGGTACGTGATGTTGCGGGCGTCGAGCCGGCGTACCGCGTGGTAGTAGTCGTAGTCGGCGAGCACGGAGATCCGGCGGGCGTGGTAGCAGGCGGCCAGGGTGAACGGCTGGTCGCTGAGGACCGGCATGTCCTCCGGGAAGCGCAGCCCGTGCCGGTCGACCAGCTCGCGGCGGAACAGCTTGGTGTTCGCCAGCGACCAGGGCAGGGCGGAGTCGTACAGGTCCACGTCGACGGCGTTGCCACCGCCGAACACGTCGGAGAAGACGTGCCGGCCATTGACCCCGACGACCTTGCCGAGCACCACGTCCGAGCCGTACCGGTCGGCGGCGGCGACCAGCCGTTCGAGAGCCTCCGGGCCCAGGTGGTCGTCGGAGCCGAGGAAGAAGACGTACCGGCCGGTGGCCAGCTCCAGGCCCTGGTTGCAGGGAGCGGCCGGGCCGCCGGAGTTGGCCCGGTGGCGCACCTTCACGGTGCCCGGGTGGCGGGCGGCGAGCCGGTCCAGCAGCCGGCCGCTGCCGTCGGTGGAGCCGTCGTCCACCGCCACGACCTCCATCCGCTCGTGGCCGATGGTCTGCCGCAGCAGCGAGTCCAGGCAGCGCCGCAGGTACGGCAGGGTGTTGTAGACCGGGACGATGACGCTGACGTCGGGGGCGGTCATCGGAGCGCTCCTCGTGGGGTCGGCGGGTCGGGCGCGACGGTGTCGGGGGCGACTGGCGGCGCCGCGTCGGGCAGCAGGCGGCGGTACACCGTGTCCAGCGCCTCGGCCTGGGCCTGCCAGGTCCAGCCGGCGAGCAGGCCCGGCCGGTCGTACGCGGCGCGGTACCGGGCGGGGTCGGCCAGCACGGCGGTCACCGCCCGCACGAAGTCGTCGACCTCGCCGGCCCGGAACACCTCGCCCTGGCCGGTCTCCCGGACGGTGGCGGCCATGGTCCGCACGTCGCTGACCACCACCGGCAGCCGGGCGTGCGCGTACTCGAAGAACTTGGTGATCAGCGCGATCTCGTGGTTGGGCCAGAGGTGGATCGGGATCACGCCGACGTCGGCGCCGGACAGGAACGGCACCACCTGCCAGTGCGGCACGTACGGCAGCACGTGCAGCCGGTCGGCGACGCCGAGGCGGGCGGCCCGGTCGGCGAGCCGCTCGACATAGCGCAGCGCTGGGTTGACCACCAGCGCGACGTGCACGCCGGGCAGCCGGGGCAGGGCCTCGACCAGCGTGTCCAGGCCGCGCTGCGGGGCCGCCGCACCGCTGTACACCAGCAGTGGCTCGTCCGGGCCGACACCGCACTCGACGCGGAGGTCCGGCGGAGGCGTGGCGTCGGCCGGGCGATGCTCCACGGCCGGGGCGTTGAGCAGCACGGCTGGGGTCGCGGGCAGCCGGTGCTCCCGGCGCAGCAGGGCGGCCAGATCCGCCGAGACGGTGAGCACCGCGTCGGCGTACGGGGCGTACTCCCGCTCGTGCGCCCGGTGTGCGGGCAGCCAGCGAGCGTGGTCACGCCACGGCTTGATCCCGGGCAGGAACTCGTGGGCGTCCCAGACCAGCGCGACCGGCCGACCCTCGGCGGCGGCGCGGACCTTGGCGCGGGCGCCGACGCCGAGCATCCGGAAGTCATGGGCGTGGATCAGGTCGGGGCGCAGCCGGTCGACCTCGGGGCCGTAGGCGAGCTCGTAGTCCCACAGCCCTGGCTCCAGCCGCCGCCACGCCCGGTCACCCCGGACGAGTTGCCAGAAGAGCGTGTACGCCCGGTCCCAGGGGCTGCGGAACTTCCGGCCGTACCGGACCCGGTTCATCATCTTGGTCCGCAGCCAGACCCAGCGCCCGAGCAGCCGGGCGGCCAGGCCATGCAGCCGCAGCGCCTGGCGGGCCCGCCGCAGCGCGGCTCCGCCCAGCTCGCCGCTGGCGGCCCGCCGCTCGAGCAGCGCGGACCGGAAGGTCAGGTCGGCCTGCCAGGCACGGACCCACTGGGCGCGCTGCTCGGCGATGCCACCCGGCCGGTACGCGAGCGGCCAGCGCAGCCAGGCACGGCGGAACTCGTGCCGGCGGCGGTCCAGCGGGTTCGGCACCGGCAGCAGCCGGACCTCGGCCGCGCCGAGCCGCCAGCTCCGGCCCACCTCCTCCGGCGAGCGCCCGAGCAGGGTCACGTCCCAGCCGGCCTCGGCGGCGGACCGGGCGATCTTCTGTACCCGGGAGTCGCCCTCGACCTTGTTGTCGACGAGCATGACGATCCGGCCACGGCGGGGCGTCGTCGTCGCGTCGTCGTTCACTGCTGGTCCTCCGCTGGTCGGCCGGCCTCTCCGGCGCGACCCCACGCTGCTGGAGTCATCCGTCGAGGCAGCGACGTCGACGTGACGGAGAGGTGACCGAGAGGCGGCGGTTGAGTTGTGAGCCAGGACACACGGGACGCCGGTGGGGAGACCGGGCGGCCTCCCCACCGGCGGCCGGCGACCGGCGGTCAGCCGTCCGCGTCGGCCAGTCGCCGCCGGTCCGGCACGACCCGCTGCCGCAGCGATACCGCGGTGAGGGACGTCGATCGCACGCGCGACCCCGGTTGGCCACCGGCCGGGCCGGTGGCCGAGAGTGAGGCACTGTGAGATACCTGCGTACCGACGGCCGGGTCGGCATCCGGCGCCCCCGCCCGGCCGACGAGGCCAAGTTCATCGCCGCCGCCCGGCGCACCCGGGACTTGCACCACCCGTGGCTCGCCGCCCCGGACGACCCGGAGAACTACGCCGCGTACCTGCGCAAGATCCGGCGGCGGGACAGCCCTGGGTTCCTCTTCTGCGACCAGGCCAGCGGGGAGATCGCCGGCTACGCGAACATCAGCGGCATCGTCATGGGCGCGCTGCGCGGCGGCTACCTCGGCTACGCCGCCTTCCTGCCGTACGCCGGCACCGGACACGCCTCGGCCGGCGTCCGCCTGGTCATCGCGCACGCGTTCACCGCCCTCGGACTGCACCGGTTGGAGGCGAACATCCAGCCCGGCAACGAGCCGTCGAAGCGGCTGGCCGAGCGGCTCGGCTTCCGGCTGGAGGGCTTCTCCGCGGACTATCTGTTCATCGACGGCGCGTGGCGGGACCACGAGCGGTGGGCGATCACCGCGCCGGAGCCCGGGCAGGCGTGAGGGGCGGCCGCCCACGGCGGCCGCCCCCCTCGGGCATCGACCTCAGCGTCCCGGCCCCCGGGCCTGCGGGCGCTGTCCGGTCAGCCGTTGCAACTTCGCCTCCTTGTGGTCGACGCGCCGGCGCTGCCGGGGCGTGAGCCGCGGGCTGCCCCGCTGTTGGTTGTAGTTGGACATGCGTCGATCGGTCGGCAGGATGCTCACAGCGGCTTCCCTCCTATCGACTGGACGGCAAGTGGGACGTCTCGCAGTGCCGGCACCTCCTGTCGCTGCGGCTCTCGGGTCAGCGTCGCGGTGCCGCGGTCCGGCCGCACCTCCAGGTACGGCGGGGCGTCGCCCTCGGCATGACCGGCCACCGCGACCGCCACCGGGGCGCGGCACTGCCGGTCCGGCCGGATCTGGATGGTCTGCCCCGGCCGGATCAGGTACGAGGACCGGTTGACCTTGCCGCCGTCGACGGTGAACGTGTTATGGGCGACCAGGTCACGGGCCTCGTTGATGGAGCGGGCGAAGCCGGCGCGGTGTACCAGCGCGTCCATCCGCTGCTCCAGTTGGCCGGCCAGGTTCTCCGCCGAGTCGCCGGGTTGGCTGACGGCCGCCACCAGAGCCCGGGCCAACTGCCGGTCCCGCAGCTCGTAGCGGGCGCGCACCTGGTGCCGTGCGCTGTCGTCCAACCAGGGACCGCCGGGGGCCGGCCGCGGCCCGCCGCGTACGCCCACCGGATGCCGTTGCCGCCGCATCCGGTAGCCGTACGCGGGGTGGATCGGGAACACGTCGTCGGGCGCGGGACGTACGGTGGTCCGGACCGCCATGTCATTTCCTCCCTCGGCTCTCGCGGTCCCACCACCCTCCGTCCCGACCGGGTGAGGCGACCCCACCCGGTCGGGATGAGCCGGCGGTCAGCTGCCGGGTCTCGGGAAGGCCACCGGGCTGCGGTGCCCGTCCCGGTCCACCGCGCGTACGCCGAAGAAGACGTTGTCCTTGGACAGGTCGATGGTCACCTCGGTGACGTCCCCGACCGGGAGCACCTTCTGCCACTCGGCGGCGGTGGTCTCCCGCCACACCACCTCGTAGCCGGCGAGGTCCGGCTCGCTCCCGCGCTGCCAGCGCAGGGTGGTGTCGTTGGTCAGGTTGGTGGTGACGATGGTGACGCCCTTGGGCGTGCCGGGCGCCTGGGCCAGCGACCAGAGCGTCGCCCCGTTCACCCGGGCCACCCGGGTGATGTAGTCGAAGTCGCAGAACTCCGGCAGGTCGCCGTACTGGACCCCGTCGACCACCCGGACGTTCTGGTGCTGGTGGGCGAAGTCCTCGTTCGGCTCGGTGAACCGCCCGGCCGGCCAGCCCTCCCGCAGGAACGAGATGTGGTCGCTGCCGCGCAGGTAACGGTCCCGCCGGTAGATCACCCGCACCCGCATCTGGGTCGCCCCGTTCTCGGCGACGTCGCTGACGAAGCGGGCGAGCTGCCGGGACGGGGAGTCGTTCTCGCCGCCGACCGACTGCCGAGTGCTCGCCTCGGCCGGGGTCTCGGCGGTGGGCACGCCCTCGGCGAAGAGCCGGACGCTGCGCGGGTCCCGGGTGCCGTCGTCGGCGGTGCTGCTGCCGATGATGTCGTTGCTGAACATGCCCTGCACGTCAACGCCGGCCGCCTTGAGCTGTTTCGCCAGGTACGTCGAGCCGTACAGGTTCTGCTCCTCGCCGGCGACGGCGGCGAACACGATGGTGGCCTCGGTGGGCCGGGTCGCCAGCACCCGGGCCAGCTCCATGACCACTGCCACGCCGGAGGCGTCGTCGTCGGCGCCCGGTGCGTCGCTCACCGCGTCCATCACGTCGGTGCAGCGGGAGTCGTAGTGGCCGGTGATCACGTAGACCCGGTTCGGCGTGGCGTCGCCGCGCAGGGTGGCCACCACGTTGGTGATCGTGGTGGGGGTGGGGATCCGGGAGGCGGGCGGCTGGACGTACGACTGGAGCTCCACCGTCATCCGGCCGCCGGAGGCGGCGGCGTACCCGGACAGTTGCTGGTGGATCCAGTCCCGGGCGGCGCCGATGCCCCGGACCGGGTCGTCCTGGCTGGACAGGGTGTGTCGGGTGCCGAACGCGGCCAGCCGGCGCACGGTGGCCTCGATCCGGTCCCGGTCGACCTCGCGCAGCAGCGCGTACAGCTCGGGGTCGGGCGGCTGTGGCGTGACCGGGTGGCCGGGGCCGGGCGGCGCGACGGCCTCCTCGGCGGCGGCCGGCGTGGCGGCGAGCGGTGCGGCGATCGTGGCGGCGGTGGCCGCGGCGGAGGCGGTCAGGAAGGTGCGCCGGGTCGACCTCGTGGGCGGGTTGCCGGCGGTCTCATGGGTACCCATCCGGGCATCCTCGCTCCTGTCGAGGGGGTTTGTCGATATAGGCAGGGGTGGATGATGGTGCGCGGTTCACCCGGATCGGGCGAGGGCGAGGCGGCCAGGCCGCCCTAGCCTCGGCGGTATGGAGCAGGTCCGAGCCACTCCGGCCAATCCCACACCGGACAAGCCGCAGGACCCCAGCCGCCCCGGGGCCCAGGCGCGCGCCCTTCCGCCCGAACTGGGCCCGGACGCGATCGCCGTGGTCAGCGGCGCCACCTTCATGTACTCGGACCCGGTCGGCGACGTGCCCGCCGGCACCATCGGCGGCCTGGTCCACCGGGACACCCGCCTGCTCAACGACTGGGTGCTCACCCTCGACGGCCAGCGCCTGCTCGACCTGCGCTCGAGCGTGGTCGACCATTACTCGGCGCAGTTCTACCTGACCAACCCCGCGCTGCCCCACCTGCCGGTGAACAGCCTCGGCATCCGCCGGCTGCGCTACCTGGGCGGCGAAGGGTTGCACGAGCGAGTCGAGATCGTCTCCTACGCCCCGGAACCAGTCCGGTTCGAGTTGCGCCTCGAGGTGGGCACCGACTTCGCCGACATCCTCGAGGTCAAGACGCACGTGCGCGACCGGTCGCAGCGGATCCAACGGCGCCACGCGCCGGACGGCTCGATGTTGCTGTTCCACTACGAGCAGGACGGCTTCACCGCGGACACCTCGGTCCGGTCGACCCGCCCGCCGCAACGGCTGGAGGGCGATCATCTCGTCTGGGAGGTCGAACTCGGTCCCCGGAACTCCTGGCGGGTGGACCTCCACGTGCCGGTGCCGCCCGGCATCGGGGTGACCGAGGCGATCCGGGGTGACATCGCCGACATCTTCCACCATCGGGTGGAGGATCCGGCCGCCCGGTGGCTCGCCGGCGCGGCGCAGCTGACCAGCGACCACCCGGTGCTGGCGCGGGCAGTCGCGCAGACCCGGTCGGACATGTCCGCGCTGCGGTTGGAGATGACGCTGGGGGAGGAGCGGATCAGCCTGCCGGCCGCCGGCATGCCCTGGTTCCTCACCCTCTTCGGGCGGGACACCCTGATCACCGCGTACGAGGCGCTCACCTTCGGACCCCGGCTGGCCCGAGGAACCCTGCTCGCGCTCGCCCACCGACAGGGCCGGCGGTGCGAGGACTTCACCGACGAGGAGCCCGGCAAGATCCTGCACGAGGTCCGCTTCGGCGAGCTGACCCGGCAGGGACGGATGCCGTACAACCCCTACTACGGGACCGCCGACGCCACCCAGCTCTGGCTCATCCTGCTGTCCGAGTACTGGCGCTGGACCCGCGACGACGACCTGGTCCGGTCGCTACGGGACAACGCGCTGGCGGCGTTGAACTGGATCGACCGGTACGGCGACCGGGACGGCGACGGCTACGTGGAGTACGGCACCCGCTCCCCGGAAGGGCTGGGCAACCAGTGCTGGCGGGACTCCTGGGACGGGGTGCGCTTCTCCGACGGCCGGCTGCCGGTGCTGCCGATCGCCACCTGCGAGATCCAGGGCTACACGTACGACGCGAAGCTGCGCCTGGCCCAACTCGCCGACGGCCCGCTGGCCGACCCGGCCCTCGCGGACCGGCTGCGCACCGACGCGTACCGGCTGCGCGAGGCGTTCAATCGCGACTTCTGGCTCGAGGGGCGGGGCGGCTACTACGCCGTGGGCCTCGATGGCGACAAGAACCGGATCGATTCCATGACGTCCAACCTGGGGCACCTGCTGTGGAGCGGCATCGTCCCGCCGGAACGCGCCGCCGCGCTCGCCCGGCAACTGCTCTCCGAGGACATGTTCAGCGGGTGGGGGATCCGGACGCTGTCCCGGGACGACGGGCCCTACAACCCGGTCGGCTACCACCTCGGCACGGTCTGGCCGCACGACACCTCGATCAGTGTGCTGGGCCTGGCCCGCTACGGCTTCCGGGACGAGGCCAACCGGGTGGCCGTCGCCCTGCTGGCCGCCGCCGGCGAGTTCGGCGACCGGCTGCCGGAGGCGATGGCTGGCTACGAGCGCGAGCGAACCCTCTTCGCCGTCCCGTACCCGACCGCGTGCAGCCCGCAGGCCTGGGCGTCCGGAGCCCCGCTGAACCTGCTTCGGGCCATGCTGGGGCTCCAGCCGGTCGACGGCCGGCTGGTCCTCGATCCGGCGGTGCCGGCCGAGGTCGGCCGGGTCCAGATCAGCGGCGTCCGCGCGTTCGGCCACCACTGGGACATCGAGGCCATCGGCTCGGAGGGGTACGTCCGGCTCGGCACGGAGTGAGCGATCCGCACGTTTGTCGGGCGTGCCGGCGGGAACGGCAGCGGGCATGACGAAACCTCGTGTGGTGATCGTGGGGGCCGGGTTCGCCGGATACCACGCGGCGAAGACGTTGAGCCGGCTGGCCAGCAGGCGGGCCGAGATCGTCCTGCTGAACACGACCGACTACTTCCTCTACCTGCCGCTGCTGCCCGAGGTCGCCGCCGGGGTGGTCGAACCGACCCGGATCGCCGTGCCGCTCACCGGCAGCCTCGACGGCGTCCGGGTGGTGATCGGCGAGGCGGACCAGGTCGACCTGCAGAACCGCTGGGTCGGCTACCGCTCCATGGAAGGGGACCACGGCCAGCTCGCGTACGACCGGCTGGTGCTCTCCGTCGGCAGCGTCAACAAGCTGTTGCCCATCCCCGGCGTCACCGAGTACGCGCACGGCTTCCGCGGGCTGCCGGAGGCGCTCTACCTGCACGACCACGTGGTCCGTCAGATGGAACTGGCCGAGCTGACCGATGACCCCGCCGAGCAGCGCGCGCGCACCACCTTTGTGGTGGTGGGCGCCGGCTACACCGGCACGGAGGTCGCCGCGCACGGCCAGCTCTTCACCGACCGGCTGCTGGCCCAGCGGCCGCACCTGAAGGTCCGCCCCCGCTGGATGCTGCTCGACGTGGCCCCGCGCGTGTTGCCCGAGCTGGACCAGCGGATGTCGATCACCGCCGACCGGGTGCTGCGCCGGCGCGGGGTGGACGTACGGGTGGGCACCTCGGTCTCCGAGGCCACCCCGGACGGGGTCATGCTCACCGACGGCGAGTACGTCCCGACGTGCAGCCTGGTCTGGTGCGTCGGGGTGCGCCCCGACCCGTTCGTGGCCGAGTTGGGGCTGCGGACCGAGCGGGGACGCCTGGTGGTCGACGAGTACCTCAACGTCCCCGGCCACCCCGAGGTGTTCGCCTGCGGCGACGCGGCGGCCGTCCCCAACCTGGCGCGCCCCGGCGAGATCTGCGCGATGACCGCCCAGCACGCCCAGCGGCAGGGCAAGCTCGCCGCGCACAACATCGCCGCCTCGTACGGGCAGGGCGTCCGGAAGGCGTACAAGCACCACGACCTGGGCTGGGTGGTGGACCTGGGTGGCAAGGACGCGGCGGCCAACCCGCTGAAGGTGTCGCTGTCCGGCCTGCCGGCGAAGGCCGTCACCCGCGGCTACCACCTGCTCGCCATGCCCGGGAACCGGGCCCGGGTGGGCGCCGACTGGGTGCTCGACGCGACGCTGCCCCGGCCCGCGGTGCAACTCGGGCTGGTGCCGGCGAACGCCGTACCGCTGGAGAGCGAGTCGCCCGAGGTGGTCCGCCGCCCTTGACCCCGCTCGGTCAGCCGCCGGCCGGCGGCGGGTTCCCGGCGGCCCGGCCGCCGGCCGGCTCGTGGCGCGACCCGGCTGGCTCCGCGCGCGTCGGCACGGGCACGGCCCGTCGGCCGCGGGGGGTGAACTCCCGCAGCAGGATCTGCGCGATGCCGGCCGCCGGGATGGCCAGCAGCGCACCCAGCAGTCCGGCCAGCTCGGCGGCGAGCAACCCGCTGACCAGCACGGTCAGCGGGTTCAACCGGACCGCACGGGACAGCACGACCGGTGCCAGCAGATGGTTCTCGACCTGCTGGTAGATCACGAAGGACACCAGCACGATGACGCCGGTGGTGGGGGAGTGCAGGAAGCCCGCCCCGGCCGCGACGATCGCGCCGAGGGTCGCTCCGACCAGCGGGATCAGGTCCGCGATGGCGACCAGCAGGGCGATCACCGCCGCGAACGGCACGCCGAGGAGGAAGAGCAGCAGGTACGTCAGCCCGCCCAGGATCAGGCTGATCAGGAGGTTGCCGCTGAGGTAGCCGGTGATCGCGCGGGAGGAGTCCCGGCCGATGCGGCGCAGCCGCTGGGCCACCCGGTCGCCGGCCAGGGCCAGCGTGCCGGCGATGATCTTCGGAGCCTCCAACACCATGAGGTACGCCAGCACCACGACGGTGACCAGCCCGGCGACGGTCTCCAGCACCCCGCGGAGCACCCCGAGGGCCGGTTGGCTGAGCCGGGCGCCGTAGCGCGGGAGCTGCTCGGCGTTGACGTACCGCTGGAGGTGGAACCGCTCCACCAGGTGCCCGACGCGTCCCCGGCCGGCCTGGGCCTCGCGCAGCAGTTCGGGCGCCCGCTCGGCGAACCGGGCGACCTCGTTCACCAACGGCACCACGATCACCGCGCCCAGCGCGGAGAACAGCACGAACGCCACGGCGAAGACCAGCAGGGTGGCCAGCGCCCGGCGTCGCACGAACCGGCGTTCCACCTGATCGACCAGGGGTTTCAGGGCGACCGCGAAGAACGCCGCCACGATCACCAGGACCAGCACCCGCCGGGTCGCCCACACCAGCCCGAGCGCCACCACGGTGGCCAACACCAGACCGATGACGATCAGCGCCCGCCGGGCGGTCGACCGGTCGTCGGCGTGGCTCATCCGGCGCGGCTACCCGGGCGGGAGGGAAGGAAACGTCGCCGTGCGGGCAGCGCTCAACGCTCGGCGAGGTCGGCGTCGGTCGCCGGGCGGGTGCCGGCGACGAACGCGTCGAGGGTCGCCCCGTGCAGCACGCCGCCGGGCACCGGGTCACCCGCGGCGCGGGCGACCAGCCGGCGTACCGGCAGCCGGTCGGGGTGATGGGCGGCGGCGAGGACCAGGTTGCCGTACCGCCGGCCGCGCAGCATCCGCCGGTCGGCGACCAGGCAGACGTCGGCGAAGACGGCGCGCAGCGTGGCCACCTGGGTACGGGAGAAGACCAGCGGCGGCAGGTCGGTGACGTTGACCAGGTAGATGCCGTCCGGGCGGAGCACCCGGGCCACCTCGGCGACGAACTCGACGCTGGTCACGTGGCGGGGCATCCGGGCCGCCCGGTAGACGTCGGCGAGCACCAGGTCGTACGCGTCGGCCGCCGCGGTGGTCACCGCGTCCCGGGCGTCGCCGACCGTCACGACGACCTCGGGCGGCAGCGGGGGCAGTTCGCGGCCGACCAGCTCGACCACGGCCGGATCCCGCTCCACGACCCGCTGCGGGGAGCGGGGGCGGGTGGCGGCCAGCCACCGGGGCAGGGTAAGCGCCCCGCCGCCCAGGTGCAGGGCGGTCAGCGGCCGGCCGCGCGGGGCGGCCAGGTCGATCACCGCGGCCATCCGCCGGACGTACTCGAAGTGCAGGTGACGGGGGTCGGCGACGTCGACGTAGGACTGTTCGACCCCGGCGGCGAGCAGGGTGCGCCCGGTCGGCCGGGCCCGGTCCACGACGATCTCCAGGTCCGTGCCACTCACGGCGGCCAACGCTACCCGGACCGCGGCGGGCCGGCGGGCGGGGTGCCCGCCGGACCCGGGGCGGCTCAGCCGAAGTTCATTCCGGCGCCCACCTCGTCGATCGCGTCGTCGACCCGCCCGGCGAGATCCACGTCCAGCGCGGTCACCCCGTCGACCTGCTGGGTGCGCACGGTGATCACCGCGCTGTCCGCTTCCGGCCGGCCGATCAGCGGGCCGCGCCCGACCTCGAGCTTGAGCAGGTCGAGGCGGTCGAGCACCCGGTCCAGGTTCCCGGCCGGCAGCTCGATGGTGCGCACGAGGGACTGCCGGTCGCTGGACCAGTAGGCCAGCCGGGCGAGCGCGTCGCGCAGCTCCGCCTCGTTCAGCGGTGCGGTGGCGGACGTCGGGCCCACCAGGCCACCGCCGGGCTCCGGCGGTGCGAGCAGGTCCCGCAAGCCGTCCGGTACGCGCAGCGACTCGACCAGCTCGCCGTCGGCGTCGGCCAACGCGGCGAGCGTCGCCTCGGCCTGGTACCGCGCCTGCTCCGGCGTGAGGCGGCTGCGCCGGCCCACCTCGGCCAGGAAGCCGGGCAGGTCCCGGCGGCGCTCGATGCCGTCCACCGGCACCACGTCGTGCAGCTTCACCGGCACCGCCTCCAGCAGCCGTTCGCGCTCGGCCTCGTCGAGCGCCCAGGCCAGCGCGAGCACGGTCGCCTCCGCCGCCACCTTGGCGGTGCCGAAGTCGACCCCGGCCCGCCGGCTGACGTTGTCCACGAGATCGCGGTAGCCCAGCGTGGCCACCCGGCCGCGACTCCCGCCGGGCATCGGCCGCGGGCGTTCCGGCACGCCGGCCGGCGGCGGCGCGGGACCGCCGCGCATGGTGTCCGGCTTGTGCCGGCCGGCCGGCGACGGGCCGGACCGTTCGCGCTGGTCCAGCGAGGCGACCTGCTTGGACGCGCTCAGGCTGGCGCCGGTCTGGCTCGGCCGCCGACCGCGCTCCCGAGCCTCCCGGGCCAGGGTCCGGCGGCGCTGGTTGTCGCCCTCCATCTGCTTGCGCATCGTCGCACCTCGTTCCTCGTCGGGTTGCGCCTTGCGCCGGTCGCCTTCCCGGCGCTCCTGGGAAGGAAACGGCGCCGGCGGGGCCGACGAGCTTCATTCGCTGGGGGTGAGGGGCGATCACCCGGCGGCGCTCCACCATCGGAGTGGACCGGGAGACTTCCGATGCACGCGGAAGGGAAGGTCGCCATGAAGAGGATCGTCGAGATCGTCCCCGCCCGACCCGGCTGGTACGCGCGGTGGCAGGTCGACCCCGAGACCACCCGCTCCTACCAGGTGACGCTGTGGGCCCTGGTGGAGGAGTCCGACGGCACCGGCCGTGAGGTCGTCGGTGTCGACTGCGTGGGGCAGTGGCCCGGAGCGGACGACAACGAGGCGGGTGGGGAGTTCGTCCGCTATCTCTTCCAGATGCCCGATTCCGGCTCGCCGGAGGACGCCGAGCCATCCACGGTGGGGGAGCTGCGGGACTACGGCCCGCGCCTGCAGCCCGTGCCCGCCGCCTGAGCCACCCTCCCCGGCCCCCGGCCCCTGGTCCCAGGGTCGGGGGCCACCCCTTGCACGGCGGGTGGCGGGTCAGCCGACCTCGCGGCTGCCGTCGGTCGCGGCGCGCGGCGGCGCCGCCAGCAGCTCATCCAGCCCGGTGCGGGCGAGCAACTGCTGGACCTGCGGGTTCATGGCGGCGAGCTGGATCGCGCCGGTGCCCGCGCGGTGGATCACCACCAGCGCGCTCAGCCCGGAGGAGTCGCAGAGGGCCACGCCACCGAAGTCGAGCAGCAGCTCCTGGTAGCCGTCCAGGCGCAGCTCGGCGGCGGCGGCGATGAGGTCCGGCGCGGTGTCGAAGTCGAGCTCGCCGGTCAGCCGCAGCCGGGCGCGCCCGGCGTCGAGCCGGTCCACCTCGATGGTCAACAGCTGGGGGGGCACTGGTCCATGTTCCCAGGCTTTCGTGATCGGGAAACCCCGGGGTGGTCAGGCGGACGCCGACCCACCGGGCGACCGCCCCGCGGACAGCTCCGACCGGCCGCTGGGCGGCCGTTCCAGTAGACCGGTGACACCGGTCATGTCCAGGATCGTCTGCAGGAAGCGCGGGGTCTCCCGCAGCTCGATCGCGGTGTCGCCCCGCTGCCCCTCACGCCAGGCGTGCACGATCACCGACAGGCCGGTGCTGTCGATGAACAGCAGGTCGGCGAAGTCCAGCACGAGCGTCTCGGGGCCCTCGGCCAGCAGCCGTTCGACCTCGGTACGCAGCGGCCCGGCGGTGGTGAAGGCGAGGTCGCCGCCGACCATGATGGCCGGGGCCGCGGGGTCGGACCGGTCGACGGAGATGCTCAGCGGCGGCGCCTCGGGCGTTCTCCGTTGGGATACCACCATCACGCCCTTCCGCCGCCTGCCGGTCGGGCAGGGTCGTTCGGATCGTAACAACCCCGGAGGCGCCCCGCTCGGCGCCGCCGCCGCGGCGAGGGGCCGCAGGCCGTCGGGGTGGCAGTCGCGGCATACCGGCGTAGGGTGGCCGAAGAGATCTGACCATACGGGCCATTTCCGGTGGACCGCGGGTATCGACAAGGAGTGGGGCTCAGCTGGTGACTTCTGCCGACGTCAGGGATGCTGACCCGGGCGACGGACGGATCTCCACGCCGAGTACCGCACGGGCTCCGGCGTGGTCAGCCGGCGCTCCCGCGGCATCCGCCCTGCCGCCCCTCGCCCCGGACCGCGGCCTCACCACCCCCGACTGGTCGGAGGTGGTGGAGCACTTCCGCGAGGGTCTGGTCGTCTGTGACGCCGGCGGCTTGGTCCATCACGTCAGCCCGGTCGCGGAGCGACTGATTCCCGAAGTGGTGCCCGGCGAGGTGCTCGCCGCCGCCGGCGTGGACGCGCTCACGGGCGCCGAGCCGGCCGAGTTCACCCACCACGGCCGCCGGCTCCGGGTGCGTCAGATGCCGCTGTCCAAGGCGCGTCGCTGCTGGTATGTCGAGGACGTCACGGAGAGCGTGAGCCGGGCCGACGCGCTGCTCGCCGAGCGGGCCCGGTCGGCGTTCCTCGCCGTGGCCGGCGAGAAGCTCGGCAACCCGTTGCACCCCGACCGGGCCGCCGCCGCGGTGGTCCGGCTCGCCGTGCCGGCCGCGGCGGACGTCGCCGTGCTGGTGCTGGCCCCCCGTTCCGGGCGGGCCCGCTGGTGGCGGGCCGCCCGCGCGGACGACGAGGCGCCGGTCGTGGACAGCGGCGTGCTCGCCGCCACGGCCCTGCCCGCGGCGATCGAGGAGGGGCTCGCCGGCGCCGAGCCGCACGCCCTGGACTGGCTGGTCGAGCAGGCCGTCGAGGCGGGCTGGCTGCCCGGGCTGGCGGCCGCCGAGGCGACCGCGCGGGTGGTGCCGCTGCCGGGCCGGGACGCCCCGGCCGGCGTGCTGCTGGTCGCCCGGCGCTCCTCCCGCTGGTACGACGAGGCCGACGTCGACCTGCTCCGCGCCTTCGCGGCGCGGGCCGGTGCGGCGCTGGCCACCGCGATCCTCTACCGCGACCAGGCGGAGGTCGCCGACACCCTCCAGGCCAGCCTGCTGCCCGTCGAGCCGGCGGCCGCCGCCGGCGTGCAGTGGGGCACGGCGTACCGGCCGGCGCAGGCGGGGCTGCGGATCGGCGGCGACTTCTACGGGTCGCACCGGCTCGGCGACGGCGGTTCGGTCTTCTTCCTCGGCGACGTGTCCGGCAAGGGCGTCGAGGCGGCCGTCTTCACCGGCCAGCTCCGCCAGTGCCTGCACGCGCTGCACCGGGTCGAGTCGCAGCCCGGGCGGCTGTTGAAGCTGCTCAACGACGCGCTGCTGGAGACCACCCAGGCGCACGGGCAGGGGCGGTTCGCCACCATGGTGCTCGGTGTGGTGCGCCCGCACGGGGACGGCAGCCTCACCCTGACCATGGCCGGCGGCGGACACCTTCCGCCGCTGGTGCTGCGCGTCTCCGGCGAGGTCGAGGAGGTGCCGCTGAGCGGCATGCTGATCGGCGTGGTGCCGGATCCCCGGATCGGCGAGGTCACCGTACGGCTTGAGGCCGGCGAGACCTGCCTGCTCTACAGCGACGGGGTGACCGAGGCGCGGGGCGGGCGGCGCGGCGACGAGCAGTTCGGTGCCGAGCGCCTGCTGAACGCGGTCACCGGCTGTCACCGGATGCCGGCGCCCGCCCTGGCCGAGCGAATCGAGCAGGTGACCTCGGACTGGCTGGCCCACGGTGACCACGACGACATCGCGGTGCTCGCGCTGCGGGCGACCGGTGCGGCGACCAGGCCGGCCCGGCACCTGCACGCGGTGCCCGGCCCGGCCCGTGTCGACCAGGAGACGAGAGGAGCCCGCGCGTGACCGCGACGACCATGGAGGCCGAGGCAGCCGCCTACCCGGGCTATCTCAAGTCCCTGGAGGAGGCCGACGAGTACGCCGCCGTCGAGGTGGCCATCGGGCTGCTCGAGGCCGGGATGCCGGCCGAGCGGGTGCTGCTGGACCTGGTCGCCGCGGCGCAGGCCGAGGTGGGGGAGCGGTGGGCACGCAACGAGTGGAGCGTGGCCCAGGAGCATGCGGCCACCCACATCAGCGAGCGGGTGGTGGCCGCCGTCGCCGCGTACGCCAATCCGCGCCCGACCCGGGGGCGGATCGTGGTGGCGTGCATGGACGGCGAGTGGCACGCGCTGCCGGCCCGGTTGGTGGCCGAGGTGCTGCGGCTGCGCGGCTGGCAGGTCACCTTCCTCGGGGCCAGCGTCCCCGCCGCCCATCTGGTGTCCTACCTGCACCGGTACGACGCGCACGCGGTCGCCCTGGCGTGCGCGCTGCCGATGCGCCTGCCGTACGCGCACCGGATGATCGAGGCGTGCCGCCGCTCCGACGTGCCGGTGGTGGTCGGCGGGCGCGGCTTCGGCGACGACGGCCGGTGGGCCCGGCTGCTCGGGGTGGCCTGGGCGCCGGCTGCGCCGGCCGCGGCGGACCTCGTCGCCGACGAGCGGGCGCTGCGCGCCGTGCCGCCCGCCCGGCTGGACCACCTGGCCGACGACGAGTACGCCAGCCTGGTCAAGCGGCGCGGCGAGCTGATCGACAGCGCGCTCGCCGACCTGCGCGAGCGGGTCCCGGCCGTGCTCGACTACACCCCGGCGCAACTCGACTCGACCGTCAGCGACCTCGGGTACATCGTGGACTTCCTGGCCGCCGCGCTCTACGTCGACGACGAGACGCTGTTCACCGAGTTCACGGAGTGGCTGGTGGCCATCCTCGTCAGCAGGCACGTGCCGGCGAGCGCGGTCGAGCTCACCCTCGACCACTATGGACAGCAGCTGCGCGACTTCCCCCGGGCGGCGCGCTTCCTGGACCGGGCCCGGGCTCTGGTCAGCGGGTCGGCGGCGAAGCCGAACAACTGACCGCCCGGTTCGGGCCGGAAGCGGGAATCCGCGTATACTTGCCGAACTGCAAGCGTCCCGCTTGCGGTGGGAGCGAGAGGGGCCACGGTGACGTTCACCGTCACGTTCGCCCAGCGGGACGGGGGCGACGCGTGCCTCCGGCTCGCCGGCGAGCTCGACATGAGCACCGCTCCGCAGCTCAACGACGCCATCGACCGGCTCGTCGCCGAGGGCCGGCGACACCTGCTGCTGGACCTGAGCGAGCTGACCTTCTGCGACTCGACCGGCATCGCGGCCTTCGTCCGGGGCGACAACCGGGTCGCCACCGACGGCGGCTGGCTTCGGGTCATCGGGGCGACCGGTCGGGTCGCCCGCGTACTCGAGGTGACCGGGCTCGCCGACCTCCTCTGGCACGAGGCGGACTCGCCCGACCCGGCCTCGTCCCCCGGCCCCTGATCGGCTAGTGCGGTGTCCAGTAACGTTCGGCGGGTTGTCGGGCGTGCGAATGTGTCGTACCGGTGGTGTTGGGTGTTGTTTGTGCCTCGTCGTCGCGATCCG
>NZ_JBIAIL010000064.1:0-25992 GCF_042871425.1 Micromonospora sp. NPDC005806 | reverse complement strand
GACCCCACCCGCTACACCGACGCCAAAGCCCGCCGCAACTACGCCGGCACCAGCCCCATCACCCGCCAATCAGGCAAGAAGAAGATCGTCCTGGCCCGCTACGTGCACAACGACCGGCTCCTCGACGCCCTCGGCCGGCAAGCCTTCGCCGCCCTCATCGCATCCCCCGGCGCCCGCGCCTACTACGACCGCCAACGCGCCCGCGGCGTCGGCCACCACGCCGCGCTGCGCCAACTCGGTAACCGCCTCGTCGGCATCCTCCACGGCTGCCTCAAAACCGGCACCCGCTACGACGAGATCACCGCCTGGCGACACCACGAAGAGCACCACCAAGACGCCGCAGCTTGACTCCAAAGCTCATGGGATGTCTGTCAATTGTTGCTGTCACCGGGGCTGCGGTTGCTGTCCGTTCAGCAACCAGCTCGACCGCGACGCCAGCATTTTCAGTAGGCTGCGGCCGTGGCCGGGCAAGCAGAAGCACATGGCGACTACGTCCGAGTGCTTCACCTGTTGCCACGTCTGCCTCGCGATCCGCAAAGACCGCTTCCTGGCGGGGCCAGCGATAGAGAGTTGGCCGATCTCGCCACCCGGCTTGGCACCGACCTCCCCGAGGAACTGGCCGCCTGGCTGCGGACATGCAAGGGCGCCGCAATCGGGGTGGACTGTTTGGACCCCGCCGGCATGCCGACTTCCTCGACATGGCCTCTCGCTTCGCCGAATACCCGGGATGGCGGCAGCTCGGCTGGCTCCCGGTCGCCGGCGACGGCTTAGGGAACTTCTACATGCTGCCGACCCAGGGGCCGCTTGCCGGGTACGTCGCGTTCGTCGAAGCCGCCGTCGACCCGGATGAGATCAGCTATGTGGCGGCGTCCAACCTGTGGAGCTTCCTGCGCTTTCTGTTCGAGAAGGAGCTCGGCGCGAAGGGCTGGCCGTTCGACTCGAAAGTCGTCCTGGCGGCCGACCCGCACCTCACCCAAGTCCCCGCCGACCTACTGCCATGGGTCCACTGACCCGTAACCGGAAGGAGCCGACCGAGCAGTTGGGGCTGACGATCGGTGCATTACGAGATCAAGTTGCCCAGCTCGGTCTACCTGCCCGAACCCCGCCCGGCCTGCGGAAATCCCTCTCGGCATCTCTCAGTGTCGGTGGTCGCGGTCCGGCCTCTTGAGGACTAGATGAGGACTGATGCAGTGCGGTGCCGCCATCTGATCCGTAGATTCCCAAGACCGCTTCTGGGCGGTCCGTCCCCGTCCGCATCGCCCTGGTCGGCACACGCTCAGCAACTCGATCGGTTCAGTCTCGTCCGACTCCGTCCGGCTCAGTGGCTCCCATCTGTGGCTCCCATGTGCCGGCTCGGTCGGGCACTACCCCCGTCGCCAGTACGCTCGCGGCCATGAGCGGCGGAGGGCAGCCAGACCTAGACGAGATCGAAGAATGTCTTGCTGCTGTTGCGGAAGGTCGTATCAGTCGAGATGACGCTGACCGGTGGGCTGCGCGTTGGGTCACCGAGCACGAGCTCCATTGGGATGACCTGCGCTGGTGGGCACTGAACAGGCTGTTCGGCATCGACCTACCTGCAGAGCCGGGCAATGGCTACCTTCACGACGACGAGCAGGTAAGCGAGTGGCTTCAGGAGCTGCGGCGACGGCGCGCGACGCAGTCGCTGATGACCTGACCCCTGCCTTGCAAAGATCAAGACTGATGTCGGCGGGCGCCTACTACTGCCGTCTGCCTGCTCGTCAGGCAAGTTGGTGTGCGGCGAGGTGGGCGAGCATCGTCTGGTTCGCTTCCCAGCCGTCCGGGAACTTGACCGGCACGTCCAGGTGCACCCGCTCGGTCGACGGGTGCGCGTCGAGCAGCTCCGGGATCCCCGCCCGCGCCACCACGATGCACGCGTGCCGGTGCCGCGACGTCAGCACGCAGAGCCGCCCCGTCTCCAGGTGGAACGCGGTCGCGTCGCGTCGCCCGGACAGCGGATGCAGCACGATCGTCACGTCGTACTCGCGGCCCTGCAGGCGGTTGGCGGTGTCGACGGTGATGCCGGCACCGGCCGCGCCGAGTCGCGCGCGGATGGCCGCCGCCTGGTCGCGGTGCGCGGCCCCGATCGCGATCCGGTCGGCCGTCACTGGCGTACCCCCGGCGGCCTGTTCGGAGACGGCGACCGCGCCGCGCCGCAGCACCCGCAGCGCGAGGTCCGCGCAGGCCGCGGTGGCCTCCCCATCGGTACGCAGGGTGTGCCGCTCCGGCAGCTCGTACAGCGCCCAGCCTGAGGCTGCCGCGAGCTCCACGGTCGCGTCCAGCTGGTCGCCCGGGCCGGGCTCGGTGAACGTCAGCGCCCGGTCGGCCAGCCCGGTGCCGGCGCGGAACCCGGTGAACGGGTAGAACGCCGCCGCGACCACGGGTGCGGCGATGGCGGGCAGCCGCCAGGACACCGGCAGCCGGTGCACGGGCAGGTCCGGGTTGTGCCGCAGCAGGGTGGCCACCGCCGACTGCATCGGGTCCCAGGTGAGGCCCGTCCAGCGGGCGGTCTCGACGGTGGAGAACGGGTCGAGCTGGCCGGGATCCCCCACGAACAGCGCCCGCTCGAACCGTCCGGCCACGCGCAGCAGGGCGTCCGAGCGCATCTGGTACGCCTCGTCGACGATCGCCCACGGCCAGGTGCCCTCGGCGACGGTGGCCCACTTGGCGGCCGTACCGATGATGACGGCCGGACCGCCGAGGTCGGCGACCTTGGCGGCGATCCGGACCGTGTCGCGGTCCTTGACCCGGTCGGACGGCTGGTAGTCGGTGGCGGAGAGCCGGCCGATGCGCAGCGCGGGGGCCCTGCGGACCAGGCGGTCGATGAGGTCGTCCACCTGCTCGTTGGTCTGCGCGATGATGATCAGTGGCTCGCCGGTGGCGGCCAGCTCGGTGGCGGCGCGGACCACGAGGGTGGACTTGCCGGCACCGGGCGGGGAGTCGACGACCACGCCGCGGTGGTCGCCACAGCGCAGGTCGGCGAGTACGGCGGTGATGACCCGTTCCGCCTCGACAGCCGGCGGGACCGCCAACCCGGCGAGCATGGACCACCTCCGACACGGCCCGCCGTCCGGGGTGGGCGGCGGTCCCGTCACCATACGAGGAGGGCGCGGACCGCCGCCGCACCGCCACCGACCCGCACCCGCCAAGCACCGCCAGGTCGCGTAGCGGCGCCCCGGCGCGCGATCGCCATGGTCGTCAGCCGGTTACCGACGACGACCGGGCGATGGCTGCCAGTTGGGCTCGGGAGGTGACCCCCAGCTTGGGAAACGCCTTGTAGAGGTGGTAGCCGACGGTCCGTGGGCTGAGAAAGAGCTGCGCGGCGATGTCGCGATTCGAGGCGCCACCGGCCGCGAGCCGGACGACCTGGCGTTCCTGGGGGGTGAGCACGCTGAGCGGGTCGCCGGCCTGGCGCGGCGCCGCCGGCACGTCCCCGGTCGCCCGCAGCTCCGCGCGGGCACGTTCGGCCCACAGCTCCGCGCCGAGCCGATCGAAGATCTCCAGTGCGCCGCTCAACTGTGCGCGGGCGTCCGCCCGCCGCCGCGCCCGCCGCAGCCACTCGCCGTAGGCGAGCCGCGTCCTGGCCAGCTCGTACGGCTGGGCGTCGTCCTCATGAAGGTGTACGGCCTGCGCGAAGTGCGCTTCGTCCTCCTCCACCAGAGCGCGGCAGCGCGCGGCGATCGCGTCCGACGACGGTTGACGGATGTGCCGCGCCCAGGCCAGGTAGCGGGCAAGCGGCTCCCGCGCCCCCGCCGGCCGGCCGCTGCGGACCGCCGCCTCGACCTGGTCCGGGGCGGAGAGGATTGCGATGCTGGTCGCCGGGATGGCCTGCAGCTGCCGGAGGGCGGCGTCCGGCCGGCCCAGACCGAGTTCCAGCAGGCCGAGCGCCCAGCGCCCGATTGCCGCGGCAAGGACCATCCCCTGCCGGTCGGCGCTCGCCACGCCTTCCTCGGCCTTCGCGCGGCAGCCCTGCACCTCCCCCAGGTGGGCGAGTACCCAGGCCAGGGAGCACGTGAGGTGGGTGATCCGGTGCTCGTGACCCAGGTCCGTCGCCAGCCGCAACCCGGCGTTCAGGGTTGCCGTGGCCTCGCCGTACCGGCAGAGCCACCCCTGCGCGAAGCCGTGATCCTGGAGCGCGTTGGCGAGCCAGCCGATCATCCCGCTCCGCTGGCAGTCCGCCACAACACCGCCGGTGATCTCCTCGCCGAGGGCGGCCCGGCCGAGCACGAGACACAGCGTGGCGGTGAAGGTCAGTCCAGGTACGCCCAGCCCCGCGCGCTCGTGCCCGTCCACCGCCTCGGCCATGAGGGTGATCCCACCGCCGATGTCACCACCCATCAGGCGGGTCAGCCCGAGCGCCCCGACCGCCAGCGGCGAATCGCTCTCGGGGAGCGTACGGAGTCGGGCGGCGGCCTCCTCCGCCAGCCGCGGGTCCCCGGCGAACCAGGCGCAGCGGATGGCCTCCACCAGCAGCCAGGTGGCCCGCTCGGAGGACCGGGCCGCCACGCGCGGGACGCCGTCCATGATGATCCGGCCCGCCGCGAGCGGTGCGCCCAACTCGAATTCGCGATGGGCGCGTACCTGGAGGAGCGCGGCGACCAGGTCCGCGTCGTCCACCTCGGGCGTGGCGCTGTCTGCGAGCGCCGAGGCCCGAACCATCAGTCCGGCGTCACTGGCCGCCAGCGCAGCGGCGGCCAGTCGTCCGGATCGTCGTACCGGATCCGCGGTGAGCTCGGCGGCCCGCTCGTAGGCGGCCGCGATCGCGGCGTGGCCACCGCGGGTGCGGGCCCGTTCCGCCGCTTCCTCCAACTCCCGGGCGATGTCCTCGTCCGGACCGAGCGCGGCGGCGGCCAGGTGCCACGCCCGCCGGTCGGCCGCGTCGGTGGCCGGCGAGCGGGTGAGGGCGTCGGCAAGGGCGCGGTGTACGGCAAGGCGCCGGGTGGCTGGCGCGCTCTGGTAGGCGGCGGCCCGGATCAGGGGGTGGCGGAAGCCGACAGCGCTCCCCTTGATCTCGATCAGCCGGTTTCGCTCGGCCGCTCCCAGCCCGTCGAGGGAGGCACCGGCGCCCACCAGCGTCTCCAGCTCACCAGAGCCGTCCGCCGCCGAGATCAGCAGCGCGGTTCGCGCGGGCTCGGGAAGGGCGGCTATCTGTGCCTGGAACGCGTCCTGGACCCGATCGGCGACGGGCATGGCACCCACCGGTGACAGTCGTCCCGCCCGCTGCTCGGCGCTGAGGGCGGCGGGCAGTTCGATGAGCGCCAGCGGGTTGCCGTCCGATTCCTCGATCAGCCGCTCCCGCACCTGCGGCGGAAGGTCGGCGGGGAGCAGGGCGGCGGCAGCCGCACCGTCCAGCCCGGCCAGCCGGAGCTCGGGCAGCCCGACGGCATGGAAACCCGCGCGGGCCGCGAAGATCATGACGACGCCTTCGGCCTCGAGGCGGCGGGCGGCGAACACCAGCGCGTCGATGGACGCCTGGTCGAACCAGTGTGCGTCGTCGATGAGGCAGAGCAGCGCGCCGTCCCCGGCAAGCTCGGCGAGCAGGCTCAACGTGGCCAGCCCGACCAGGAACCGGCTCTCCGGGGCGACGTCGCCCAACCCCAGGGCGCCGTTGAGCGCGCGGGCCTGCGCGTCGGGCAGCGTGTGGATCCGGTCGAGACCGGTGCGCAGGAGCAGGTGCAGCGCGGCGAACGGCAACGTGGCCTCGGACTCGACCCCGACGCCACGCAACACCCGCATGCCCGCTGCCCGCCCGGCCGCGTGCTCGAGGAGCGCCGACTTGCCGATCCCCGCCGGGCCTCGGATGACCAGGGTTCCGCTCCGGCCGGTCCCGGCCTCCGCCAGGAGCCGCTCGATCTCCCCCTGCTCCCCAGCTCGTCCGTGCAGCACGGTCAGCAAGCTACCGTCACGATGACTGATTCGGCTTCACGCGGACCTCCGTAGCTTCGTGATCACACGCACAGCAGCACTACGAAGGGACCGCCGAGATGGCCGCCGTCGCCAGCACCGTCCACCCCGCCGCCGACGCCAAACTGCTCCGCTTCGCCTTGAAGCAGGACGCGATGGGCTCGGGCGCCAACGGAGTCGTCTATGTCGTCGTCGCGGCGATCTTCGGGGAGATGTTCGGTCTCCCTGCCGCCTTCCTCTACCCGATCGGTGTCTTCCTGGTCGCCTGGGCCGCGGCCCTGTTCTTCCTCGCCGCGCGGCCGACGGTGAGCAGGGCTGCGGTGGGGGTGGTGATGGCTGTCAACATCGCCTGGGTGGTCGCGAGCGTCGAACTGCTCATCGCCGGTTGGTTCCCGTTGACCGGCCTCGGCACCGCACTGGTGATCGCCCAGGCGGTCGTGGTCGCCGGCTTCACCGGCCTCCAGTTCGCCGGTCTTCGCAAGACCGGGTGAAACCCGCCGCGATCGGCCGCTCGCCACGCCCCGGGCGGCGGCCGGCGGGATTCCTGGCGGGTTGTGGTCGAGCGCCGGCCACCACCCGCCAGGATCATTGGACCGTCACCGGCTGAGGAGCGAACGCGATGAACGACAGATGTCCCCAGGTGCTCGTGCTCAACGGCGGGTCCAGCTCGGGCAAGAGCACGTTGGCGCGCAGCCTGCAGGATGTGCTCGACGGGTACTGGCTGCGGCTCGGGGTGGACACGCTCATCGACGCCGCCCCTCGCAAGCTCTTGGGCGCCGGCGGCCTGGACCTGGCCGAGGACGGCAGCGTCGGTGTGGGGGCGGACTTCGTCGAGGTGGAGCGTCAGTGGATGGCGGGTGTTGCCGCGATGGCGGCAGCCGGCGCCCACATCCTGGTGGAGGACAACTTCGTGAGCGGTCCCGTCGCGCAGCAGCGCTGGCAGGAGGCACTGCGCGGCATCACCGTCGGCTGGGTGGGGGTTCGTTGCGCGCCGGACATCGTGACCGTCCGGGAGGCTGGGCGGGGAGACCGGATCGCGGGAATGGCGGCGAGCCAGGCGGAGCTCGTGCACCGAGGCATCATTTACGACCTGGTGGTCGACACCGGCCGCACCGACCCCGATGAGCTGGCCCGCGTCGTTCGCGCCTACTTCTGTGATGCTGGATAGCTGCGTGACCCCGACGTCGGCAGCGCCAGGCCGCGTCACGTCCGACACGTCGGCCACGCCGAATTGATAAGCGGAACGCCGGCAACTGCCGCGGTCCGCGGCCAGCCGATGAGCGGACGGTCGGCTACCGGCTGGTCTCAGGCACATCAGGGAGGCCGACCTGGACTCGCCAGGGCTGCGGTTCGAATGGGCCCGAGGCGAGGACGTCCATCAACATCGCCGTGCCGGCAGCGAACGCCTCGACCAGTTCGTGGCTGTTTATCGCGTGCCATTGCGCCTGGCGCACCTGGTGCATGTTGTGGTCGTGCGGGCACCAGCACGCCACCTCCACCGCCGCGTTCACGGTGAGCTTTGGTGGTGCCAGCCAGGCGATGTCGAGCGTGAGTTCGAGCCAATCGTCGCGGGTGTTGTACAGCGGAATCGTCGTGTCGACGAGCAGCAGGTAAGCGAGTCTGTTCGAGGTCTGCGGGGGCTCCGTCCGGTCTGGATACCAATGCCATACCGTGCGGTCGGCAGCCGACGAGTGGCTGTCGAGTTCGTTCGCCAACCTTCGCAGCTCGCCTTCAGCGCTCAGGTAGTCACGCGGTAGTACCTCGCGCAGCGGAACGTGCGCCATCGATGGAGCCGGTCCGACCATGCTCCGATGATCCACCAGAACGCCCGCTCATACCGCAGACAATGCTCGTCGATACTCGATAGCTGGGTAGCCGCTGTCCGCGCGCCCACCGTTGTGGCTGTCCTGGGGTTGTCAGCGCCACGGCGTGAAAGTGAGAGTGTCTCCTGGGGCCCGCTTGCGGGCTCCTTCACACTGTGGAGGTAGGTAGCCGCCACCCCTCCGGAGGGCAACATGACTGACCAGCCACCGCCTCAGCAGCCCCCACCGGCGCCTGGCCCGCCGCCGGGCTACCCGCCGTATCCGCCCTATGCGTACTCTCCGCCGGTCAACATGTACGCGATCCTCTCGCTGGTCTTTGGCGCGATGGTGTTCCCACCGTTGGGCATCTATTTCGGCAACAAGGCCAAGAAACAGATCGCACAGACAGGCGAACGCGGGGTTGAGCTTGCCACCGCCGGGCTCGTGGTCGGCTGGATCTTCACCGCCATCTACGGACTGTTCATCCTCGTCTGGTGCGGTTTTGCGGGCACGATGATCGTCGGCTCTACCGTCGGAAACTAACGGTCAGGCCCGACGGCTTTCGTGGGTGGCCTGCTCGCTCAGAGCGACGGTAGGAGGGCGCCGACCGGGCTCGCCACAGCAGGTGGCCGCCGTAGCCGCGCCACGGCCGCCATCGGTCGGCGCGCCGGGTGAGGCCGGCCGGGTCGGCGGGTAGCCCGCGCGCTCCGGCCTGTGAGCGCAGTTCGCGGTCGGCAGCGGGGAAGGCGTCCGGGTCGCCGATCGCGTGCAGCATGAGGTCCTCGACCTGCGCGGGACCGAGACCGGGCACGGCGAGCAGGGCGCGGCGGATCGCGACCTGGTCGGCGCCGTCGTCCAGGCGCAGTTCGCCGGTGGCCAGCCGCTGCGCCAACTCTCGCACCGTCCTCGCTCGGGCCGCGACGAGAGTGAGGTCAGCAGCGGCGATGGCTGCGGGCGCCGGAAACGTGTGGGTCAGCCCGCCGTCGGGGCTGGGCAGCGGATCGGCGAGCGCCGCAGCCAGGGCCTGCGCGTGCCTGCCGAGGACGGTACGCAGCGCTGTCTCCGCACCGTCGACCGTGCCGGGCAACCGCAGCCCTGGCACCGCTCTTGCCAGCGGCGCAAGGGCCGGATCGGTGGCCAGCACGGACAGGTAGCTACCGGGGTCGGCGTCCAGGTCGAGCAGGCGCCGGCAGCGGGCTACAGCGGCGCCCAGGTCGGCCACGGAGGCAAGCCGGAACGTCGCGTGCACATGGTCGGGTGCTGGGCGCAGCGTCACGGTGCCGGGTCCGCCGGGGAGCCGGAGGACCCGACGATACGCGCCGTCGGCGTACTCCTCGATGCCGGGCAACGCGCGGGCCGCCAGCCATCCGACCACCCCGTGCGGGTCGTAGGGCGGGCGGACGGCCAGCCGCAGCGTCAGGCCGCCGCCCGGGTGCGGATCGCCGCGTCGACGCATCGCCGCGCGCAGTTGCGAGGGCGTGGCGTCGAAGATCGCGCGGAGCGTGTCGTTGAACTGCCGGATGCTGGCGAAGCCGGCGGCGAAGGCAATGTCACCGAATGGCATCCCGGTTGTCTCGACGAGTAGCCGCGCCTGGTACGCCCGCTGGGAACGGGCCAGGGCGAGCGGCGGGGCGCCGACCACGTCCACCAGTAGGCGGTGCAGGTGTCGGAAGCTGACCGCGAGCTGTCGGGCCAGCCCAGGTACCCCTTCGCGGTCCACCACGCCATCCGCGATCAGCCGCATCGCCCGGCCGACGACATCGGCCCGGGTGTTCCACTCCGGTGATCCGGGCACCGCGTCGGGGCGGCAGCGTTTGCAGGCGCGCAGCCCGGCAAGCTGAGCGGCGGCGGCGCTCCGGTAGAAGGTGACGTTGACCGGCTTGGGGCAGACCGGCGAGGGGCAGCTTGGCCGGCAGTAGATCCCGGTGGTGCGTACCCCGACGATGAACCAGCCGTCGAAGCGCGGATCACGGCTGCGGGTGGCCTGGTAGCAGGCCTCGAAGTCGAGATCCATCTCCGCGATCATGCCGGACCGCCGGTGCCAGCCGAGTCCGGTTCGAGGGTCCTGCCGTCGGCGACCGAAGGTTGCGCGCCGGCGGCGGTCAAGTCCCGGGCGAAGGCGAGGGCGGGCACCGCCATCAGCGCGCAGATCGCCAGCACCGTGACGGCGGCGCCGTCGCGCAGCGTCAGCGCGGCCAACCCGGCACCCAGTGGCGGGGTGGCCTGCATCAGGGTCCGCAGCAACGCGAACAACCGCCCATGCGCACCGGATGGGGCGACGGTCATCCGCAGCGTCTGCGCCCCCGGCGACCAGGTACAGCTGCACAGCGGTCAACCCGCCCAGCGCGGCGGCCAGCGGGATCGTGCCGAACGCCGCAGCCCGCACCAGGCTGTCCCCGACGAGCAGCCACCGGCGGTCGTACCGGTCCAGGGCCCAGCCGGCCACCAGCCCACCGACGGCCACCGGCGCCGTGTACAGCACGGCAAGGGTCGCCACGCTGCCGTCCGCCAACCCCAACGCGTACGCCACCAACGCAACCCAGCTCGCCGCGTCTCCGGCCGCTGACAGGGTCGCACCGATCCACACCCGGCGGAACGCGGTGTTGCGCAGCGGAGACTCGCTCTTGTCGATCACGAGTCCATGCTTCAGGCGAGCCGCGGGCCGATGCTGGCGGGAATCGGCCAACTCGGTCCAGCGGGCCCGACCTTCACACCCG
This sequence comes from Micromonospora sp. NPDC005806, assembly GCF_042871425.1. Taxonomy (NCBI): domain Bacteria; kingdom Bacillati; phylum Actinomycetota; class Actinomycetes; order Micromonosporales; family Micromonosporaceae; genus Micromonospora; species Micromonospora sp. NPDC005806. Next base: position 15,551 of record NZ_JBIAIL010000064.1, on the reverse strand, counting down.
TGTCAACTGGACGTTTGACACTTGAGCCGCGCCCACAGCTTCGCTCAGGTGGCGATGTTGTTCAGGGCCGCGGCGAGCTGCTTGAGGTCCAGGCCCGCCAGGTGGTCGACGAAGTGCCGGCGCACGGCGGCCAGGTGGGTGGGCCAGGCCTCGCTCAGGCGGGCGAAACCGGCGTCGGTGAGGACGGCGTTCCAGCCGCGGGCGTCCTGTTCGCACCTGACCCGCTGGACGAACCCCTGGCCTTCCAGCTTCTGCACGACGCGGCTCATGCCACTGAGCGACATCTCGCAGGCGGTGGCGAGTTCACTCATGCGCAGGTGGCGGTCGGAGGCCTCGGACAGGTGCATCAGGACCAGGTACTCGATCAGGGGGAGCCGCTGCTCGCGGACCAAGTCGGCGTCGATGGCGCGGGGCAGGGCGTACATGACACGGGTGAGGGACCGGACGACGGCCTCTTCGTTCGGGTTGAGCGGTTTCACCCCCTTTGGGGTGGGTGTCGGCTGCGGTGTGACGGAGTACATGACCCCAGTTTACTTGCTTGAGGAAGGAACCTGCCGCATATAGTTGCTGCGCGAAGCAATGGCACCCGCCCGGGTGCCCCAACCAAGGAGAACGCGCAGATGACCGGGATCGGAATCATCATCGGCAGCACCCGGCCGGGACGTAACGGAGCCGCCGTCGGGCAGTGGGTGTACGAGGTCGCCAGGCAGCGCACGGATGCCGAGTTCGAACTCGTCGACCTCCTGGACTACAAGCTGCCTCACCTGGACGAGATGTATCCGCCGTCGATGGGCCAGTACCAGCAGCCGCACACGCTGGAGTGGGCCAACAAGATCGCTTCGTTCGACGGGTTCGTGATGGTGACACCGGAATACAACCACTCGACGTCCGGCGCCCTGAAGAACGCGATCGACTACCTCTACAACGAGTGGAACAACAAGGCCGTCGGATTCGTCAGCTACGGCTCGGTGGGCGGGGCCCGTGCCGTGGAGCACCTGCGGCTGATCGCCGGTGAGCTGCAGATGGCCGACGTGCGGTCCCAGGTGGCGCTCTCGCTCTTCACCGACTTCGAGAACTTCAGCGTCTTCAAGCCCAACGAGTTCCAGCGGGACGCGCTCGGCACGACCCTCGACCAGGTCGTGGCCTGGAGCCAGGCCCTCGCGCCGCTGCGCGGCAAGTGATCACGCACTGATCCGGCCGCAATGAGCCGGATCAGCCCACAGTGAAAGGGACAGGACAATGCGCGGACTCAACGACAAAGTTGCCCTCGTCGCCGGTGCGGCGCCGGGCAACATCGGGGGCGCGACCGCCGTCCGCCTCGCCGAGGAGGGCATGCTGGTCGTCGCGGCGGATCTGAACGAGGCCGCCGCCCAGGCCGTGGCCGACCAGATCAACGCCTCCGGCGGAACGGCCGTGGCGCGGGGCTTCGACATCAGCGACGAACAGTCCTACCGAGGGCTCGTCGAGTTCACCGCCGAGCGGTTCGGCGCCCTGCACGGCCTGTTCAACGTGGCCGCGGATCTCTCGCCGCGGACCCTCGGGCGGGACAGTGACGTCATCTCGGTGCCGGTCGACGTCTGGCAGCACACGATCGACGTCACCCTCACCGGCTACATGTACGGCATCCGGCACGCTCTGCCGATCATGATCAAGCAGGGTTCCGGTTCCATCGTCAACACCATGTCGAGCGCGGTGTGGATGGGCGAAAGCGAGCGCGTCGCCTACCAGGCCGCCAAGAGCGGGCTGATCGGGCTCACCCGGCACACCGCGACGCTCGGCGGCAAGCACGGCGTGCGTACGAACCTCGTGTCGCCCGGCGTGATCCTCACCGGGGCCGCGCTCCAGGCCACCACACCGGAGTTCCGGGAGCAGATCCTGGCGACCGTACGCTCGCCGCGGCTGGGCAAGCCGGAGGACCTCGCCGCCATGGTGGCATTCCTCTTCTCCGACGACGGCGCCTACATCAACGGCCAGTCGCTGCTGGTCGACGGCGGCGCCAACTTCACCTGATCCGCCACGGGCGCGGGTGCGGTTCAAGCATGCGTGCCGGCGTACCCGACACGAGCAATGGCAAGCATGAGGCAGGCGAATCAGAGATGCAGTTCGGGATCTTCGGCGTAGGGGACGTGGCCCGCGACCCGGTGTCCGGGCGGACACCGTCAGAACACGACCGGATCAAGGCGGTGGTGGAGTACGCGCAGCTCGCCGAGGAGGTGGGCCTGGACGTCTTCGCGATCGGCGAGCACCACAACCCGCCGTTCATGCCGTCCTCCCCCACCACGCTGCTCGGATATGTCGCGGCGCGGACGAACCGGCTCCTGCTGTCCACGTCGACGACGCTGATCACCACCAACGACCCGGTGAAAATCGCCGAGGACTACGCGATGCTGCAACACCTCGCGGACGGCCGGGTCGACCTGATGATGGGCCGGGGCAACACCGGGCCGGTCTACCCCTGGTTCGGTCAGGACATCCGCAACGGGATCCCGCTGGCGGTGGAGAACTACGCACTGCTGCGCCGGCTGTGGCGCGAGGACGTGGTCGACTGGGAGGGCAAGTTCCGTACCCCGTTGCAGTCGTTCACCTCGACCCCGCGCCCGCTGGACGACGTCCCGCCATTCGTCTGGCACGCCTCGATCCGCAGCCCGGAGATCGCCGAACAGGCCGCGTACTACGGCGACGGCTTCTTCCACAACAACATCTTCTGGCCAAAGGAACACGTCCAGCGGATGATCGGGCTCTACCGGCGCCGCTTCGAACACTACGGGCACGGCCCGGCCGACCAGGCAATCGTCGGCCTGGCAGCGCACTTGTTCATGCGGAAGAACTCGCAGGACGCGATCCGCGAGTTCCGGCCCTACTTCGACAACTCACAGGCGTACGGGCACGGTCCGTCGCTCGAGGAGACGATGGCGCAGACCGCGGTGCTGGTCGGGAGCCCGCAAGAGGTGATCGACCGGGTGCTGACGTACCGCGAATATGCCGGCGGCGACTACCAGCGCCAGCTGTTCAACGTGGACGGCATCGGCGTACCCCACCGGGCCGTGTTGCAGCAGATCGAAATGCTGGGCGAGATCGTGCCGGTGCTGCGCAAGGAGTTCGCCGTCGGTCGCCCCGCCCACGTTCCGGACGCCCCGACCCACGCCACCCGAAAAGCGGCGGCGCGGGTCCAGGCTACCGGCGCGGAGGAGGCCGCGCGATGAACCGCACCCTCGCGGTCGTCTCCGCCGGGCTGCGGCTGCCATCGTCGACCCGGATGCTGGCCGACCGGCTCGCCGACGCGACCCGGCGCGAGTTGGAGCAGCTCGGCGCGCAGGTCGACGTCCGCATCATCGAGGTACGCGACCACGCGCACGACCTGGTCAACCACCTGCTGGCCGGCTACCCGTCGCCAGAGCTCGGGCCGGTGCTCGACACCGTCGCACGGGCGGACGGCCTGATCGCGGTGACGCCGACGTTCACCGCCTCGTACAGCAGTCTGTTCAAGCTGTTCTTCGACAGCCTCGACGACACGGCGCTGGTGGACAAGCCGGTGCTGATCGCCGCCACCGGCGGCACCGGACGGCACTCGCTGATCCTGGAACACGCGCTGCGACCGATGTTCACCTACCTGCACGCGGCGGTCGTGCCCACCGGGGTGTTCGCCGCCCCGGAGGACTGGGGCGGCGGCGACGCCGCCGAAGGGTCGCTGGTGAGCCGGATCGCGCGAGCGGCCCGAGAACTCGCCGCTGAGGTGGATCGGCGGGACGGGCCGACCCTCGACGACCCGTACGACAATCCGGCGCCGTTCGAGCGGCTGCTGCGCGGCGAGTGATCCAGGGACGGGTTGAGCCCAGGCGCCGGCCGGATCCGGCTCAGGCGAAGTCGAACACGAGTGGGAAGGCGAGGACGACTGCCCAGGCCCAGACCGCGTACACGGTCAGGTAACGGGTCTGCCAGCGTTCCAGGCTGGCGAAGGGCATGCGGCCACGGATGAAGCCGAGGAACAGCCATGCCGACCACGCCAGGTTGGTGAGCAGGATGAGGTTCTCGCCCAGTGCCGCGGTCTTGTTGGGGCTGAAGCCCCATTCGGTGATGCGGCCGGTGATCGCCACCAGCACCAGGACGTCGATGATCAGAGCGCTGACGACGAGCGCGAGTTGCAAGCGGTCGAACAGGCCGGGCCGGGCGGTGAGGTCACGGGCGGAGATGGCGTACAACAGCAGGCCCAGCACGATGACGAGCAGCAGGTCGAAGAGGATGAGCACGTCGCGCTCGACGTCGATGCCGTTGTTGGTCCAGATGACGGCGACCAGGAAGGCCAACAGCGTGGCCGCGAACAGCGGGGTGAAGACGCGGGTCAGCACCGGTGCCATGTTCTCGATGACGCTCTGCTTGGCCTCCACCAGCCATGCCGACACGATGACCGCAGCCATGGCACCGCAGGGCAGCAGCCACGATCCGATGAATTCCCCCGCGTCCAGACCGATGGCTTTGAAGGTGCCTGCCGTGAAGACCGTGAGCACGCCGCCGCCCAGCCCGAGGAGGGCGAAGTAGATCAGCCACTCCCCGGTGAACCGGATGAAGTCCATCCGCCGCCGGTCGGAACGCCAGTCACCGCCCACGTAGGCGACGCCGACCACCAGCCACAACGCGATCGGCAGGTGGATCGCCGCGAGCACGATGCTCTGCGAGTCATCGGCCAGCGGATACACGTTCGCGGCGACAGCGCCGAGCACGAAGAGCGACGCGAGCACCGCGATGACGCGCAGACCGACCCGGCGTTGCCAGGCGAAGTACGCGGCCAGCGCCGGCAGCGCGAAGAGGCTGATGTTGCGCGCGTAGAAGCCGGCATCGTCCTCCCCTGACAGGTCAAGCCCGAACCAGCCCGGCACCTTGATCGCGAGTGCCGCGACGGCCGCACACAGCACCATGACCGGCAGTTCGCGACGGGAACGGGCGGCGGTGGGCGCGTCCGGCTCCGCGGGCAGCACGAGCTGCTTCCACAGCCGCTCGGAATGCTCGCGAGCGAACTCCCGCGACAGCTCGTCGAGGCTGCCCATGCGTTTGACAGCGATGAGGAACGCCTCGTCGTCTCGCAGGCCGCCCTCGGTCAGCTCGCTGATCCGGCTGCGGAGATGGTCTTCCAGCTCCTCGGCGTCAGTGTGGTGCAGCTCCCGGCGGCGGTGCATGTAGGCCCGCCACTCGGCGATCTGGCCCTCAAGATCGTGGTCGCGGTCGCGGTCGCGGTCGACGGTCATCGTCCCGCCTCCCATGCCGGTGCCGCGATCGGCCTGATGGACTGGGTCGTGCTCCAGATGCCCCGCAGGGCGTCGACGACCGTGGCCCACTGGCGGCGCTGCTCGGCAAGCTCGACCCGGCCCTGGTCGGTGATGCGGTAGTACTTGCGGCGACGCCCGCCGGGCGGGGTATCCCAGGCCGACTCGACGTGGCCGAGCCGCTCCAAGCGGTGCAGCAGCGGGTAGAGCAGGCCGTCGGTCCACTCCAACTGCCCACCCGACAGGTCGTTGACCTGCTTGAGGATGGCGTAGCCGTAGCTCTCCCCGTCGGCGAGGATCCCCAGCACGAGCGGCGTCGCCGAGGCTGCGACCAGGTCCTTGGTGATGTGCATCTGACCACCTAACCCTAGAACTACAATGCATGGTAGTTCTAGGTATGGCGGCGGCGCAATCCCGATGGCCAAGACGGTCAGTGGCGGGCTGCGGGCCTCGCGAGTCGCGAAGGCGGGAGTTAGCGGGGCCCGGTGTCGGCGGGGAAGCGCTCGTGCCCCAGCACGGCGAGCAGCTGCAACTTCTCGTACCCCTCGCTGCGCGGCGGCGCGGTGAGCACCAGCAGGGCCTGGGACTGGTCCTCGGTGAACAGCGCCTGGCAGTCCAGCTCGATCGGGCCGAGCTCGGGATGGATCAGCGTCTTGTGGTCCGCGAAGCGCTGGGCGACCTCGTGCCGCTCCCACAGCTCGGCGAACTCCGGGCTCGCCTTCTGCAGCGCCCGCACCAGCTCACCGGCCCGCGACTGCGGTCCCATCGACCCGTACGCGGCGCGCAGGCTGGCGACCTGCGCGCGGCTCTGCCGGTCGCGGTCGTCCTCGGGGTAGGGCGCCCGCTCCGCGGGCTCGGTGAACCACCGGTAGATCTCGCTGCGGGCGAGGCCCGTGTAGGTCGACTTGTCGCCGAACAGGGCTTCGGCCATCCGGTTCTGCACGAGCGTCTCGCCGAGGTTGGACAGGATCAGCGCCGGGGTGTCGTCGAGCCGGTCCAGCACGCGCAGCAACGCCGGGGCGACGTGCGTCGCCGTGGACACGGATGCCGGGGCGTTCTGCCCCGCCACCCGGAACAGGTAGTCGCGCTCCTGGCCCGTCAGCCGCAGCGCCCGGGCGAGCGACGCGAGCATCTGCGCGCTCGGCTGCGGGCCGCGCTGCTGTTCGAGCCGGGTGTAGTAGTCGGTCGACATCGCGGCGAGGGCGGCGACCTCCTCACGCCGCAGGCCCGGTGCGCGCCGGCGGGCGCCCGCGGCCAGCCCGACGTCCCCGGGCTGCAGCGCCTCGCGGCGGCGGCGGAGGAAGTCGGCCAAGGCTGGACGGTCCATGAGCCCAGTATCCGGCTGCGGTGGGGGCCAACCAGGGATTGCGGATCCCCCGATAACCGGTCTCTTAATCCGCCCCGGAGGACCGGCCAGGCTCAGAGCATGAACATCTCCGGAAACACCATCTTCATCCCCGGCGCCACGAGCGGGATCGGCCTCGCCCTCGCGCTCGAGCTGCGGGCCAAGGGGAACACGGTCGTCGTCGGCGGTCGACGTACCGACCTGCTCGACAAGATCGCCGCGGAGCACCCCGGCATCGACACGGTGCAAATCGACACGGCGGATCCCACGAGCATCGATTCGGCCGCCAAGGAGGTGCTGGCGAAGCACCCGGACGTCAACGTCCTGGTCACGATGGCCGGCATCATGCGTATCGAGGACTGGCACCAGCCCGCGTCGTTCCTCGCCTCGGCCGAGTCGATCATGACGACCAACGTGCTCGGCCCGATCCGCCTGATCGCCGCGTTCATCGAGCACCTGCAGGCACAGCCGGACGCCACGATCATGACCGTCTCCTCGGGTCTCGCGTTCGCGCCGCTCAAGGTCACCCCGAGCTACAACGCCTCGAAGGCCGCGATCCACATGCTCAGCGAGTCGATCCGGCTGCAGCTCGCCGACACGACCGTGAAGATCGTGGAGCTGGAACCGCCGGCCGTCCGTACCTCGCTGCTGCCCGGGCAGGAGACCAGCGAGTTCGCGATGCCGCTCGACGAGTTCGTGGCGGAGGTGGTCGCGCTGATCGAGTCGCAGCCCGACGCGAAGGAGATCCAGGTCGAGCGGGTGAAGTTCCTCCGCTACGGCGAGGCGCGCGGCGACTACGACCAGGTCGTCGCGACGCTCAATGCGTCCGACCCGCACGGCAATTAGCCTCTGACGCCTGGTCCGTCTCCCGAGCCCACGGCCGTCTGGTTCCACCTCGGCGCGGCGCAGGTCGGCGTGGTGGTCCGACCGACCCGCGACGACCGGTTCGACCAGTGGGCGGCGTACCGGCACCCAGACGGCGTGGTCACCTTCGTCGCGCAGGGCGCCAAACTCGACGACGACCGCTCAGGATGGCGCGCCGGGGCGACCGTGGCCATCGCAGCGCTACCGGCTGGTCATGCTGGCTTCAACGAGAGGGCATCGATGGCTTCGCGGACGGCATTTAGCGTGTATTGCGCCGCCTACCGGGGTAAACCATGCGCCGCTCTCGTACCGGAGGAAACGCCATTGAGACTGACCATGCACCGCCGCGTCCTGCTCGGCGCCGCGCTCGCCGCTGCGCTGGCGCCGCTGCCGCTGGCCGCGCCGGCGGGCGCGGCTGAGCCCGCGGGATCGGCCGCGCCGCCCGTGGCGCTGCGTGTGGCCACCTACAACATCCACGCCGGGGCCGGCGAGGACAACGTCTTCGACCTGGCCCGGACCGCCGAGGCGATCCGGGCGCTGAACGCCGACGTGGTCGGCCTTCAGGAGGTCGACGTCCACTGGGGAACCCGCAGCAACTTCGTGGACGAGGCCCAGGAGCTGGCCGAGCGGCTGGGCATGCAGGCGTTCTTCGCGCCGATCTACGACCTGGATCCGCTGACCGCCGGTGCGTCCCGCCGGCAGTACGGGGTCGCGGTCCTCAGCCGTTACCCGATCCTCGAGGCCGAGAACCACGACATCACCCGGCTCTCGACCCAGGTGCCCAACCCGGTACCCGCCCCGGCGCCGGGCTTCGCCGAGGTGACGATCAACGTGCGGGGCGCGCACATGCACGTGTACTCCACGCACCTCGACTACCGGGCGGACCCGACCGTGCGGCGCATGCAGGTCGCGGACACGCTGGACATCCTGGCCGCCGATTCCGGGCCGAAGGTGCTGGTCGGTGACCTCAACGCGGAGCCGCGGGCGCCCGAGCTGGCCGCCCTGTGGCAGGACCTGCGTGACACTGCCTCGACTGGCGGCAAGACGTTCCCGGCGATCAATCCGGTGAAGCGGATCGACGTCATCAGCATCTCGCCGGACATCAGCGTGCTGGGCACGGACACCATCGCGACCTCGGCCTCGGATCACCGGCCGGTGGTCACCGATCTTCTACTGCACCAGCGCGGCAACTGAGCCGGGCCGCCCGGGCGGCGGCCGACCCGCCAAGTGGGGTGCTCCGGTCGTGGGACCGAAGCACGCCCCGGCCGGGATCCCAACGGACGTGGTGCCGGATGTGCAAGTACCATGAGCCGTGGCCACTCCTTACTGGACTCGACCTGAACCGCCGTACCATGTCGCCATCTTCACGATCACGCCGAGTGGAATAGATCCCGAAGGCTACGCCGAGATGAACAAGCGGATGGTGAAGCTGGCCGAGGCTCAGCCTGGCTACCTTGGCCGGGAGTCAGCGGTCCTGCCGAACGGCAGTGATCTGGTTGTCATTTATTATGCTGACGCCGAATCGATCCGCACCTGGAAGCGGAACTCCGAGCATGTAGTTGCACAGCGGCTCGGCCGGCAGAAGTGGCTCGCGCGTTACCGCGTTGAGGTGGCGCGTGTTGAGCGAGCCTACGAGTTCGCTGCAGGCCCCAGTGCGAATGCAGCGCCGGATGCCGAGGGACAGACCTGCGGGTCAGCCTCGCCTGGTCAAGATTAGCGGCGATTAAGAATTCGATTAGCGGAGCCTTATCGTACGCATAATTCCGGCACCCAATGTGGCCGCCTGACAGCGTAGAGAATTGGCGTCACCCGCTCGTTGATTTCCTTGGGCTTCCCTCACTAATGTTGGTCAGCGTCCGTTCCGGATGTCGGTCTCCACCTGGAGTGCCCCGGGACGGCCACCGCCGAGTCGCTGGACGTCACTGGCGTCGCCAGGCGAGCTGGGGAACCACCGCAGGTTTCGGGGTGAATCCGCATCAGCGGTAGGGCGCCTTCCCCGCCCGAACCCGTCAGCTAACCCGGTAGGCGGTCGAGGTCGATACACCGTGAGGTGCGTCGGCCTCGAGTGGAAGGAGCCGAACCCTTTGCCACCCGTGCGCACTGGGCCCGCCGGATCGCGCCTGTTCACCAGAATCCTCGCCGTCGTGGCGGCGGCCATGGTGGCGGTCGGGCCCGCGGCCCCCGCCCATGCGGCGCCGTCGGCCGCCGATGTGCAGAAGCAGATCGATGCAGCGTGGCAAAAGCTCGAGCCAGTCATCGAGCAGTACAACAAGGTCCGGACGGACCTGGCCGCGAACCAGCGGAGATCGGCCGAACTGAGCCAGAGGATCGAACCGCTCGGCAAGTCGGTGGAGGTCAGCAGGGACCGGGTCCAGGAGATTCTGGCGGGGTACTACAAGCGGGAAAGGTCGCTTTCCACATTCAACGCCCTGCTGTCCCGCGGCTCGCCGCCGACGGCAGTGGGGGATCAACTCGCGCTCGTGAATCAGGTGGCAGATTCGGAGCAGCGACAGATCACCCGACTGTCGGCCCAGCAGGCGAGCTACGACGCCGACAAGGAGAAGGTCGACGCGCTGATCGCGATACAGCAGCGCCAGCAGGCCCAGTTGGCGGCTCGCAAGAAGGCCATCGATGCCGAGATCAAGCGGCTGGACGCGCTACACCGACAGATCGCCGCCACGGAGAAGGCCGCGGCGGCCAAGGCGGCCGCGGACGCCGCGGCGGCCAGAGCCGCAGCCGCCGCGCAGTCGGCCGCCACCGCGAGCAGCACCTCGCCCATCACGTCGACCAGTTCGCTGTTCATCGGTGGGAAGTGTCCCGCGGTCCCCATCACGGGCAGCGGCGGCGTCGCGGCGAAGACCGCGTGCAAGCAGATCGGGAAGCCATACGTGTGGGCGGCCAACGGTCCAGGCTCGTTCGACTGCTCCGGCCTGACCCAGTACGCGTGGGCTGCCGCCGGGGTGCAGCTGGACCATTACACAGGTTCACAATGGACTGCGGGTGTGGCGGTGAGCAGAGCAAACCTTCGCACGGGTGACCTTGTGTTCTTCTACTCCGATCACCATCACATGGGTATGTACGTCGGCAACGGACTGATCGTCCACGCGCCGCATACCGGGGACGTGGTCCGGATGGCCCAGTTGGCGAACATGCCTTACAGCGGTGCCCGCCGCCCCGGCTGACCGTCCGGTCCGCAGCCTCGGCGATCCCGGCTCAGGCTGCCACGATGCCTCCCCCGGCCAGGCTTGACCTTGACCCAGGGTCAAGGTTCGAGCATCGGAGGCGTCACCGGGTCGGCGGCCTCGCCACGGTCGCCCGGCCCATCGCAGTCAGCCGGGAGGCCATCCGATGTCGCACCACGAGCTCACCGCCTTCGTCTCCGCCACCGCCGAGCGCCACCGGATCCCCGGGGTCGTGGTCGGGGTGTGGGTGGACGGTCAGGAGTACCACGCCGGCCACGGGGTCACCAACGTCGAACACCCGCTGCCGGTCGACGGGCACACGCTGTTCCAGCTGGGCTCGGTGACCAAGACCTACACCGCGACGGCGCTGCTGCGCCTGGTCGCCGACGGCCGGGTCGACCTGGACGCGCCGGTGCGCCGGTACGTGCCCGAGCTCGTCCTCGCCGACGAGCGTGCCGCCGCCGAGGTGACTGTGCTGAATCTGCTCAACCACACCGCCGGGCTCGGTTGGGGGGTCATCGTCGACACCGGCGAGGGGGACGACGCGCTCGCCGGGTACGTGGCCCGGATGCACGAGCTGGAACAAGCCGCACCCCTGGGTACCCGGGCCTCCTACAGCCAGGCCGGCTACAACCTCGCCGGCCGGGTCCTGGAGAAGGTCACCGGCCTGACCTACGAACGGGCGGTGGAGTCGCTGGTGCTGACGCCCGTGGGCCTGGCGGAGAGCTTCTTCAGCCCGAACGACGTGATGACCCGCCGGTTCGCGGTGGGGCACAACCTCGACGAGAACGGCCGGCTGACGGTCGCCCGGCCATGGAAGGGCACCCGCGGCAACAACCCGGGAGGCGGTCTCGTGTCGTCCGTGGCCGACCAGCTGCGGTGGGCTCGGTTTCATCTCGGCGACGGGGGCGGCGAGGCGGGCGCCGGGGTGCTGCCGGCCGAGCTGCTGCGCCGGATGCAGAAGCCGACGGTGGCGCTGCGGGCCAGCACCCTCGGGGACGCGCTGGGTGTCGGCTGGTTCCTGCGCGACATCGACGGCGTGCGCGCCGTCGGCCACGGCGGTTCGGCCAACGGCCAGTTCGCCGAGCTGCTCCTGGTGCCGGAACGCAACTTCGCCGTGATCGCGCTGGCCAACGCCGGGCCGAACGGCATTCCGTTCAACCAGGAGGTGGTCCGGTGGGCGCTGGCGACGTACCTCGACGTGCACGACCGGGACCCCGAGCCCCTGCCGTACGACGAGTCGCGGGCCCGGGAGGTCGTGGGCAGCTACGAGATCGACGCCATGACCCTGACCATCGCCGACGACGGGCCGGGGCTGCGGCTGGAGGTGCGGATCAGGCCGGAGATCCGGGCGGCCTCCGACCGGGAGCTGCCCCCGGACCACGCGCCCTTCACGTTCGGCTTCCTGCCCGGGGCCGGCGACGAGTACGTCATCACCGGCGGCGCCTTCGACGGCCAGCGGGGCTACTTCACCCGGGACGCGCGGGGCGAGGTGGTCGGCGTCGACCTCGCCGGTCGCCTGTTCACGCGGAGCCTCGCCGGCTGAGGCGGGCGCGGCCGTTGACATGATGGTGGCCTGACGGAGGGACGACCGAACAGCATGATCACCATCGGTCAGCTGGCCGCGTACGCGGGCGTGACGATCAAGGCGGTGCGCCACTACCACGCGCGCGGGCTGCTGCCGGAACCGGAACGGGACGCGTCGGGATACCGCCGCTACACCCCGGAGCACGCCGTGCAGCTCGTGCAGATCCGCACCCTCGCGGAGGCCGGTGTGCCGCTGGCCCGGGTCCGGGAGCTGCTGGCCGCCGACCCGGCGGCGTTCGCCGCGGCCGTCACGGAGATCGACCGTGCGTTGCGGGAGCGGATCCAGGACCTGCGCCGGGCCCGGGAGCGGGTGGCGGGGCTGCGGACGGGTGAGCGGCTGTTCGTCTCGGCGGAGGTGGCCGACTATCTGGAGCGCCTGCGCGGGCTCGGGATCAGCGAGCGGTTCATCCGGACCGAGCGAGACCTGTGGATCCTGTTGCAGTCGGCGTTCCCCGCGCAGGCGGCGGCGTGGATCGCCGACAAGCACCAGGCGATCGAGGACCCGGAGTTCCAGGCGGTCTACCTGGCGTACGACGCCGCGTTCGACTGGCCCCCGGATGACCCGCGGCTACCCGCCCTGGCCGCGCGCGTCGCCCGGTGGGCGGCCGGGCGGGCGCCGTCACCCGCGCCGGATCCCCGCGCCGCCCGGTTGGCCGCGACCCATCCGGGGGCGTCGTCGCCGGCCTGGGACCGCATCGGCGCGCTGATCCGGCAGCGAGCCCAGGCCGACCTCTCCCCTGCCGTACCGGCGGCGTCCCCGCCCACCCGCGGCGGCTGACCAGTCGCCCACCCGACCACTGAGTGCGGGGATGGCGTGCTCATGGTGTCCCCGACTCCCTTGGTCGCAGCCGCCCTCACCGGTTCGACGAGGCATCGCCACTGAAGTGCGGTTGGCGCGTCGCCTCACATTCCGAGGGGTGGTGTCCTGCCGGCCCGCGCGGGCTGACTAGGTTGGAGGCGGCAGGGAGACGCTCCCGACCCACCTCCAGGCCTCGCGCACCACCTCGGGGCCCTCGTGCACAACCGCCAGGGAGGGCGCATGCAGTCGCGCACCGATCTCATCGAGGACCTGATGGGGCGCTTCCCCCACGTGCCGAAAGAGGCGGTCATCAAGGAGGACCTGCTGCGTGGCGGCCTGGCCTTCGACGACTCGGCGTTGACGGACAACGAGAGCGGGGCGGTCAAGCCCAAGTCGTACTTCATCTTCTCCTTCGACCACCGGACCTTGCCGGACTTGGGTACTGCCGCGCTGCGCAGGCCTCCGGAGGAGATCGTGCTCACCGGCGGCCCGTACGGGCTGCGCCGCACGGTCGTCTCGGTCCGCACCAATCCCGACTCGCCGTACCGGGTCAAGGACGACGGCGACGGCCGCCTGCGGTTGTTCCTGGACGGCCGGCCGATCGCCGACGTCGGGCTGCCCCCGATGCCGGACTACTACCGGCACAGGCTGGCCAACGGAAAGTCGGTGATGGAGGTCGCACCGACGATCCAGTGGGGCTACCTCATCTATCTGACCGTGTTCCGGGTCTGCCAGTACTTCGGGGCCAAGGAGGAATGCCAGTACTGCGACATCAACCACAACTGGCGTCAGCACAAGCAGGCCGGCCGCCCGTACACCGGGGTCAAGCCCGTCGACGAGGTGCTGGAGGCGCTGGAGATCATTGACCGGCACGACACCGCCGGCGCGTCGCAGGCGTACACCCTGACCGGCGGCAGCATCACGTCCAAGGTCGACGGGCTGGCCGAGGCCGACTTCTATGGCCGGTACGCCCAGGCGATCGAGGAGCGGTTCCCGGGCCGGTGGATCGGCAAGGTGGTCGCCCAGGCGTTGCCCCGGGCCGACGTGCAGCGGTTCCACGACTACGGCATCCGGATCTACCACCCCAACTACGAGGTGTGGGACAAGCGGCTGTTCGAGCTTTACTGCCCCGGCAAGGAGCGGTACGTGGGTCGGGAGGAGTGGCACCGGCGAATCCTCGACTCCGCCGAGGTCTTCGGGCCGCGTAACGTCATCCCGAACTTCGTCGCTGGCGTCGAGATGGCCGCCCCGTACGGCTTCACCAGCGTGGACGAGGCGATCGACTCCACCGCCGAGGGCCTGCGGTACTTCATGTCCCGGGGCATCACCCCGCGGTTCACCACCTGGTGCCCTGAGCCGACCACTCCGCTGGGCAGAACCAACCCCCAGGGTGCGCCGCTCGAATACCACATCCGGCTGCTGGAGGTCTACGCCGCGACGATGAAGGCCAACGGCCTGTCCAGCCCGCCCGGGTACGGCCCGGCCGGCCCCGGCCGAGCGGTCTTCTCGGTCAGCTCATTCATGGACAGCGTCTCTGACTAGCTTAGGGATCCTGAGTCGGATGGGGTTTCCGGGATCGTTTCCCACCGTGGCGGGGATGCGTGGGCGTGGAAGTGGAATCCCGCGCCCAGGGCGGCCCCTCGTGGCCGGTGGCCGGTGGTGGGTGTGCTGATCGTGGTCACGTCCTGGTGCCGGTGGGCTGCGCGGGGCAGCCTCGTCCGGTCCGTTGGTGCGTGTCCCTCCGGACGCTTGCCCGCTCGGCTGTGGGGCCGGGTGGGGGAGGGTGCCCTGCGTCGCCGGGGCGCGGGGCGTGAGGTGTGGCGCCGGGTAGGGCCGGTGTGCGACCGATCCTGACGGCTGGCCTTGGTCGTGGGGGTGATGACGGCTGTGGCTTCGAGCGTGTCGACGACCGAGCGGATCATCATGGCCCCGCTGGTGCGGTCGGTGACGGTGTTGGCCTGGTGGGTGAGGCCGCGGGCGGCGATGCGGCGCCAGGCGCCGTGGTCACGGTCGCCCTGCCAACGGCAGGACTGGTTGGGGCAGATGGCCCACTTCCAACCGGCCACGGTCGGCTTGTCAGGGGCTTTGCAATGCCGTAGCGGGGTTAGGCACTGCGGGCAGTGCTTTGAGGTGTTGCGGGCGGGGACGGTGACGACGGCGATACCGTGCTCGGCGGCGAGGTGCCGCATGTGGTCGGTGATCTTTCCGCGGACCTGCTGGGACAGGCGCGTGTTCAGGGTGGCGCTCATGCCCCGTGCTTCCATCGACCGCAGGTCTTCGAGATAGATGACGGTCGCCCTGGCGGCGATGGCCTGGTCGACGGACCACCTTGCGGCGGCCCACTCGAGCGCGGTGTTCAAGTTCGCGCGGCGCTGGGAGACGTGGCGGATCTCGTCGCGCAGCCTCCCGTGCTTTGCCTGCAGGTGCTCGTCGGTACGGCCGCCGATCAGCCGCACGTACTGGTCGGCCTTGGCGTGCAGCCGCTCACTGTGACGGCGCAGGCGGTGCTGCTTGGC
>NZ_JBIAIL010000063.1:0-28067 GCF_042871425.1 Micromonospora sp. NPDC005806 | reverse complement strand
AAGTTATGTCCACAACGTACAGACGATCACGCGGTGGCCGCCTCGCGTCCACCCCTCACCGCCAGCGACATCTCAAACGGCGGCTGCCGTATTAGCCGCTACGAGGGTCCTCAGCCATGCTGTTCCTCCGCCGGCGTCCGTGCCCGCGGCCCTGTGTCCGACTGTTGACAGCCGCACGACCGAACGGACAGTGGGCGTTCACTCCTGCGGCCAGTCACACTCGCGCAGTGAAGCACCGCGCACCCCCGCCGGTCGGCGCCCTCTCGAAAGCCAAGCGCTACCCGGTGAGGGCCATCGGGATCACCTTCGCGGTGCTGCTGTTCCTGTGCTACTGCGGTAACGCCCTGGGCGAGTTCCTCGGCGACGACAAGCCGACCGCCACCCCTTCGGTGAGCGCGAGCGCGACCCATATCGCCGCTGTCCCCTCCAACTCCGTCCCGGCCAGTCCATCGCCGACGCCGAGCAGAACGACCAGGCCCACCCCGACGCCGACGCGCCCCCAGTCGACGGTCAAGCGCACCACCCACCCATCGATGCGCAACGGTGTGCACCCGGGCGGGCCCTGCAAGGCGGCCGGCGCGGTGGGACACACCAGCACCGGGAAGCTGATGGTGTGCAAGCGCTCCGCCGGGGACAATCGGCTCCGCTGGCGGACCGCCGGACCGCCGCCCGGATAACGCAGCCACGCAGCGCAAATTGTCACGGACGCCGAACTCCAGTGGTTGGCACCGTCGGGCCAGACGGCAGACCCTACCGACGGACGCGCAGATGGAAGGCATCTCTGCCGCGTCGTGGCGTCTGTTGCCACCGACAGCTGTCCCTCACGCTGCCTCCTGGCTGCCCACCCATCGCGCCGATCAACTGAACAGCTCTCGGAATCCCTGCCGCCATGACGGGTACTCCAGGGTCAGCCCCAACACGGACTTGGCCTTGGCGTTGCTGGCCGCGCGGAGTTGGGTGCCGTAGTACACGGCCTGAACGCCGATCTGTTCCTCGGCGTCCTCCTCAGAGACGCGCCGCGGCGGAGGGGCATGCAGGATTTCAGCCAGGCAGGGTAGCCACTCAGCCTGGGAGGCGGGCTCGTCGGCCACCACGTTGTAGATACCGGGGCTTCCCCTGTCGACCGCGTGCACGGTAGCCGACACCGCGTCGCGGACGTGAACAAACGGATACCGGCCGGCGCCCCCGCCGACAATCGGCACGTCGCCGGACTCGATCCCTGTTGCCCATTCGCCACCCGGCCCGATCGCGGTGCCTTCACCGTAGAGAAAACCGTATCGAAGGACGACGCCTTCGATCCCCGGTGTGCCCAACACCAGCGTCTCGGCCGCGATGTTCGCCTGTATGTGGCTTCGGATCGGCTCCGGGGCGTCCAGATACAGCGGCGCCGACTCGTCCGTGGGCCCAGATCCGACCGGCTGGGTCATGAAGCTGGCGCTCTGCGCAACAACCCGACGGGTGCCGGCCTCGCGAGCCGCCATCATCAGCGCCTCCGCCGCCGCGCGCTACACGTCGGGTAACCCTGTCGACAGTGGCGGCAGTACCTGGGCACCCACCTCCTAATCCGGACCGAGGCGCCCGTGTGCGTCGGCGGCCCACCGGCCCGCGGAGACCTCGTCGAGGCTTTCTCGACTCCGCTCGGACCGCGTCCGACGTCGGCTGCCTTGGCATCGGCGGGCGGTCACTGAGGTCGCTTGTCCTCGACCTGGACGACCCGCAGTTCGTGGCCGTCCCGGTCGCGCTTGCTCCGTCCGTACAGGCCGACGACGACGGCGCTGTCGCCGTCGTCGTTGGCCTCGTCGGGTCTGCTGCCGTAGGTCAGCACGTCGTTATGGTGGTCGTAGACCACACACCCGGGCCGAGATCCAGGATGATGCGAGGATCATGCCGGCGCCGTCGCCTCGGCGTATCCCTCCTACGTGGATGATGAGCGGCCAGCGTTGCGGGGAACAGCGGGGTGTTGGCCGGATGGGTAAGCAACAAAGCTCCCGGACAGGCAGCGTGTCTTGGTCGACCGCCGCCCTACCGAGAGCTTTGTCCTGTTTGGATCATCGGCGCGCCGATCCCGCCTGCTCGCTCAACGGCCCATGGCCACGATGAAGAGCGCTGAGTCAACGCATGATCGGCCGTATTTGCTGCCCTTGCGTGTGGAGACGGCTTCTGCGTGTGCAGGCAGAGTTGCTGGTCGTGCTTACCGAGCTGCGCTTACTCTGTGAAATACTTATACGCGCAGGGCCCCGGAGTAACATCCCCCGCGCCGTCCACCGAGCACACCTGCATCTCGTAAACGTTCGTTCCCCAAACATCGTATTGAAATTGGGTATAGGTACCCGCACCTTTACCGTTGTAACTAGTCATTACGCATGTGTAGCCATAACCCGTCCAAGGACACAGGTACCCGCGCACGCCGTGACCGTCGGCGTAATCGTCGTAGACCCGAAAATAATCGCCGCTATCGACGTGTTGCATACTGGCGACCCTATGGCCGTTTGTCGACAGGACGGCCCATGAGTCAGCGGCGAATGCGGGAGTAGCGCCTGTCCCTACCACGATGGTAGGGGCAGCCAGCACGGCTGCAACACGAATAGCCCAGCTCTTTAACATTTTCCTTCACCTATCAGGCTGAACCGCCCCCTGGCGGCCGAGTGCCTGAACGCTAATTGGTGTATCGACATATGTACAACGATGTAGGGGTCTTCTTGAGCAAGACTTGAGCTTCGGAAAGCACCGACGGCACGGGATGAACGTGCAGGTAATCGCGGATGCAGCCGGACGCCTCGTCTGGGCATCGGCGGCACTTCCCGGCTCGGCACACGACCTGACTGCTGCGCGAACCCACGGAATCATCACCGCGTCGACCAACCCTGACGTGATGACCTTCGCGGACAAGGCGTATCAAGGCGCCGCAGTTCCGTGCGTACCCCGTTCAAGCGACACCGCTACCGGCCGCAGAAGGCAGTGAACAAGGCCCACTCCCGGATCCGCTGCCGCGGCGAACGCGGCGTTGCCACCCTCAAGACCTGGAAAATCCTGACCAAGCCGCGCTGCAGTCCCTCCCGGACGACCGCAATGGTGCAGGCCATCCTCGTTCTCCACCACGTCGAAAACCCGACCTACCAAGGTTGAAAACGCTCAGCCATGCCGACCGACCCTGGTGATGAGTTGTCGCGCCCGCACCCGTCACACCTACGACGGGACACGACGAGACGGAAGGATGACGTGATGGGTGCGGACACGCGGCTGGAGGAGTTGGACGTGAGCGGGCTGGGCGGGAGCGGGCTGGGCGAGGTCGACGAGCGGGCGTTCTCGGGGCTGGCGGAGCGGCACCGGCGGGAGCTGCACGTGCACTGCTACCGGATGCTCGGGTCGTTCGAGGACGCCGAGGACACCGTGCAGGAGACGTTCCTCCGTGCCTGGCGGCGGCGGGAGACCTTCGAGGGGCGGTCGACGTTCCGGGCCTGGCTGTACCGGATCGCCACCAACGCCTGCCTGGACCTGCTCGCCAAGTGCCGCCCGGAGCCCGCGACCGGCGGCGAGGTGCTATGGCTGCAGCCCTACCCGGACCGGCTGCTCGACGAGCTGCCCGCGGGCGACGCGGACGAGCCGGAGACCGTCGCCGTTGCGCGGGAGACGATCGAGCTGGCGTACCTGGTGGCGGTCCAGCACCTCGCGCCGCGTCCGCGGGCCGTGCTGATCCTGCGCGACGTGCTCGGCTGGCCGGCGAAGGACGTCGCTGAGCTGCTCGGGGACTCCGTCAACTCCGTGAACAGTGCGCTGCAGCGGGCCCGCGCCGGCATGCGGGAGCACCTGCCCGCCGAGCGGCAGGACTGGACCGGCGGCGAGGAGGACGCCGGGACCCGCGAGCTGGTACGCCGCTTTACCGACGCCAGCGTGGCCACGGACATCGACCGGCTCACCGCGCTGCTGCGGGACGACGTCCGGTGCTCGATGCCGCCCACGCCGGGCCTGTACGTCGGCCGCGACGTGGTGGTGAACAACTGGGTCGACGACGGCTTCGAGGGCATGACGGGTCTGCGCGCCGTCCCCATCTCCGTGAATCGGCAGCCCGCCGTCGCCTTCTACCACTGGCGGAAGCGGGAGGGCGCATACCTGCCGCTGACGATCGACGTCCTGCGCGTCACCGGCGGGGCGATCACCGAGATCATCATCTTCCACGACGACCAGTTCCCGCGGCTCGGGCTGCCGGAGCGCCTGCCGGCGGACGGCACGGAGTAGCCCCGGTGAGGACGCTCACGCTGCGCGGCGGCGCGCGTGTCGCGGTGGTCGCAGCGCAGTGGCACCACGCGTTCGGCGTCGTCACCCGCGGGCGGGTGCAGCTGGAGCTGCGCGACGGCGAGCCCGGGCCGGTCCTCGGACGCGACGCCGAGTTCTGGCTCCGCGGCACCGGCGTCCGCGCCCTGCGGAACCCCGGCCGTCGCACGGCGAGGGTGCGCATCGCCACCCCCCAGGGCCAGGACCGTCACATGCCAGTCAACACACCCCGTACGCCAGTTACCGAATGATGGAGGAACGACATGAACAGCATGAATGACACCGGGGTCGTCGCAGGCCCGGCATCGGGCCAGACCAGCCCCACCCACCGACTCCGCGGGCTCGCCGGCACCGGCTTCGTTGCCACGCTCGCAGCGATGGTGGCCACCACCCTCGCCGCTGCGCTTGCCCAGGCCGTTGGCGTCGACTTCGAGGTCCCCGATGGTGGCGAGACGATCCCGTTGCCCGGGTTCGCCGTGGTGACCGGCTTCTTCTCGGTCGTGGGCATCGTCATTGCCGTCGCTCTTCTTCGTTGGAGCGCTCGCCCCGCCGAGCGATTCGTGTGGACGGCAGTGTCGCTGACCGCGATCTCGTTGCTCCCGCCCCTCCTCTCCGGGGCAAACACCGCCACCACCACCACCCTCCTCGGGCTACACCTCGTCCCTGCGACGGTGATGATCCCCACCCTGGCGCGGAGCCTCCGCACCCGGACCGATTGACGATCCTGCAACGGGACAACGCGCGGATGAAGACCAAACACCATCCGCTTCGGTTGGGGCGCATCGGGTACCCCGGTCGCGTTCACCCTGGCCGACCCCGCCGTCGCGCGCCTCCCACGTGGATTCGGCTCCTGCCCGGCGGCTTGAGCCGCGGCGTCATCCGGTGAGGATGATGTTGTGGAGGTTGGCAACGCCGGAAGCGGTGTCGGTCAATGTTTTGGCGGCGCGGCGGTAGTCGCGCAGGATCTTGAAGGTCTTCATGCGGGCCACGGCGTGTTCGACCTGCGCTCGGACGGTGCGGTGTTGCCTGTTCAGGTCCATCTTCCAGTCGGGCAGTTCGCTGCCGTCGGCCGGTTTGCGGTACGGGATGATCACCTCCGGGTTGCCGCGGTAGGCGCCGTCGGCCATAACCGGCCGCCCGACCAACTTCTGGTCGATACCCGAGGTGCGGTAGACGATGGTGTCGTTGCGGTTGCCGGGTTGCGGGTCGCCGAGGGCGACGACGAGGCGGGTGGGCGTCGATGGCTATCTGGTCAACGCTCCGCCGGCGTACCGGGGCCCGGGCCAGCAGCGGGCCGAGGGTGTCGATGACCCAGTGCGCCGCCGAGTGCGACACCCCGAACAGCGGACCGATCTAGCGCATGGTCTCGGGGTTAAAGATCAAGTTAGTCCTGTGCTTGACTTGGGTCCCCGTGTCCAAGGAGCCTCCCGTGCCGTTGCTCGTACGCCTACGGCCGAACACGCCGTATCTGCTGTTTGTTCTGCTCGCCGTCACGCTGACTGCCTACGGAGTGATCCTGGGCAACGTGTTCGGCGTCCTGATCGCCGCTGGCGGAGGTGCGTTGCTGGCTCTGTTCGGTCTTCCGATGCTGATCAGCACGGTGTTCCGCGTGCCAGCCGTCGCGATCGATGCCCGTGGGATCCGCCTGCCGCTGATGGGAGTTAGGCTCCGCTGGTCGGAGATCTCGTCCGTTAGCCGTGGAGCCAAGCCGTCAGGTCTCCCGGTACTGCTGATAATCCCCACGGCACCGGATGCCGCCCTCGGTCAGGTACGCCCGTGGCTGCGCGCGGAGGCACGTTCGCACCTCGCCCAGCACGGCACGCCGATCGTCGTGTCAGGCCAGTCCATGGATCATTCCGTCGAGGACATCCTCTCCGCCATCCATCAGCACTACCCGGCGCCGCTTGCATGACCTTCCACCGGGCCGAACCACACCGAGGCTGACCCCCGGAATTCCACGGTAGTGGCAGTTGCGGGCGCGGGCCTGGCCACCGCCGGCGGGAGCGGGAACAATATGCACCACCATGGGGATGCTTGATCACGTCTTACGGCGATCAGCAGAGGGCAAGGACAACGATGGACCTTGGCATTGAGCGGATCCTGCAGGTCAAGATTCCCGTATCAGACCTGTCGCGCAGCGTCACCTGGTACTGCCGGGCGTTCGGGCTGCGCCTCGGCTGGGAGTTCTGCGAAACCGGCGTGGTGCGCGGTGCCGTGCTAACCGACGGGCACGAGCGCTTCCTGCTCGGCTTGCGTCACCGTGAAGTGATTCCCGGCCAGCCCGAGTTTCCTGGCTTCGACCTGTTCAGCTTCGGCGTCGCCTCCGTGGGGGCACTGCATAACCTGATACGGCACTTCGACGAACTGGGGATCACCCACGAACCGCTGTTCGATCGCGGGCCTGGAGGCGGTGTCCAGCTCGACGTCCCGGACCCCGATGGCACCATCATCCGATTCCTGTCACCGTTCGGTGAGCATCCGCCATTCATGGGAGTCGAGTTCCCCGCCGAGGGACCGCCAACCTTCTACGACACTCCACGGTTGCCCGATGCCTAGCCAGCCGAGGAGTTGATCGACTCAATGCGGGTGTAGTTGACAGAATCCCGTACCGGTCGACTCGTCCATCGCCCACCAGGTCAGCCACCTACACGCGGTGGCTGACCTGGTCTTTCTCCGGGTGCTGCTGGTCGTCGGTCGCCATTGGTCGGTCTCTGACGGCCCGGTCACGGCCCATACGGCCCAGCGACGGCCCGGAGCGACCGAGAGAGCCGATACTGGTCGAATGTCGTCGCTCATATGCCCCGAGTGCGGCAATCCGATCGATCCTGACGGACCCGCAGTAAGCCAGAACCGCAGCCTCGGCAGCGGTTCCGAATGGAGCCCGGCTCGGTGGGTGCCGTACGTGTACGACCTTCGGACCAACCCACTCCGGCTCGTCCACGCAGAATGCTTCGGGCGTAGCGCCGGCATCAGAGCCCTGGTCGAGGTGATGCATCGCCAGGACGAGATCCGTCAAGCAGCACTTGACCCCCAGGCAATCCACACGGGACGTTGACCTGCGGCTCTGAAGCCGCTGAGCTGCCAGTACGGTCCACCAGCGGCCGCGACAGTCCGCCGTTGTCCGTCCCGATCGTCACCCAGATAGTCACCCAGCTGTGCCGGAGACTACGAGCGGTGCGGTGCCTGTGTGCCGCGTCACGGGCCGGTGGTGCCAGGCATTTTCACGCCCGCCCTGGGGCACGTCATCCGCCCGCGGCGTCCTCGGCCTCCCAGCGCAGCAGGTCGCCCGGCTGGCACTTGAGCACCTCGCAGAGCGCGGCGAGCGTCGCGAAGCGCACCGCCTTGGCGCGGCCGTTCTTGAGTACCGCCAGGTTGGCGGGCGTGATCCCTACGCGGTCCGCGAGCTCGCCCACGGACATCTTCCGCCTGGCCAGCATCACGTCGATGTCGACGGCGATCGGCATCAGATCACCTCGTCCAACTCGGCCTGCATCTGCGCCGCTTCGACGTCGCGCGCGACGGCCTGGGCGAGCAGCATCCGCAGCACGAGCACGATGAGCGCGACTCCCAGGATGGCCACGCCAACCCCGCCCATGATGACGGTGACGCCCGGGTCGGCCCGCTGGCCCGGCGCATTGAGGACCGTGACCGCGAACCACACGAGCGCAGCCGCCACGATCGCGCCGATCACGATGTCCACGTACCGGAAGGCGGCGTGGGAGAACACGGTTCCGCGTCGCACCATCGTCACCAGCCGCCATACGCAGACCAGGGCGACCTGGACCGACACCATGCCCAGGATCGTGATCACGCGCAGCGGGGTCAGCGGGAGCGACCCGTCCTCCGGGTCGGTGGCCAACGCCCACACCATCAATGCCTGTACGAACACGGTGCCGGCGAGCACCACCACGAGCACGGCGCGCAGCGCACGCACTGTCAGCTTTCCCATGGCCATCCTTCCCATCGAGTTACGATGGGAACCTATCGAACTTCGATAGGTCAAGCAAGAGCTGGGATGGAGGGTGGGCGGCGGTTTCGCGCCGTGGCGGGACGCCGCCGCCCCCTCGTCTCCGCGCGGAACGCGTGCCGGGTGGCCACCTCGTCCCTGCGCCAGGCGAAGGCCCTAACCTCCGCCGAGCTGACCCGAAATTGCGGCGCCGGACTCGCGGGAGTGAATGCCCCCGAAATCCTCGGCGGGAAGGCGGCAGCAGGCCAACTTCGGGCAAAGACACCCAAACCGGGCAGCGCGGGCGTGAGCCAGGTCCGCCCCCGGTACCTCACGTGCCCAGCCGAGGCGCACGACCACAGGGAAACAAACGTACGAGCTACAGGGGGTCAAACCATGACTACTGCTGTCTTGCGGTCCGCAAAAGCGGGGGCAATCCTGACGACGCTGGGGTTAAGCGTGGGTCTTATGACCGGCGTCGCGGAGGCAGGGCCACCCCGCACCCACCAGTGCATCAGCCCCTTTTCCTCGGCGGGAGCGAGCAATGGCGGGATCTAAACCAGCGCTACGGCGTCAGCGAACGGATCATCGGCCCTCCAGCGCCCGCGACCGACGATATAGCTGACCCCCGTGGGCGACCTGGCTGCCGCACGGCGCTGGTCGGGGACCAGTGGGTCCGGGCCGTCCCGCCCTGGATCACGGCGACGGAGACCGAACAGCAAGCTTTCATCACCAACTTTAAGAGCGCCCGCTATGTGATCGACGCCGGGACCGCCCAAGAGCAGTCCGTCGCGGCGGGCCCGGAAATCTTGCAATCCGGGATGGTTCCCGATGATGTGCAGCCGCCGGGAACCCGCGGGCTGCCCTTCGTCGTACCCGTGTCTCCTGTCTTTCATCCGCTTCGCCCCGGCACTCACACCAGCACCCTCTTCGTGAACATGAACGAGAAGGTCTGCACCGGCCGCAGGCCCGCCCCGGGCCTTAGCACGGACTGTCTGGAGGCAGGCGAATCCGAGTACCCCATCATTGACAACGGGCCTTTCACAGTTTTGACCGGTCCCCCGCCACCAACCGCCTAGACCACAACCAGCCCAATTCCCACCACCACAACCATGGGCGAGCACTGAGCCAGGCGCACAAGGGGCCGGGGTATCCGCAACTCGGCTAACCCACCCGTGAAGGGCCCTCAGAACGTTTCTGAGGGCCCTTCACTGTGTCCGGGCACCGTGTTGGGCATCCACGACCAGGGCCCCAATCACCACAGCGACCAGCCCCCCACATTCCCGGCAAAGGTCAGTGGCCCTCGGTCGGGCGCTGCCCGCCCTACCAGAGGGCAATCAACTCGTCGCCGCCGGCCTGCGCTGAGCCGTACCGGCCACCGACCGCCCCACCGTCAGGGACTCACCACCGGTGGGGCGGATCCTCCCCGCCTCTAGCGCATCGGCGCAGAACCACCATTGGGGTAGGCGGCCGGCTCTGTCTGCTGCGCCCCACCCCCTCTGATTGACAGCAGTATGGATAGCGGTTATCTATAGTTGATCTACGGAGGTGTGCTGGGTGCAGGACGTGGTGCTGGCCATGCTGGCGAAGGAGCCGGCGTACGGCTACGAGCTGCGCAGCCGGATACGTGGTGCGCTCGGCCCGCTCGGCGAGGCGATGAACGCCGGGCAGATCTACGTGACGCTGTCCCGGCTGGCCAAGGCGGGGCTGGTGACGTCGGAGCGGGCCGAGGGACTGCCGGACCGGCCGGACCGGCGGGTGTACGCGTTGACTCCGGCGGGGCAGCAGCGGGTTGCCGCGTGGCTGGCCGAGGTGAGTTGGCCGAAGCCGGACCTCAGCGAGTTCCATCTCAAGCTGGTGGCCGCCGCTGCTGCGCGACTGGCCGATCCGGTGGCCCTGGTCGATGCGCAGCGACGAGAGCTGCTGCGCCGGCTGCGAGATGCCCAGCGGGCTGCGTTGGAGCGGTCGGTGGATCCGGTCGTCGGGCTGTTGTTGGAAGGGGTCGTGCTGCGGCTACGGGCCGACCTGGAGTGGCTGGAAGCGTGCGAGCGGATGTGGACCGAACGCGACCGGACTGCACAGAAGGGGAACCGATGACCGAGTGGAGCGAGGGCCGCGAGGGCATGCCCGGTGGTGTCGCATGACCGGGTCGGTGCTGCTCCGGGCGCGCGGGGTGACCAGGTGGTACGGCCGGGGAAGCGCACTGGTCCGCGCGGTCGACGAGGTCGACCTGGAGGTGCCTGCGGGGCAGACGCTGGCGATCATGGGTCCCAGTGGCTGCGGCAAGTCGACCCTGTTGCATCTGCTGGGCGGGCTGCAACGCCCCACCGACGGCGAGATATGGCTGGCCGAGCACCGGATCGACGTCATGAGCGAGCGCGCCTTGGCCCGGCTGCGGCGGCATCACATCGGCTTCGTCTTCCAGTCGTTTCACCTCATGGACGAGCTGACCGCGGTGGAGAACGTCGAGCTGGCCGCGTTGCTGGCCGGGCAGTCTCCCCGCCGGGCCCGGCAACGTGCCATGCACCTGCTGGACCGGGTCGGGCTCGCCGATCGCGCCAAGCACCTGCCGTCGGCGTTGTCCGGCGGACAGCGGCAGCGGGTCGCGATCGCCCGCGCGTTGAGCAACGAGCCGCTGGTCGTGCTGGCCGACGAGCCCACTGGGAACCTGGACAGCGCCGCCACCCTGGAGGTGCTGCGGTTGTTCGAGGAGCTGCGCCTCGCGGGGCAGACGCTGGTGGTGGTCACCCATGACGCGCGCATCGCCGCGGTCGCCGACCGGATGATCTCCATGCGGGACGGGGCGTTCGCCGACGACAACCGGCTCGCCGGCACCAACGCCGGTGCCGGCGCGGTCTATGGCGGGTGGCGCTGAGGTGGCCGGCCGTCTGCTACTCGCATGTCGACTGCTGATGCGGGACCTGCGCCGGCGGCGCACCGAAACCGTACTGCTGCTGCTCGCCATCAGCGCCGCGACCGGCACGCTGACCCTCGGCCTCGCCCTGAACAATGCTCTCGCCCAACCGTATGAGCGGACCCGGACCGCGACCGCGGGCCCGGACGTGGTGGCGATGCCGGGAGCGACGGGCCCGGAGGCTCTGGCCGCCCTCGCGCCGCTGGCCACCGCGCCCGGCGTCACCGCGCACAGCGGGCCGTACCCGATCGCCTTTCTGATGCTGACCGCACGCGGCAAGATCGTGCCCGCAGTCGTCCAGGGCCGGGACAACTCCCCGGCCGCGCTCGACCGGCCCGCAGTGACCGCCGGCGGCTGGGTGCGCCCCGGCAGCGTGGTCATCGAACCCACCTTCGCCAACGCCCTCGGCGTACACATCGGCGACACAGTCGACATCAACGGCCACCCGCTGCGGGTGGTCGGGACCGCGGTCACCGCCGCCAGGGCCGTCTACCCGCGCGCCGACTGGCGCGCCGATGCGGGCAGCCCCCTGACTGAAAACGCCGGTCTGGTATGGGTCGACCGTAGCCAGATCGGCGCGCTGGTCGGCGCGCGGCCGTTGTCGTACACGCTGAACCTGAGATACGCGGACCCGCGGGCCAGCACCTCGTTTGACCACATGAGCATGGACGGGATCGAATACACCAGCTGGATAGGGATCGCCGACGCGGACGGCAAGCTCGTCAAACAGGCGCGCCTGGCCCTGCTGGTCGGCAGCTGGCTGCTCACCTCCCTTGCGGTGGCCAGCGTCGCCAACATCGTCGCCGGCCGCGTCGTCGACCAACGCCGACGGGTAGGACTCCTCAAGGCCGTCGGCGCCGGACCAGCCATGATCGCCGCCGTCCACCTCGCCGAATACCTCGTCATCGGGCTCGCCGCCGCCGGCACCGGCCTGGCCGCCGGCTGGCTCGCCGCACCCGCACTGACCAACCCC
The DNA here is from genome assembly GCF_042871425.1 of Micromonospora sp. NPDC005806. Lineage (NCBI taxonomy): Bacteria > Bacillati > Actinomycetota > Actinomycetes > Micromonosporales > Micromonosporaceae > Micromonospora > Micromonospora sp. NPDC005806. Next base: position 15,962 of record NZ_JBIAIL010000063.1, on the reverse strand, counting down.
GGCGCCGGGCTCCTCGGCTCCACCGGCACCCACCCGCCCGCACTGCGCGCCGTGCTCGCCGCCACCGTCCTCGCCCTCGCCATCGCCGCCGCGGCGACGCTGGCACCCGTGCTACGCGCCGCCACCACCGACACCGTCCACGCGCTGGCCGACGCCGCCACGCCACCCCGACGCCGCGGGTGGCGCGTCTGGGTGTCCCGCCGAATGCCCACGGCCCTGCTGATCGGGGTACGCGTCAACGCCCGCCGCCCCCGCCGCGCCCGCCTCGTCATGGTGAACACCCTGATCACCACGACCGCGCTGGCGGCCTTGCTCATGGGCCTGACGCAGGACCGGCAGGTCAAGCTCGGCGAATCGGAGCTGGCCAACCCCCAGGGCACGCGAACCCTCCAGGCCATGCTCCTCGTCATCGTCGTACTGTGCGTCCTCGCGCTCATCAACGCCATCGTGAGCACCTGGACCGCAGTCCTCGACGCCCGCGACCCCCTGGCCGTCGCCCGCACACTCGGCGCCACACCCGCACAGGTAACCGCGGGCATGGTGGTGGCGCAGCTCCTTCCCGCGATACCCGGCGTCGCCCTCGGGGTCCCGGCCGGGATCGGGCTATATCTGGTCGCCAGTCCGGGCGACCAGCAGTACGCGCCCGCCTCCTGGATGCTCGCCCTGGCACTCACGGTCCTGCTCACCGTCGCCGCACTCACCGCCATCCCCGCCCTGACCGCCACCCGACGCCCGGTCGCCGACGCCCTCCAGTCCACACCAACCTGACCGGCCGCCAACGGCCTACAGCCGGCTCACGGCACCACGACGAGCGGAACCGCCGGTGTCGGGCACGGCACGGCAGGTCGGCTCCGCAACGGCAGGTTCGCTGTCAGCGGCGCCAGGACCAGACCGGCCGATGTCGGCGCGCGAGGGTCATGGCGACGGCAAGCAGGTACTCCTCGTACGAGACGCGCCGCACCGGGCCTCCCTCGGGCAGGCGGCACGGCGGCCAGGCCTCAACTGGTCATCCGACCGCCGCATGTGGCATTCGCCGTAACGACGTAGGGCTGTAGATACAACAAGCCGTAGAGCTGTTGGATACGTAGCGTCACACTCGTGATCGACCCCAGCGCGGATCGAGCAGTGTTCCGGCAGCTCGCGGACCTACTGCGGGACCGGATCACGTCCGGCGATCTCGCGCCGGGCGCGTCGCTGCCTAGCGAGCTTCGGCTGGCTCAGGAGTATGGGCTGAGTCGAACGAGTGTCCGCCAGGCGATAGCGCTACTCCGCTCGGACGGCCTCGTGATCGTGGAACCGCCTCGCGGCCCCTTCGTCCGCAGCATGGAGCCAATCGAGACGGTCACCCTTCCCAAGGGCGACACCGCCTCCGCCCGGATGCCCACCGCAGCCGAGCGGCGGGAACTGGACATCGGCGAAGGCGTTCCGGTCCTGGTGGTGTTCCGCGCCGATGGCTCCCGAGAGCTGTACCCAGCCGACCGGATCCGCGTCGGCCGCTGACCAGCTCATTACGAGTTTGTCGCGGCTTGATGGTCGTCGTGGTGCCGACCGGCGATACGGTCCGCCGTTGTCCGTCGCCGTTCTCGGGCTTGGCTGCCCAGTTGGCTGCTTGGGTTGAACCGTATCCGCGGCACATGGTTCAGGAAGGAGCTAGCGCCGATACGCGTTCAAGCTCCGCGAGCTGCACAGATCCCGGATGGCTGGTCGCCCAGGCGGTGATCATTCCGCGATAGTCCGGATCTCGTCGTACTCGTCGGCCGCTCTCATAAGGTTGGCGGCCTCGGCGCACCGTCGACGATGAGGGAGCGAGTCGACTCAGGCCCCGGACGGGGCGGCGGTGAGCGACGGAGCGATCCTGCTCACGGATCAACCGTCGCTGGCTGGACCACGCGCTGCTCCTGCGCTCTTCTTGATGGCGAAGACAGTGAGGGCGAGGCTGAGAACGGCGACAACGACCACCCATGACAGCCGCAGACCGAGCATCAGCGGCATGAGGCTGAGCACCGACGGGACCGCCAGCAGACAGGCCACACCCATCAGCGGACTCAAGCCCATCAGTCCCGCCTTCTCCCCGCTGACCGACCACCAACCGTTGGCCATTCGGTGTTTGAGGCGGGCGGCCTCGAGGAGCATGGGCAGGCCGGAGGCGGCGAACATCCCGAGGAACAGCATCTGCAGCCAGCCGCGGTGGCCCCAGTCCTCGGTCTCGACCCGACCGCCAGACGGCAGTTCAACTGCAACCGGAGTTCCCTCCCAGAGCAACGCCTCCGCCTCTTGATTATCAGTCAGTCTGCGGCTGCCCGAGGTGGGTAGGTCGGCGTCGGCATAGAACCCAAGACGACCGTCCTGCTCCACCAGCAGGTGCCACTTACTGCCAGGGCCAGGGCTGTACCAGGGGCCGGACAAGGTGACCGGGACCCGCTCGAGACATCCTTTCGGCGGATCAACACGGGGCACCGCACGCACACTGAACGCGTGGCACTCCGCCGCTCGCCGCATCGCGACCGCGTCGCGGAGACCGTCTGGCACGTCAGCCAGCGCCAACATCCCGAGCACGCCCGCCAGCAAGCCGTAGAGCACGAGCAGCGCTGGCCGTGCCCAGAACGCTCGGCGCCAGAACTGCCAGCCGCGAGGAGGCGACTTCGTGCGCTTGGACACAGCTACCACCTCCGCTCCTGATTGTGGCGTGCCACCGCGAGTCACACGACTCAGGAATGCACCGACCGGTCGTCGAGGCTGGCCAACATCTCGCTTACAAGCTCAGTGCGTCGCGTCCACACGCGTCCGGCAACGGCTGCACGCTAGGAGCCTCGTCCGCGCCTGCGCCCGTCAGCGCGCCGCCGTCCGGCGTCGTTGCTGTCAGCGTTGCTGCCGACAGCAACAGGGAGATGCCACGAGTGGCAGACTGGCCGGCAGGCAGCAGCGTCGTCCGCACGGTAATGGGCGCGACCCGGGGCGAGATCTGCGCCGTCAGCCCTGCTGCCACTCGGCCGGTTGCCGGAGCGCCGCCATGGCGCGGCAAGCCGGCTCAGGATGTGTGCCGCAGGAGTGCGTCCACCGCCACCGGCCAAGCCGTCCGTGGCAGGCCCTGACCGATGCCGCGCAACGTGAGCAGTGCGGCGCCGGGGATCTCCTCGGCCAGCGCCACGCCGTTCCCGTACGGGAAGAATGGATCCTCGTCGCCATGCACCACCAGCGTCGGCACGGCAATCTTGCCCAACCGCTCACGCCACCGCGGCCGGCAGTCGACGGCGGCGAACATGCTACCCAGGTGACTGGCACGCTGCGCCTTCGCCGTCCGTCCCGCCCGGTCGAAGACGAGCCCGGCACCGATGCGTGCGTCCGCCTCGTCGAATCCTCGCGTGCCTGACATCAGCCTTGCGGCCCCGGCCATGTAATCGATGACGCTGTCACGATCGGTCCAGTCCGGCTTCGGACGGCCGAACAGCTCCGCCATTATCTCCGGCGCGTGGTCGGGCAGGTCGGGATCCACCGGACCAGGAGCGACGGGCCGGGTGGAGATCAGCGTCAGCGACGCGACCTGGTCAGGATGGTCCAGCGCAAGCAGTTGCGCGATGAAGCCGCCGACGCCGAGCCCGACCACGTGCGTACCCCTCAACTCCAGTGCCACCAGCAGCTCCGCCGCGTCGGTCACCAGATCACGCAGGTCGTACGCGGGCGCGTCAGGATCGACGAACGTCGACTGGCCCGCATCTCGCAGGTCATAACGCACCACATAGCGCCCGGTCAGCGCCGCACACAGTTCGTCCGGCCAGCTCAACATGGTGACGCCGATGAGCAGCACCGGCGGGTCCCCCGGGTCACCGAAGGTCTCGACGCAAAGCTCAACGTCGTTGACGTTGATCCGCATTGGGAGCTCCTTTCGCATCATCAGCTGATCTCTCCCGATAGCGAGTTCGCCGCTGGTAGGTGGTCGACGCCCATCACTCCGGTCTTATCCTCGTCTCGCTGTAGACACGAGGTAGACCAGCCAGGCCGCGCGACCTCATCGGTCCCGGCCTCCGCGGTCTGGATCGTGAGGGCGTCGAGTGGTCGGCCGAGTTCACCACCGAGCGGGAAGCGGTTCCACACCGCAGATAGGGACGACCCCCGTCGGGGGGATGCGGACCGAAGCTATGGGCTGCTGCCAGCTGGTGACGACCCGCGTCAACGAGCAGGTGCCGGCCGTCGTCGTTTGACGTTCGTGGCCAACCCGCATCGGGGCTCGCGCTGCCTTCTCGCTGCCTCGCTGCCTGACGCCTTGCTGCTGCCCCGGATCCCCTGATACGAGTCAAGGCCCCTCGATCGAGGGGCCTTGAGCTTGTCTTATTCATGGTGGGCGATACTGGGATCGAACCAGTGACCTCTTCGGTGTGAACCAGGACGCCGCACCGCCGCCTCCGACCTGCAGAAACGGAAGACCGCAGGTCGGGGCGAGTGCTGTTAAGAGCTGTTTCGGCGCCGTTGCGCTTTGACTGCCGTTCAGCGCACCCGGCCGCTCCCACCCCGCTCCCCCGGTCCTGATTCCACGGCCGCAGCTCCAGCAGTCGCGTCCGCGCTGGTGACGCAGGAGACGGCCCTCGCGGACCCCTCGCGGCCACCGGTCAGTCTCCTCTGAGGTGATACTGGGTCAGTGCGTGGATCATGGTTCATTGCCGGCCGGTTGTGGACCAACGGCGAGCCGTTCCTCGCCATCGACGCGACACGCCGACCTCGTGCTCCAAGGCCTTCGTCTGCTGGGTGATCGCGGGTTGGGTGTATCCCAGGGCCTGCGCCGCCACCGAGTACGACCCGCCCGGACCACCTCGTCGAGGTCCTGATGTGACGCGAGTCTCGAACACCAGACGATCATAGCTTGACGACTGTCAGGCCAACGCCGGTAGTCTGACAGCTGTCAGACGGCGCCGGGGGGTCTCCACGTTGGGGACCTCCGGCTCGTTCGTAATCGTTCAGGAGGTCCCACCCCATGAGCCTTCCCTTGCCACAAATCGACTCCGACGACCCGCGCTGGACGAAGCGCGGGGTCATCTACGTTCCGGCCGGCGAGGGCATCACCAAATGGGTTGCCGGTGACGTCTACACGGTCAAGGCCCACGGGAAGAACACCGATGGCAGGCTCGGGTTCATCGAGGCTTCCGTACCCCCCGGCGCCGGTCCGGTGGCCCATGTGCACAACCAGGCCAGCGAGGCCTTCTACGTGCTCGACGGGGAGCTTGAATTCCTGAACGGCGACGAGAAGATCGTCGCTCGATCGGGCGACTTCATCTACGTCCCACCGGGGATCCGACACCGTTTCAAGAACAAGAGCTTCCACACCACCAAGCTGCTCTTCTTGTTCACCCCCGGCGGCCTGGAGGAGGCCTTCATTCAGGCCGGTGACGACCCCATCCCCGGCACGCCCGTGCCGCTGTGGGACTTGGAACGCTTTGCGAAGGCCGGTGAAATCGCAAATCGCCTCGATGGGGACACCGACATTCTCCCGGAAAGTGAGTGACGTCGTGTCAACCATCAACAGGCGGACCGTCCTGGGCATGGCGGGCGTCAGCGCCGCTGCCGTCGCCGCGGCCGGTGTCGGCATCCTCAGCTCGACCGGTCCTTTCCAGCGTGAGGCGCAGGCGGCCGAGGGGCTGGAAGGTGTCGGCGAGCCGACGTTCACCGCGCTGACACCCTTCAGGGACCCGCTGCGGGTTCCGCCGACGCTGCGGCCTTCGGGGACCACGGAGATCGACCTCGTCGAGTCGTACATCCGTCTGCACTCCCAGATGCCGCCCACCCGCCTGTGGACCTACGGAGGCCACTTCCCCGGCCCGACCATCGAGGTACGCCGCGGCCAGCGGGTCCGCATCGCGTGGAACAATAAACTGAAGGGCGCCACGCCCGTCAAGGCCGTGTGGGTGCGCCCGGATGGCCCTGGACCTGGCCTCCTGCCCTACAACCGCCCGGGATCATCGGGTGGGTTGCCGCGGCCCGAGGTCGACAAGCTCACCGCTTGGACCACGGTCCACCTGCATGGCGGCCACCAGAACGCCATCAACGACGGGGCAGCGGATCTAGCAGTCAGCCCCGGGAACGCGCAGTTGGCCGAGTACGCCAACGACCAGGCTGCGACACACCTCTTCTACCACGATCACGCCATGGCGGTGACCTCGCTGAATGTGGCGGCCGGCCTGATCGGCAACTACGTGGTGCGCGACGCGGAGGAGGACCAGCTCAACCTGCCCACCGGCAACTACGAGATCCCCCTCGCGATCCAGGAGGTCAACTTCGACACCGACGCGCAGGGGCGCCTGAACGGGCGGATCCTGGCCAAGCGGATCATCGGCAACAATGTGGAACTGACGCCGGGATCGATGCCGCCGGCCCTCGCCGGCCTGGCCCCGTTCACCATGGTCAACGGTGTGGTGTGGCCGTATCTGGACGTGGAGGCCCACGCCTACCGATTCCGGCTGGTGAACGTCTCGGGCGTCCGCGTCTATCGGCTGGCCGTGGTCGACGAGGAGACCGGCCAGGTCGTACGGGGCGCCATGAAGCTCGTCGGCACCGATATGGGCCTGATCGGCAAGCCGCAGACGATCGACGAGGCTCTGTCGCTATCCCCTGCGGAACGCGCCGATATCGTGATCGACTTCGCGGCCTTCCCCGGCAAGAAGCTCAAGCTCGTCAACACCATTCCGGGCCAGACCCCCGGAGCGGCACTGCCCGACTTCCTCATTCCGTTCCCGCAGGTCATGCAGTTCCGTGTCGAGAAGCAGCGGCGCGCGCTGTACACGCTTCCGGCAACGTTGTCGCCCTCGTTCCGGAAGGTCACCGCTGCTGACGTCCCCGGCGACGCCGTTGAGCGCTTCGTCGTGCTGAGCCTCGACAATGCCGGTGCGATGCCGCAGATCTGGGAGATGCAGGAGGTCCCGGAGGACACGGAACCCGGCGACGGGATCGTGACCGTCGAGATGCCCGGTGGGACGAGGACCCTCCGCCGGACGGCTACCGTGTTCGAGGACGCCACCACCTTCTTCGCGGCGTCCGGCACCTGGGAGAAGTGGCACTTCATCAGCGTCGCTCCCGCTGGCCTGCCCATCTACCATCCGATGCACATCCACCTGATGAACTTCCAGGTCGTGGACCGGCGCGCGATCGACGCCAGCGGCATGAACTTCGCCGCGGGACAGACCGAGCGACCCATCACCCTCGGCGCGCCCGTGCCGGTCGCCCCAGAGGAGTCCGGCTGGAAGGACACCATCACCGTCAACGCCAACACCATCGTGACGGTCGTCGGACAGCTAGCGAAGCAGAGCGGCAGGGTCATGTACCACTGCCACATCCTCGACCACGAGGACGAGGGCATGATGCGGCCATTCGTGGTCATGCCACCGGCGGTCCACGAGATCCACAGCATGATCCTCGCGATGAACGGCGCAACGGGCACGCACCGCATGACGGGGACGCACCACGGCACGCATCACTAGCCGCTCACGCGCCGGCCTCGCGACGGGGAGCGCGAGGCCGGCGTGACGGCGGATCCAACCGTGGCCGGCGCAGCGTGTCGGCGGAGCGGACGGCCGCACAACCACGCCGGATCGGGCCTGCCAGCCCTCGGACGTACGCAGGGGCGCAGTGTTCCGGACCACGTCGTCCTTCCAGCGGGTCCGCATGTCGCTCCGGCCGCTGCCCTTTCACGCCGTACCGGCGAACCGACCTGCCGACTTCACTCGAATCCGCGTCCCAGACGCCGGGTGCCGCTTGGGAATGCACAGATGTCTTCCACAGAACAGCAAACGCCCGAAAACGACCACGACGAGGCCGCCACAGCTGCGCCGGAGGGCGCCCGGGCTGTCAGGGCGCCACATGCCCCCGGGGCCGCCACTGCACAGCCGGGCCGGTCGCGGCGGGGCGTACGGGCACTGCTCCTACGACTGCACTTCTACGCCGGGGTGTTCGTCGCCCCCTTCCTGCTCGTAGCCGCCCTGACCGGGCTCGCCTACACCTTCACGCCGCAGCTCGACCGTCTCGTCTACGGCGACCTGCTGACCGTCGAACGGACCTCTGGTGAGCCGCGCACGCTGGCGGCGCAGATAGCCGTGGCAAGGGCCGCCCACCCGGAGGGCACGCTCGCCTCGGTGATCACCCCTTCCGGCCCCGAGGACACCACGCGGCTGGTGCTGTCGCTGCCGGAGTTCGGCGACAAGCAGCGCACGCTGTTCGTCGACCCCTACACCGCCGAGGTGAAGGGGGAACTCACCACACAGGGGCGTTCGACGCCGCTCGCCACGTGGCTCGACGACCTGCACCGCAATCTGCATCTCGGTGCGGCCGGCCGGCTGTATTCCGAGGTCGCGGCGAGCTGGCTGTGGGTGATCGTCGCGGGAGGTCTCGTGCTCTGGCTCGGCCGCGCCCGCGGACAGCGAGCCGCGTCAGTGCGCGGGGTCCTGCTGCCCGGCCGTTCCGCCCGAGGTATTCGGCGCACCCGCAGCCGGCACGCTGCTCTGGGTGTGTGGCTCGCGGCCGGCCTGCTCTTCCTCAGCGCCACCGGCCTGACCTGGTCCCGCTACGCGGGTGACCGGTTCGGGCAACTGCTGGACGCGGCGAAGGGCCACGCACCGGAGCTGGTCACCGCGCTACCCGGCGCGGCTGCGGCAACCGGCGACGGGCACGAGGGGCACGCCGGGCATGGCGGCGGAAAGGTCGCCGGGTCGGCGTACCCCGCCGACTTCGACGTGGTCCTCGCGGCAGCCCGGAACGCGGGACTGGCCGGCGGGGTGGTCCTGACACCGCCCGCCGACCTGGCCAGCGCCTGGACAGTGGCCCAGGACGACGACACCTGGCCGGTGCACTACGACCAGGTCGCCGTCGATCCAGTGCAGGGAGCGGTAACCTCGCGCAGCCGCTGGGCCGACTACCCGGTCCTGGCCAAGCTCAGCAAGCTCGGCGTCCAGGGCCACAGGGGACTGCTGTTCGGGATCGCCAATCAGATCGTGTTGGCGGTCGTCGCGCTCGGTCTGGTCCTCGTCATCCTCTGGGGCTACCGGATGTGGTGGCAGCGCCGTCCGACGCTGGAGGACCATACCGCGCCGTTCGGCCGGGCCCCGGCACGGGGGACGTGGCGACAGCTGCCCCTGCCCGTGCTGATCCTCGGCGTCCCGGCCGTCGTCGCACTCGGCTGGGCGCTGCCCGTCCTGGGCATCACCCTTCTCGGGTTCCTCGTGGTGGACCTGACAGCCGGGCTCGTCCGGCGTGCTCGCGCCACGTAGCGCCGAAGCCGAAGCTCAGTCCGGCCGCCCGCTGCCCTCCGGCATGTCCGACGTGGAGGGGCGCGCGTGCGAGCAGCTGGACTTCGTCGACAAGCACAAGACGCGCCCCTCACGCCGTGACTGCGGCTGTCTTCGCCCTTAACCGTCAGACACACCCTTCCGAGTCAGAAAGATTGATTGTGAATTCCTACGCCATTCGCGCTGCTTCAATGTTCGACGGCTTCGACGTGTCGGGGCCCACCACGGTCCAGGTAACGGACGGCAAGATCGTCAGCGTGGACCGCACGGGCGCCGTACCGACGGGCAGCGGGGACGTTCTCGACCTCGGCCCGCAGAGCTGCCTCCTGCCGGGCCTCATCGACACTCATGTCCACCTCGCCTTCAACGCGGGCCCGGATCCCGTTGCCGCGCTCATCGAGACCGACGATGCCGAGCTGCTGACGCAAATGCGGACGGCAGCTCACTCGGCGCTGCGAGCCGGGATCACCACCGTGAGGGACCTCGGCGACCGGAGCTACCTCGCACTGACGCTCGCCGACGAGTTCAAGCAGCAGCCTGAGCTTGGGCCGGAGATCCTCGCGGCTGGTCCTCCACTGACCACGCCTGGCGGCCACTGCCACTTCTTCGGTGGCGAGGTCGAGGGCACCGAAGCCCTGCGCGCGGCTGTGCGTGAGCGGCACGCGCGCGGCTGCGCGGTCATCAAGATCATGGCGAGCGGCGGCAACATGACGCCCCGGTCGGTGTCACCATACGACTCGCAGTACACGCTTGCCGACCTCCGCGTGGTCGTCGAGGAAGCGCACCGGCTCGGTCTCCCGGTGGCTGCCCACGCGCACGGTGTTGCGGCGATCAAGGACGCGGTGGAGGCCGGTGTCGACTCTGTTGAGCACGTGTCCTTCCTGACAGCCAATGGAGGCAACCCTGACCCGGACGTGCTCGCCGCCGTTGCCCAGAGTGACAGCTTCGTCAGTCTGACGGTAGGACGCGACCCCCGCGCGCCCCTCCCGAACCACCCGACCATGACATCGCAGACGAACGTGATGTTCGGTGCCTGGCGTGACCTGCTTAAACTCGGCGCCAAGGTGGTGGTCGGCTCCGATGCCGGCATCGGGCCCTTCAAGCCGCATGACGTGCTCCCGTATGGCGTATCTCACCTGGCTGAGTTGGGGATCTCGCCCCTCGACGCGCTTGCCTCCGTGACGAGCCGCGCGGCCGCAGCATGCGGAGTCGACGGCCGGAAGGGACAGATCACAGTCGGCGCCGATGCCGACCTCCTGGCTGTACACGGCAACCCCACGGAAGATCCCGCTGCGCTCCTCAACGTCCAAGCTGTCTTCCGAGCCGGCGTCCGGATCCGATAGGCCACCTCCGGACGGCCACATCAGTGGGAGGAGCTACGGCCCGCGACGAATCAGTCTCACGAAGTGCGTGACAGTCCGGCTAGGTGTTCTGCCCAGAGGCGTTGGGGACGCGGCTGGCCCGGTAGAGGGATGCGCGTTGGCGTATCGGGTGGCCAGGTCGCCACTTCTTGAGCCGGGTGAAGCAGTGTTCCACGACATTGCGCTTCCTGTAGGTCGCCCGGTCGACGGTTGGGGTCGCCTGCCGGCGCTGCCCTTGGCGGCGCGGCGGGCGACCTGGTCCGATCGTTCGGGGATGACGTGGCGGATCCCGCGTTGCCGTAGTGCTCGGCGGGTGGAGTCGCGTGCGTAGCCCGTGTCGGCGATCAGCAGCCGGCTCCGGCAACAACGGCGCGATCACCGCCCACGCCTCATCCGTCAGCTCACCGCGACGCACCACCGGCACATCGTCAACGCCCCATCACTACAAGATCGGCAGCGGTTGAGACACTCGTTCGGCGGTCATCGGCATGTGGAGCTGTCCGGTGGCCACCGAGCCGGAAGTGGCGGGCTCATTGACTCCAGCGCCCACCTTCCTCTCCCTGCGCCGACCCCGAACCGGGTTCCCGGCCCACCCCACAAGGCGATCAACTGAACAGCTCTCGGAATCCCTGCCGCCATGACGGGTACTCCAGGGTCAGCCCCAACACGGACTTGGCCTTGGCGTTGCTGGCCGCGCGGAGCTGGGTGCCGTAGTACACGGCCTGAACGCCGATCTGTTCCTCGGCGTCCTCCTCAGAGACGCGCCGCGGCGGAGGGGCATGCAGGATTTCAGCCAGGTACGGTAGCCACTCAGCCTGGGAGGCGGGCTCGTCGGCCACCACGCTGTAGATACCGGGGCTTCCCCTATCGACCGCGTGCACGGCAGCCGACACCGCGTCGCGGACGTGAACAAACGGATACCGGCCGGCGCCCCCGCCGACAATCGGCACGTCGCCGGACTCGACCGCTGTTGCCCATTCGCCACCCGGCCCGATCGCGGTGCCTTCACCGTAGAGAAAACCGTATCGAAGGACGACGCCTTCGATCCCCGGTGTGCCCAACACCAGCGTCTCGGCCGCGATGTTCGCCTGTATGTGGCTTCGGATCGGCTCCGGGGCGTCCAGATACAGCGGCGCCGACTCGTCCGTGGGCCCAGATCCGACCGGCTGGGTCATGAAGCTGGCGCTCTGCGCAACAACCCGACGGGTGCCAGCCTCGCGAGCCGCCGCCATCAGCGCCTTCGTTCCCTCGCTCCGCAGCCCGTTGGTCACCTCCAGCCACTTCGCGTAGTCACGAGACGGCGCGGAAAGCGCCGTGATCTGGTTGATGATCACCTCCGGCTCGGCATCGAGGATCGCCTCACGCACCGCAGCGTCGTCCAGCCCGTCCATCAAGGCCGGCCGCGCCCCGAGCGCCTCCACGACCGAGAAATTCTCACTCCGGTGAGTGCTGGCCGTGACCTCGTGGCCCCGATCCACCAACGCCTCGACGACGGGCCGATCCAAGACCCCTGTTCCCCCCGCGACGAAAATCCGCACTGCCGCCTCCTTGCTGGAACGAGGTAGCTCATCGCCGCCATCATCCGGCTCCCATGATCGACACGAAGTGGCGACGGACGGCCTCGCGGGTGTCGGAGAGGCCGAACCCGTCCGTGCCGATCGAGTGCCAGTCCTGCGGCACCCACTGGCTGATCTGGTCCGGGACCGCCCGCATCCAGTCGCTTACGGCGAGCACCGGGCCGGGGGCGCCGTCCAGCACCCGGGTGACGTAAGGCATCCGGTCCTCGCCCTTGAGCTGCGCCGCGTCACGTTCCAGAGCGTCGCGGGGCAGCTCGCTCCACGAGGTGGCGGACCACGTCGGCCGCCTCGAAGACGATGGCCGGTGGGGGCCGTTGACGGCGCGTGCGACCGCCGGCTTCGAGCGTGTCTCAGCCTAGAGGTGAACAGCTCATCGCGGCTGCGCTGGGAGCAATCCTCGGAGGACCACTTCGACCAGAGATTCGGTCAACTGCTCCCAGCCTGCGACAGATGGATGCGGTGCACGACCGAGACGACGGGCGATCTCGCCCTGGGTCAGGGCCAGCGCGGGGCCACTGAGCACGGTGAACAGGATGTCCATGGAGATTCTCGGCATCCGCCCCGACTCCATTAGTCGCTTGGCAATCGGCTCGACCCGTTCTAGAAATGGAGCCGTGTACTTGCTGTATATATAGTCCACGCGTTCCGAGTTGAGCACAAACTCCGCAGCTATGATCCGGTTCATCTGCGGAACCTTCACGGCGATGGAGTAGAACGTCTTGACGACCATCTCAAGCTTCTCACAGTCGTCCACATCGGCCGCGATGGCGACGGCAATCGGCTGCTGTAGGTCTTCCAATGCATGGTCGACCACCGCTCGCCAGAAGTTGATTTTCGAACCGAAGCGATCGTTGATGAAATTGTGACTAACTCCGAGACGCTTGGCGAGCTCACGCACCGAAGCACCCTCGTATCCTAATTCGGAGAAAGCGTCCAGCCCTCGTTGAAGAATCTCAGAGTCGGTGAGATCAACTTGCGGTGCCCTCGTCCGAACAGGTCGCCCCTGCTTCTGACTCTCGACCATCCCGGCCCCGCCCCATTCTTTGCCGGGCGGGCCGCCCCACGCCCAGCCATCGTCGACAACCTCAACGATGGGCCAGCCTCCGCCCACTCCCACCCAGGGTTAACCAGCATACGAGGCGAACGCTCCTGATGCACTCGGCCCCAACGGGGTCGCGACCCCTCCTTGCCGACACCCTATGGAATGGTGGGTTGCCATCGCGGCACGGCTGGTCGAGGCGAGAGTCGTCGGCGGGCGGCTGCCCACTCGGTTGGGTCGCGGCCTTCGTTGTCGCCGGTGCCCTGTACCTGCTGGTCGCCGCGATGAGCACCCGGCGCAGCGGCGCGGCGAGGTGAATCGGGTCCGCCCTGCCCGAGGGGAATGCCGGGCGACCGAACCGTGGGGGCACGGGGAGCGCGCGGCCGCCCCGGCTGGTGCACACCGGTGACGTCGTCATCGACGTGGTGATGTACCTGCCGTGGCTGCCGGAGGTCGACGGGGACGTGCGCGTCCGGCAGCCGGATCACCGCCGGAGGCGGGCTCAACGTCATGGTGAGCGACGCACGCCAGGGACTGGCCCGTGGCGTACGCCGGGATGCACGGCGTCGGGCCTTTCGCCGACCTGGCCCGCGAGAATGTGACCCAGGCCGGCGTCGAACTCGGTGCAGCTGGCTGCACCGGATGTCGACACCGGGTTCAGCGTCGCGCTGATCAACCCGGCCAGAGAGCGCACGTTCGCCACGAGCGTCGGCGCGGAGGCGTGGCTCGGGCCGGCGGACCTGGCCCGGGTCGACCTGCGCCCCGGCGGCGTCGTGTACGTCTCCGGTTACAGCCGGGCCTACCCGTCCAACGGCCCAGCACTGGCGGCCTGGCTGCCGACGATCACCCCGGAGGTCACCGTCGTCGTTGACCCCGGTCCGCTGGCTCTCGTTTCTGGCCTCGTTCGTCGGCGTCCGGACCGGTTCGTCCACGGCGCGGCGTATGCGTAGACCTGCTTGCGGATGCTCCTGATGGCTGCCGGATATCGTGTCGCGGACCTCGAAATCGGGTGCGGATGGCTGTGAAGAACGGCGCGCAACAGACGACCGCTAGCGTCGCCCGGCACGGAACCTCGCCCGTCGGCGGGCTGTACCGGGCTCCCCCGGGGGTCAGAGCCCGGTCTCGACCTGGTCGCCGTACAGCACATGCGTACAACGCCGGGTTGGCTGCCGGAGAGTTTGTCGTACCGGTGGTGTTGGGTGGGGTTATGCCTCGTCGTCGCGATCCCACTGCGCCCCGCGTGGTGCACCGCACCGCACGTGTAGCGCTGCGGGTAACGTCCGGGCAGCGGCGGCGGTGTTTGGGCTGCTGCGCTCAGCCGGTGACGTCTGGGCATGCCTGCTGGAGATCAACTCGTGGCGGTGGCGCCGTCAGGCGGCTCCGTTGGTGGGCTATCAGGAGCTGTGTCGGGAGTTGGCGGCCTCGGGGCCGGGCACCTTCAGCGAACTGGACAGCACGGGGGCTCGGTCGGTGTTGCGGCGGTTCTCCGACGCCTGGTTCGCTGCGGCGAAACGCCGCAAGGCAGGCGAGGTGTCGGCGCGGTTTCCGCGCCGGCGGCGCGGGTTGGTGCCGGTGCGCTGGTATCACAGCACGTTCGCCCTCGACGGTGCTCGGGTGCGGATCCCGACCGCGAGAGGCACGTCGCCTTTGTGGGTGCGGTTGGCGCGCGCTCTTCCGTATCCGGTCGAGCAGGTCCGCTCGATCACCCTGCTGTGTGAGGGTGGTCGGCTGTTCCTGGACGTGACCGCCGAAGTCCCGGTCGCGTCCTACCCGCCCGGTGAGGGACCGGGCCCGGGTGGCCGGCGTGGATGTCGGGATCATCCACCCGTACGCGGTGGCCGGCCCGGACGCTGCGGGCTTGCTGGTGTCGGGGCGGGCGATCCGGGCCGAGCACCGCATGCACCTGGCCGACACGAAAGCCCGCCGCCGCGCCGTCTCACGCCGCGCCCCAAAGCCAGGCCAGCGGGGATCACGACGATGGCGCAAACACCGCCGTCGCACGCGGCTGGTGGAGGGCCGGCACCGGCGCAGGGTCCGGCAGGCCCAGCACGAAGCCGCCCGCCAGGTTGTCTCCTGGGCAGTAGCGCAGCGGGTCGGCGTGCTGCACGTCGGTGACCCCCGCGGCGTGCTCGACATAGACGCCGGGCGGCGGCACAACCTGCGGCTACGGCAGTGGCAGATCGGCCGCCTCCTACAAATCCTCACCGACAAGGCTGTCCTGGCCGGCATCACCGTCCACCTCGTCGACGAACGCGGCACCTCCTCCACCTGCCCCACCTGCCACCGACGCATCCCGAAACCACGCGGCCGGACCCTGACCTGCCCCCACTGCGCTTTTCCGGGCACCGCGACCTCGTCGCGGCCGCCACCATCGCCACCCGCACCCCGGGCGGCGGACCCACCACCCCCACACCACCTGTCGTGGTGCCGGAGGTGGTCACGCACCGTCGAGCCGGACGGCACCTGCCCGGTGCCGGCCAGTCCCGACGTGACCCCCGCCGCCCACACCGGGCGGCGCGAGGATCAGTTGGCCCGCGGAGGCCCGCCCCACCACCCGGTGGGGAGTCGCTCGCCCACACGGCGAGGATCCACCACAACCACTGGACACCCGGTGAACGTTAGTGGACACCGCACTAGCTTGTTTTTTAACCTTTGCGTTTTTGCTGGTCGGCTTGGGTGCGGGCGCGGTGGAGGGTTTTGCCGACGTCGTGGCGGGGTGCGC
>NZ_JBIAIL010000062.1:0-28361 GCF_042871425.1 Micromonospora sp. NPDC005806 | reverse complement strand
TGATCTTCTTCCCTAGACAAGAGGAATGATCGATCAAGGGCTGTCCCCATGATCAGTCGGGGTCGATGCCGCCGCCCAGCAGGTTAAAGATCAAGTTAGGTGGAATCTTCGGCGCGGCAACGGAGTCAGGTCCACACGGTACGGCGGAAGCCCCGGTTGCCGGCGCAGGAGTGGCGCTGCCCGCCGGTCAGGCTGACCGTGCCGTCGCGGCACTGCACCAACCAGCCGGTCCCCGACCAGAACCCGGGCACGCAGTCGAACCAGTCGCAGACGCCCCGGGCCGGCTTGCGGATCCGGTCGCCGCCGCAGAAGTCGTATCCGTAGGGGTTGACCGGGGCGCCGCAGCGCCGCTCGCCGGCCGGTTGCGGCGTGGTGTCCCGCGTCGGGGCGGCCGGCCGGGTGGGCCGGGGGCGGCGGGGTTTCGGTGTGGTGGGGACGTCGACCTGCACCGCGGGGGCGATCGCCGGCGGTGCGGGGGTGGCGGTGGCCACCGGGGTGGCGGCCGAGGCCCGCTCCGAGCCGGGCCGCCCCGGGGGGTCGGACTCGAAGAGCATCGCCGGCACGATCAACGCGAGGGCCACGCCGACCGCGACGGTACGCCGCCCGCCCGGCACCAGCGCGGAGATCCGGGCCTGGGCCGGGGTGAGGACGGCGGGGCGCACCGGCCGGGCCGCGGTGTGCTCCTCGATCAGCGCGTCGAGCTGGGCGACGACGGCCGCCCGCTGCTCGATGGCGTCAGCGAAGGCCAGGGTCAGCTTGAACCGGAAGTCGGCGACCGCGCCGGTGGGCAGCAGCAGGCCGGAGGTACGCCGCCGGTCGAGGACCTGGATCAGCGTCACCGGCGCGCCCGGGGCGTGGGACAGCCCGGTCATCCTCCCGTACGTCCAGTCGCGGCGGCCGCGCCCGCCGAGCAGGACCAACCGGCGGTTGGTCAGCACGGCCAGGCCGGCGTCGACGACCTTGACCCCTTCGGGGCGGCGCGGGCGCAGCCCCGGCGGGTCGACCTCGACGGTCAGCTCGGGGGCGGGCAGCACGGCGGTGTGCCGGACCTCGACCAGTTGCGCGGCGGGCAGGGTCCAGAAGACCACTTCGCCGGGGGACAGCTCCATCGGCAGGCCCGCGCCCGCGTCGGCCGAGCCGTGGAAGGACTCGGCGAGGGTACGCAGCCGGCCCAGTTCGTCATCGCGCTGCCGCCACGCCTCCTCGGCCGCGCGGAATGCCCGCTGCCGCCGGTCGTTCTGCCGGTGCGCCCACCGGTAGCGCCATGTGGAACCCGTCGAATCAGTCATCGCCACGCCGACTCCTCCGCCGCGCGAGCCCACCAATCTGGGTGTCATTCATGTCAACTGCGACACGGGGGCCTCAAGACACGCGAAAGTTGCCAATCTGACCGATCGGCTGATTGACCGACACGTTAGGCGGAATCCGCTGCGTTGATCGGGCAGCCGGCCGCGCGATCTCGACGGCCCCGCTTCGCCATGCACGACGGGCTGACCCTCGGTAACGTCAGCGCCACGGGGTGCACCGTGGCCCTCACGAGGAGGTGAACCGGTGGGCGGGACGGCCGTCGTGGTGGGCGTGGACATCGGCACCACCAGCACCAAGGCGGTCGCGTACGACACCGGCGGGCGGCAACTCGCCGCACACTCGATCGGCTATCCCCTCGACGAGCCGCACCCCGGGTACGCCGAGCAGGACCCGCAGCTGATCCACGACGCGGTGGTCGGCTCGATCCGGGCGGTCGCCGAGCAGCTCCACGAACCCGTCGCCGGGCTGTCCTTCAGCACCGCCATGCACAGCCTGATCGGCCTCGACGCCGACGGCACCCCGCTCACCCCCTCGATCACCTGGGCCGACTCCCGGGCCAGCGCCCAGGCCGAACGGCTCCGCGCCGCGCCCTCCGGGCTGGCCCTGCACCGGCGCACCGGCACCCCGGTGCACCCGATGGCGCCGCTGCCCAAGCTGCTCTGGTTCGCCGAGCAGGAGCCGAGACTGTACGAACGGGTCGCGTACTGGGTCAGCATCAAGGACCACATCCTGCTGCGGCTGGCCGACGCCCTGGTCACCGACCACTCCGTCGCCTCGGCCACCGGGCTGATGGACATCCACCGCCTCGTCTGGGACGCCGAGGCCCTCGCCATCGCCGGCATCACCGAGGAACAGCTGCCGCAGCTCGTCCCGACCACCCACGTGCTGCCCGGGCTGACCGCCGAGGCGGCCGCGGCCATCGGCCTGCCCGCCGACACCCCGATCGTGGTGGGCGCCGGCGACGGCCCCCTGGCCAACCTCGGGCTCGGCGCGGTGCACCCCGGCGAGGTCGCCTGCTCCATCGGCACCAGCGGCGCCATGCGGGTGATGGTGGAACGCCCGGGCGTCGACCCGCTCGGCGGCGTCTTCTGCTACGCCCTCACCGAGCAGCGTTGGGTGGTCGGCGGCGCGATCAACAACGGCGGCATCGTCCTCCAGTGGGCCGGCGAGGCGCTCGCCCCGGAACTCGGCGAGCACGCCGAGGAGGAACTGCTCGACCTGGCCGCCCGGGCTCCGGTCGGCTCCGGCGGGCTGATCATGCTGCCGTACCTGCTCAGCGAGCGGGCGCCGCACTGGAGCGCGCTGCCCCGCGGCGCGTACGTGGGGCTCACCCACGGCCACGGGCGCGAGCACCTGGTCCGGGCCGCGCTGGAGGGGGTCTGCCAGCAGCTCGCCCTGGTCCTCGCCTCGGTGCGGGCTGCCGGCAACGAGGTGCACGAGGTCCGCGCCAGCGGCGGCTTCGCCCGCAGCCCGCTGTGGCGGCAGATCCTCGCCGACGCCCTCGGCATGCCGGTCCGCTTCCCCGCCGGCCACGAGGGCTCCAGCTTCGGCGCCGCGCTGCTCGGCATGCAGGCGCTCGGCCTCATCGAATCGATCGAGGTCGCCGCCGACCTGGTCAAGATCGACGAAACGGTACGCCCCGACCCCGCCGCCGCCGCCACCTACGCGGCCCTGCTACCGCTCTTCTCCGAGCTGTACGACGCGCTCGTACCGACGTTCGCGTCGCTGCGGCGGCTCGCGCCGAGCCTGCCGCCGGAACCACCGCCCACCGCCCCACAACAGTGATCGCCCGTTTCGGGGCACGGACGACTGACTAACCGAAGGTCGTGATAGCCGTGGTCACATTGCTCGCCGCACCGGCGGAACCACTCACCAACGCCGGCAACACCCAACTGGTCGTCGCCGCCCTGCTCGGCATCGCCGCCGTGGTGGTGCTCATCGCCTGGGGCAAGGTGCACCCGTTCCTGGCACTGATCCTCGGCGCGGCCGTACTCGGCGTGGTCGCCGGCGTCGGGCCCGACAAGATCGTCACCTCGTTCAGCGCCGGGGTCGGCTCCACCGTCGGCGGCGTCGGCCTGCTGATCGCCCTCGGCGCGATGATCGGCGGCCTGCTCGCCGAGTCCGGTGGCGCGGACAGCCTCGTGGAACGGGTGGTCGCCCGGGTCTCCGGCGCCGCCCTGCCCTGGGCGATGGCCGGCGTCGCCGCACTGATCGGGCTGCCGCTCTTCTTCGAGGTCGGCGTGGTGCTGCTGGTGCCGATCGTGCTGCTGGTGTCCCGCCGCGTCGACGTGCCGCTGATGAAGATCGGCATCCCGGCGCTGGCCGGCCTGTCCGTGCTGCACGGCCTGGTGCCCCCGCACCCCGGCCCGCTGGTCGCGATCGACGCGCTCGGCGCCAACCTCGGCCAGACCCTCGCCCTCGGCCTGCTGGTCGCCATCCCCACCGTGATCATCGCCGGCCCGGTCTTCGGCAACTTCATCGCCCGCTACGTCCCCGCCACCGCGCCGGAGGCGCTGCTGCCCACCCGCCGGCCCCTCGCGGTCGCCGAGCCCGGGCGGCCCACCACCCCGGCCGGTGGCCGGCTCGACGCCGACGGGGACCTGGTCACCGAGGACGACCTGATCAACCCGGGCACCGGCCGACCCGGCGAGCCGATCGAGGAGGGTCAGCGCCCCCGACGCGCGCCCGCGCTGTGGGCCGCCGTGGTCACCGTGCTGCTGCCGGTGGTGCTGATGCTGCTGCGAGCCATCGGCGAGCTGACCCTCGCCAAGGACACCGCCGGCCGCAAGACGCTCGACATCATCGGCACCCCCATCGTCGCGCTGCTGGCCGGCGTCATCTTCGCGATGATCTTCCTCGGCTACCGGACCGGGTTCAGCCGTACCCAGGTCTCCGGCTTCCTCGGCGGATCGCTGCCGGCGATCGCCGGCATCCTGCTGATCGTCGCGGCCGGCGGCGGCTTCAAGCAGGTCCTGGTCGACGCCGGGGTCGGCAACCTGGTCGCGGACGCCGCCAAGGGCGCGAACATCTCGCCGCTGCTACTCGGCTGGCTGGTCGCCGTCGGCATCCGGGTGGCCACCGGCTCGGCCACCGTCGCCACCATCACCGCCGCCGGCATCGTCTCGCCCCTCGCCGCCACCCTCCAGGGGCCCGAGGTGGCGCTGCTGGCTCTCGCGATCGGCTGCGGGTCGCTGTTCTTCTCGCACGTCAACGACGCCGGATTCTGGCTGGTGAAGGAGTACTTCGGGCTGACCGTCGGGCAGACCATCAAGAGCTGGTCGGTGATGGAGACGATCATCTCGGTGGTTGGCTTCGCCGGCGTCCTCCTGCTCGACCTGGTGTTGTAGCGGCTCGGGTGCCCGCCCCGCCGGGCGGGCACCCGCTTGTCACCGCCTTTCGAGCTGATGTCGCAAACGAGTCGCCACCCACCGAGGTCGCCGCTGACCCGCCGGGCGAACCGGCGCAAATGCCGTGCTCACCTCGCCGCGAGGAGCGGCGTGATGTCGCAGACGACTCAGCTCCAAAGGCATTCGCAAGCAAATGACCCAGCGGGGGACGGCGACCGCCGCCGGCCGCTGGAGGGCCTCGAACCGATCGCTCTCGCCCACCCGCCAGCGCAGGTCTCGGCCAGGCTGCTGCGCCAAGGCGCCACCGCCGCCGTCGCCTCAGGGCGCCTCGACACCGGAGACGAGGAACTTGTGGACCTCGGCGCCGAGGATCGGCGCCACCTGCTCCTCGGTCGGGCCGGATCCCCGGAAGGCGAGCAGTTGCTCGTCGGACTCCCACCGCTCGTACACGTTGATCCGGCCCGGCTCGACGAGGTCCGGGCTGACCGCGAAGTCGACGCAGCCCGGTGCCGAGCGGGCCGCCAGGACGGCCTCCACGCAGGAGGCCAGGTAGGCGTCCCGCTCGGCGGGGTCGACGTAGAGGGTGCCGGCGACGATGATCACGCCCCCATCGTCGCACCCGATACGGGTCACGCCCGGCTGATCGCGTTGGCGTGGATCGCCTCGTTCAGGTACGCGGCCAGCCCCGGCCGGATCTTCTCGAAGTACGCGGTGAACCTCGGGTCCGCCACGTACATGTCGGCCAGCCCGGTGTGAATCTCGTACGAGCAGTCGTAGAACCAGCGGGTGATGAGCTGCCGGTGCTCCTCGGCCAGCGCCATCGCCTCCGGACCGTCGGCCGGGGCACCCGAGTCCATCAGCGCGGTGATCCGCCGCGCCCAGTCCTCGTTCTCGGCCTTGTTGCGCAGCCAGTCCTCCTTCGAGTACCGGCCGACCCGCTCCGTCGACTGGCGGTACGCCGCGGTGCTCCCCCAGCGGCGCTCCGCCTCCTCGGCGTGCTGGTCCGGGTCGAAGTCCCCGAAGACCTCGAACCGCTCCTCCTGCGTGAGCTGAATGTCCAACGTTCTCGCCTCCATCGCGAACTCGATCGCCGCGACCATCTCGCGTAGCTTGCCGATCCGCGCGGTGAGCAGCTCGTGCTGCCGGCGCAGGTGCGGCAGCGGATTCCCGCCCGGGTCGTCGAGGATCTCGGCGATCTCCTCCAACGGGAACCCCAGCTCCCGGTACGCCCGGATGAGCTGCAGCCGCTCCAGATCGGCGTCGTCGTAGCGGCGGTAGCCGGCCGCGGTGCGCCCGCTCCAAGGCTCCCGCCTCCCGTTGCGTGAGGGTCAAGCCCGATTGTCGAGGCCGGTCTCCGCTGCCGGACCGGAACGGCGATCGCCCCCGGTCTCCGGACGGGGTGGCGGAGACCGGGGGCGATCGGGTCGGGTCAGGTGGTGACGGGCTCCTTGGTCCGCTCCGGGGCGGCGAACGCCGCGTTGGCCGGGGTCCGGAAGGCGTGCACCAGGCCGGCGACCGACAGCAGCAGGAGCAGCGCCGCACCGAGATACATGGCCAGGGCGCCCTGCCCGGCCTTGCGGCCGAACTCGCTGAACCCGTACGAGGTGAGCAGCAGGCCGCGCAGCGTCTCGCCCTTGAACACGGTCTCCCGCTGGGCGGTGACGTCGGCCAGCTGCTTCTGCAGGTCGGCCAGGTTGGCGGCGTTGGTCTGCTCGGCCTGGGCCACCTGCTCCTTCAGCGCGGTCTGCGGCTCGCCCAGGTCGGCGTACGTCTTGCCGCCGCCGATCGACTGCAGGTGCAGGCCGATGAACTCGTTGGCGTAGCACTCGGCCTGCTTGCCGGTGGTGAGCGGCTGGCCGGCGTACTCGCGCAGGCAGTCCGACTTCTTCTCCTCGTCGGTCAGCGTGCCCGCCGGCTTGAAGCTGATGTGCTGCGCGGCGAGTTGGTCGTGCACGTAGGTGTTGGCGAAGTTGGCGTTCGTCGTGAGGACGACGCCCACGACGAGCAGCAGGACCGCCAGGCCCAGCCCGCCGATGCTGAACAGCAGATCCAGCGTCCGTCGCTTCATGTCAGGCTCCCGTGTGGATGGTGACGTTCATTCGGTGACCGTCCCATCGTCGCGGTGCGGCAGCTCTCGCCAGCAGGGCCGAATCCCCTGTATCGGCCGGGACCTTAGGCCCCCCTTGGCGCAGTCAGCACTGCTCGGCGCCGCGTCGGGTGAACTCGTCGAGGGTCAGTTCGCGCAACGGCTCGGCGTCGTCCTGGTAGTCGGTCGCCAGGACCGACCCGGGCTCCCGCCCGGTCAGGTCGTCGAGGCGGAAGCGCACGTGCCGCGAGCTGAAGGAGCTGTCGTCGGTCGCGGCGTACATCGCGAAGTTGACCACCTGGTCGGGCAGCCGTGCCGGCGGAAAGCCGGTCAGCGGCACGGTCGCCGGGGACTCGGCGTCGTCCGGCACGCGGTACTGGCGGCCGGGCCAGTCCCACTCGGTGTGCCGGGGATGATGGTCGTCGCTGTCGGCGTCGAACAGCAGCAGCACGTCGGGCGGGCGCGGGGTGCACCAGGCCAGCATGGCCACCGGCTGGCCGGACTCGTCCACGCCGACCCCGATGACCGCGCCGATCTCGGGGGAGCAGGCGGTCAGGCCGGCCGACGCGAGCAGCGCGGCCGCGGACACGGCGGCGGTTCGGCGCAGCGGGACCCTCATGGTGCGACTGTTCCGGCACGGGGTCACCGTTGCGCCCCGGGGCGGTAACGGGTCGGCTCCGGTCAGTGCACGACGTCGGCCGGGGTGAGCGCGGCGAGCAGATCGGGCAGGGCGGCCGGGCGGCCGTACCGCCAGCCCTGGCCGTGCAGGCAGCCGATCGCGGCCACCGCGGCGTGCTGGGTGCCGGTCTCCACGCCCTCGGCGACCACCGCCAGGTCGAACGCGCCGGCCAGCCGGTTGACCATCTCGACCGTGGCGTACGCGCGGGCGTCGTCGGCGTCGAGGCGGGCCACGAAGGACTGGTCGATCTTCAGCTCGGTGGCCGGGATGCGGTGCAGGTAGCTGAGCGAGGAGTAGCCGGTGCCGAAGTCGTCGATGGCGATCCGGACGCCGAGTGCGCGGAGCTGGGCGAGGCGTTCCAGCACCGGCTCGCTCCCCTCGATCAGCGCGGATTCGGTGAGTTCGAGGGTGAGCGCGTGGGGTGGCAGGCCGGCGGCCCCGACCGCCCCGGTGACCGTGGCGATCAGG
This sequence comes from Micromonospora sp. NPDC005806, assembly GCF_042871425.1. NCBI lineage: Bacteria > Bacillati > Actinomycetota > Actinomycetes > Micromonosporales > Micromonosporaceae > Micromonospora > Micromonospora sp. NPDC005806. The sequence continues at coordinate 20,473 of NZ_JBIAIL010000062.1, read as the reverse complement.
TCGGGGCGGCGCAGGTGGGCGGCGGCGATGTTGACGGCGACGGTGACCTCGGGGGCACGTGTCCGCCAGGTCGCCGCGGCCTGGCACGCCTGCTGGATGACCCACCGGTCGATCGCCAGGATCAGCCCGGTCTCCTCCGCGAGGGGCAGGAACTTGGCCGGGGTGAGCACTCCGAGCCGGGGGTGCCGCCAGCGGACCAGCGCCTCGGCGCTGCGGACCGTGCCGGTGGCCAGGTCGACGATCGGTTGGAACTCCATGAGCAGTTGTTCCTCGTCGACCGCGCGGCGCAGGTCGGCGATCAGCTCGGCTCGGGTCACCGCCGATTCCCGCAGCTGCGGGGTGCAGGTCCGGTACGCGGACTTGCCGGCCGCCTTGGCCGCGTACATGGCGATGTCGGCGTCGCGGAGCAGGTCGGTGTGCGAGGTGTGCTGCGGGCCGTACTCGGCGATGCCGATGCTGGCCGACGGGTGGACGCCGAGGTCCTCCTCGCCGGGCAACGGCTGGCGGGCGGCGAGCAGCCGCTCGGCGAGCCGTTCGGGCGGCACTTGCCGGTCGCGGTCGACCAGCACGGCGAACTCGTCGCCGCCGAGCCGGAAGATCGTCCCGTCGGCGGCGACGGCGTCGCGCATCCGTTCGGCGATGGTGGCCAGCAGCCGGTCCCCGGCGGCGTGCCCGAAGCGGTCGTTGACCTGCTTGAAGCCGTCGAGGTCGAGCAGCAGCACGGCGACCGGGCCGTCGTCGCGCAGGGCCCGGCGCAGCCGCCGGGTGAAGGTGAGCCGGTTGGGCAGGCCGGTGAGCTGGTCGGCGTAGGCGAGCTGGCGCAGTCGGGCGACCAGGCGGAGATTCTCGTTGGCGGCCAGCCCCTGTCGCAGTGCCAGCGCGCCGAGCAGGGTCATCATGCTGATGAAGATCAGATGTGGGGTCTGCCCGGTGGGCCGGCGGGCCAGCACCACGGCGACGATCGCCCCGCCGACCGGCAGGTACGGCAGGGCCACCCGCCACCACGGCGGCAGCGGCGACTCGGTTGTCTCGTCGTCGCCGTCGCACTCGGCGGGCGGCCGGCACCCGGCGGCGGCGCCCATCAGCAGGTAGCTGAGCGGCCAGCAGACGTCGATCGGGTCGCCCGGTGCGTAGGTGCCGTGCGCGGCGAGGGAGACGTAGATCGCGTCGGCGGTGGCCCGGATGGCGAGGCTGGCGCCGATGAGGGTGAGCGCCCGCCACATCGGGCGGGCCGGCCCGGAGACCGCCACCAGGATGGTGAGCTGCATGAGGTCGAACATCGGGTAGAGCAGCCCAAAGGTGCGCAGCGGGTCGGCCAGGTCGGCGGCGGCGATGTCGCGGAACACCACCACCCAGCCGATCGGGATGAGGGCCAGCGCGACGATCACCCCGTCGAGCAGGGTGCGGGCCTGCCCGACGGCGCTGCGCGGGGCGGCGAGGGAGCAGAGCAGCGCGGCGGTGCCGGTGACGATGCCGGCGGTGAAGAGTGTTCCGACGAGCGGGGTGTGCGGCAGCGCGTTGCCGCCGAGCCGTTCGACCGTCCACACGGCACGACCGAGCGCGGCGAGCGCCATGGTGACGGCGAGGAGGGCCCAGAACCGGCGCAGCGACACCGGGTGCCGGCGGCTCATCCGGGCGCAGGCCACCGCCGCCCAGCTTGACACCGCCACCGCGCCGAGGTCGCTGGCCAGGGCCGCGCCCGGCAGGCCGGCGACCAGCCAGAGGGCTTCCAGGAGTACGACGAACGCGGCCGCGACGAGCCCGGCGCGGCCGGAGAGCGGGGAACGGACCCGCGCCGTGACGGCGAGGTTCACGTCCTGCTGGGGCACAACGATCGCTCCGGCTCTCTGAGCGCACCCTCGACGATGAGGACCGGTTGCGGACGGCGAACGGCGCCAGCCTAGCCAGCGCGGGGTGTCACCGCCAGATGCGATGGGCGTACGGCACCGTGGTCAACTCGCCGGCGGCGGGTCGCCGCGGCGGTAGAGGGTGACCAGGACGCCGTAGCGGGGCTGGTCGGGGCCGGCTTCCTCGGCATCGCGGACGAGGTCGTCCAGGGTGACCCGGAGTCGTTGCGCCTGCGCGGGGGTGAGCCGCAGGTGGCGCAGGTGCAGCAGCGGGTCGGGGTCGGCGGCCAGTTCCTCGGCGACCGCGCCGAGCAGGGCGGCGGTGGCGTGCGAGTCGCCGGTCTCGCCCACGAGGCGGCGGAAGGCGCGTTCGTGGTACTGCTCGGTGCCGCCGCGGACCTGCCGGGTGTGGGCGGTGCGGACCATGCCGGCCTCGGCCAGCACCTTGAGGTGGTGGGCGACGGTGCCCTTCGCCGCGCCCAGTCCGGTGGCGAGTTGGCTGATGGTGGCGGGGCCCGCCCCGAGTGCGAAGAGCAGCCGGTGGCGGAACGGGTGGGCGAGCGCCTTGAAGTGGGCCGCGGTGCGGACCTCCAGCGCGTCGGCGATCTCGTCGGTCACACCCGAAAGCGTCCAACTCTCTTGACGCTTTGTCAAACGGCTGGTCTACTGCCCTCACTCACAGTGGACAACCGAACGGGGCATCCGATGCGACAGGACGAGATCACCGAGGTCGTCGAACGGTCCGCGAAACTGGTCGCCGAGCACTACGTCTTCCCCGAGCTCGCCGAGCGGATCGCGGCGCACCTGGGCGACCGGCTGCGCGCCGGCCGGTACGCCGACGTCACCGACCCGGCGACGCTGGGCGCGCTGGTCACCGAGGACCTCCAGTCGGTCAACCGCGACCTGCACCTGCGGCTCAAGCACCACACCACCGCGCTGCCCGAGCGCGACCAGGATCCGGACGAGGGCGCCTGGGCCGACCTGACCGCCCGCCACATGGGCGGGGTGGCCCGAGTGGAACGGCTCGCCGGCAACGTCGGGCTGCTCGACCTGCGGCCCTTCCTCGCGCCGCCCCTGCTCGGCGGCGCGGCGGTCACCGCGGCGCTCGGGCTGCTCGCCGGCACCGACGCGCTCCTGCTCGACCTCCGCGGGAACCTCGGCGGCAGCCCCGACATGACCGCCCTCGTCTGCGGCTGGTTCTTCGCCGAACCGGTGCACCTGCACACCATGTACGACCGGGCCGGCGCGGGTCGGCAGTACTGGAGCGCGGCGCACCTGCCCGTGCCGGGGTACCACCCCGACAAGCCGGTGTACGTGCTCACCGGCCCGAAGACGTTCTCCGGCGGTGAGGAGCTGGCGTACGACCTCCAGCAGCTCGGCCGCGCCACGGTGGTCGGCGAGCCCACCGGGGGCGGGGCGCACCCGCGGGTCGGCTTCCGCACGCATCCGCACCTGGAGCTGACCGTGCCGGTGGCCCGGCCGGTCCACGCGGCCACCGGCACCAACTGGGAGGGGTGCGGGGTGGTGCCCGACGTCGAGGTACCGGCGGCCGAGGCGCTCGACACGGCGTACCGGACGGTCCTGGAGAGCCTGCTCGCCGCGGACCCGCAGCGGCCGACGGCGGACGAGGCGCGGGAGGCCCTGGCGGCGCTCTCCTGACTCAGGACCACTCTTCGGCGGGGTCGCCGTCGCCGCTCTCCGCGGGAGCCGGAGCCGGCGCGTCGGGGGCGGGCGCGGCGGCCGGCGGCCCGCCGTGGGTCCACGGGGTCTCCTCCAGGGCGGGAAAGTTCCCGGCCGGCAGGTACGCGTCCGACAGGGTGGTGAAACAGAGCCGCTCCCCCACCTCCGGCACGGTGCCCGGAGGTGCGGTCAACGCGCGCCCCATCCCGCCGGAGAGCTCCAGCACCACCTCGGTCTTGCCGTCCGCGCCCGGGGTCACGAAGACCACCTTCGCCTTCTGGCTCGGCCGGGCCGGCGAGTACAGGGTCGCCCCGACCGGCACCAGCACCGGCTCGGTGGTGACCACCTGGATGCGGGGGCGCAGCACCGGCCGCTTGCCGGTGTCGTCCACCCGCTTCGGGTCGGCCAGGGTCACCTCGCCGACGAACGCCTCCCCGGTCAGCCGGTGCTCGGCCATCACCAGGGGGTCGTCATAGGCGCGCTGGACGGCGTACGACGCGAGGGCCCGCTCCAGCCGGTGCAGCCGCACCGCCGCGGCCACCGCCCCGTCCCGGCGCGGCTGCGGCCCACCCCCGGCGTCGACATGCTCGGCGTGGCCGGTGAAGGCGTCCCGGTCGCCGTCCCAGCGGCCGGCCACCCGCGCCCCGGGCGGCAGCGCGCTCAGCAGCCCCACGCCGCGCCACATCAGCTCCCAGGTGGGCGCGAGCTGGTCGCGCAGCAGCCCTGCGAACTCCGCGTACGCGGCGGCGCGGGCGACCGGGTCGTCCTCGGCCTCGGCGTACGCGGTGACGGCCGGGGCGAGCCGGCGGTTGTCGAAGTCGGGGTCGGTGGCCGGGCCGGCGGGCGGGCAGAGCGCCGGGTCCTCCGCGCGGGCCGCCGCGCCGGCGCCGGTGAGCCCGGGCGGCGGGTCGATCCAGCCGAGCAGAGCCGGCAGGTGCAGGTCCTCCACCGCGCTCTGCCCGGTCGCCCAGTGCAGGGTCAGCGCCTCGGTCATCGCCAGCAGCGCCGCCGCGCCGGGATGTTCGGCGCGCTCGGCGAAGAAGGTCAGCCAGCGGCCGAGCAGCGGCACCGTCGGGTGCACCGGGTGCTCGCCGTCGGGGCGGCGGAACCGGGTGGAGCGGCCGAACAGCCGCAGGAAGGTGATCCCGGCCGGGTTGGGCACCAGCAGCTGCGGAGCGTCGACGTACCGGTACCGCACGTCCCTGCCGCGGTCGACCGGCACCGCCTCGCTGGCCTCCCGGAACGAGTCCAGGTAGGGCAGCACGATCCCGGCCAGCTCGGCGGCGAAACGGTAGCGCTGGTCGCGGTTGCGGGGCTGCGGCACGACCAGCAGCCGCGCCTGGTCGGGCGCGGTGCCGACCAGGGCGGCCAGGGGGGCGTTCGCCTCGCCGGCCATGGCGAGCGGCACCAGCACCAGCGGGCGCTCGGACAGGTGCAGGTGCCGGACCGTGGCCACCGGCTGGGCCACCCCGGCGGCGAGCGCCTGCGCCTTGGCGAGGGCGCGCAGGGTGCTCACGGGATCCGCCCGGCGAATGCGTCGACCGGGCCGGCGGCGCGGCGGGGCGTACTCATGCGGGGTTTCCGGCGAGGGCGTCGGCGCGCAGGCGCGCGGCGGCGCGCAGCAGCGCGGCGGCCTCCGCCTGCTCGGGTTCCGGAGCACGCTCGCCCTCGGCGAGGGCCAGCGCCTCGTCGACCTCGGCGACGCCGCCCAGCGCCTCCCGCACCGGGCGGCCCAGCGCGGCGGTGTGGCCGCGCGCCTCGTCCCGGCAGAAGTACGCCAGCTCGCAGGCTGCCAGGCACTCGGGCGCGTAGCGGGCGGCCACGGTGGACAGCGCGGCGGTGAGGGTGGCCCGGTCGGCGGCCAGGTCGGCGGTGAAGTCCGCCGGCACCGTGGCGAGCAGGTCGTCGATGCGGGCCATCCGGTCGAGCTGGCGGCGCAGCACCAGCAGCTGGCGGCGCACGTCGACCAGGCTGGCCACCGGCCGGTTGGCGAAGTCGGCCGGGCAGACCAGCACCACCTCGGGCGAGACGAGGTCCGGGTCCTGCCCCTCGGCGGCCAGCAGCTCGCGCAGGGCCAGCACGTAGGCGGCGGACTGGATGGCAGCGGCGGAGACCTTCGCCGGGTCGGCCTGGCCGTCGATCACCGGGAACGACTTGATCTCCACGACGTGGAACCGGCCGCCGAGGCGGGCGGCGACCAGGTCCGGTTCCAGGTGCACCCGCCGGCCGGCCACCTGCAGGCCGAGCAGCGGGTGGTCGAAGAGCGCCGCCCCGTCGCCGGCGGCGGTGAGTGCCGCCCGGGACCGCTCCTGCCGGTCCGGCAGGTCGTCCGCGCCGCCGAGGTCCGCCCAGCTCGCCGCCGCCGGCACCGGTACGCCCAACCGCTCCGCGACCAGCCGCAGCAGCTCCGCCCCGCCGTCGGCCTTGACCTGGGCCTCGAACGCGTTGCCCCGGGAGATGGCGAAGCGGGACTGGCCGAACCGGGCCGGGAAGCCGATCCGCTCGGCCAGCTTCGGCTTGTCCACCCCGGCGCTGTCCAGCAGGGCCCGCCGGGTGCAGCCCGGGTTGCCGGTCAGCGCGGCGATGGTCCGGGCGTTGTGCCGCCGGGGCGGCACGTCACCCCGGATCTCGGCCAGGCGGTGCGCGGTGTCCGTCATGATCCGCCAGGATAGGCGGTACGCGCCGATCCGGCCCGGGTCGGCGGTCAGCCGACGGCAACCGACTCGGGTTCGGTGCGGACCGCGGCGCGGCGGACCAGCACGGCGACGGTCACCGCGGCGACCAGCGCGAGCCCGGCCATCGACCACAGCACCGTACGCAGCCCGCCGGTGAAGCCCGGGTCGGCGAGCCGGCCGGCGGTGGTGCTGGCCAGCACCGCCCCGACCACGGCGATGGCGACCGTCTCGCTGGTCAGCCGGGCCGTGTTGATCATCCCGGCCCCGGTGGCCGCGCGGGACGGCGCGACGCTGCCGATCGCGATGGCGTCCAGCAGCCCGATGGACAGTCCCACCCCGCTCCCGATGGTGAGCAGCGGACCGGCCAGGGCGGCGGTGTTCACGTGCGGCCCGAGCACGGTCGCCCAGGCCGCGCCGGCCGCGACCAGCAGCACCGAGACGACGGTGACCGCGGTGGCCGGGACCAGCCGGGTCAGCGCGCCGGTGAGCAGCGGCAGCACCAGGGTCGGTGCGGTGAGCAGGATCAGCGTGGCACCGGCCGCGCCGGGGCTGAGCCCGACCACGGTGGTCAGGTACGCCGGGAGGTAGACCAGCAGCGGTACCAGCACCGCGACGATGGTGGCCGCCGCCAGGCAGATGCCGAGGAACCGGGGGCTCGCCAGCAGGGCCAGGTCGAACATCGGGTCGGCCCGGCGGCGCTCCACCCGGACGAAGGCCACCAGCAGCGCGGCGGCGACGACGAACGCGGCGAGGATGACCGGGGCGGTCCACCCGTACGCGGGGCCCTGCACGAAACCGAAGATGAGCAGCAGCAGCGCCGCGGTGAAGGAGAGGGTGCCCGGCCAGTCGACGCGCCCGGGATGCGGCTGGCGGGATTCCGGCAGCAGCGGGACGAGGACGAGCACCGCACAGGTGGCCAGCGCCGGGGCGGCGAAGACGGCCCGCCACCCGAAGCCCTCGATGAGCAGCCCGGCGACCGACGGGCCGAAGGCCAGGCCGACGCCGATCGCCGTACCGAAGAGACTGAAGGCGCGGGCCCGGGCGCGGCCCTGGAAGGCCCCGGCGAGCAGGGCGGAGGCGCTGGTCGCCGCGGCCGCCGCGCCGATCCCGGCGAGCGCCCGGGCCAGGTCGAGCAGCAGCACGTTGCCGGCCAGCGCGGCGAGCAGCCCGCCGGCGGCGAAGACGGCGACGCCGACGGCATAGACCCGGCGCCGGCCGAGCAGGTCCGCGAGGGCGCCAGTGGCGAGCATGAAGCTGGCGAAGGTGGCGTTGTAGGCGTTCACCACCCACTGCACGCCGGCCAGGTCGGCGTGCAGATCCCGGCCGATGTCCGGCAGCGCGACGGACGCGCCGGTCAGCGAGACCGGTAACGCTATGGTGGACAGCAGGACGGCCACCAGCACGACGGCCGGGTGATTACGCACGATTCTCCCCGTTCGGACGGCCTCCCGAGCCTAGTTGGCGCAGGTCGGGACGGGTCCGGTGGCGGGTCGAAGATCACACGCCGGTCAGCGGCCGGCGGAGCGGTTCCACGGGGACCGGGGAGACAGGGCGCCCGCGGACGGTCGGCTGCGGCGGCGGTGCCGGCGGCCGGGCGTACAGGGCGGCCGGGAGACGGTGTGCACCGGGGTGACCGGCTCCCGGCCGATCAGCCAGCAGAGGAAGCGGGCCATGGTCAGCCGACCGGGAGGCGCTCGGCCTCGGCCCGGAGCCCGAAGATGAGGAACATCGCTCGGCAGTACCCAACCCGAGCCCGGAAATCACCCACGAAATTTCTCGCCCGCGGCTGTCCGGATGCGCGAACCCCGTTCGTCAGGCTGGATGGAACCACGACCGAAGGAGCGAAACGATGAAGTACATGATGCTCGTCTGCACCGACACCGAGCCGGACAAGGACCCGAGCGCCGCGCCGGACATCGAGACGTGGGTGGCCGAGCGGGACGCCAACGGCCAGCGCGTGACCGGCAGCCGGTTCGCGCCCCCGTCGGCGGCCACCACCGTCCGGGTACGCGACGGCGAGCTGCTGCTCAGCGACGGCCCGTTCGCCGAGACGAAGGAGGTGATCGTGGGCTTCGACCTGCTGGAGTGCGCCGACCTGGACGAGGCGATCGAGGTGGCCCGCGCCCACCCGATGGCGTACGCGGGGCGGATCGAGCTGCGCCCGCTGGTGGACTGACCGGGTGACCAACGCGGCCGGGGTGGTCGCCGAGGCGGGTACCGAGGCCTACCCGCGGATCGTGGCTGCCCTGATCCGCGTCACCGGCGACTGGACCCTCGCCGAGGACTGCGCCCAGGAGGCGCTCGCCTCGGCGCTGGAACGGTGGCCCCGCGACGGCGTACCGGGGAATCCGGGCGGCTGGCTGATGACGGCCGCCCGGAACCGGGCCGTGGACGTGCTGCGCCGGGCCGCCGTGGAACGCCGCAAGCTGCGCGAGCTGGCGCTGCTCACCGACCCGGAGCCGACGCCGACGGAGGGGGACGTGGTGGACGACCGGTTGCGGCTCATCTTCACCTGCTGCCACCCGGCGCTGGCCCTGGAGGCCCGGGTCGCGCTGACCCTGCGCACCGTGGCCGGGGTGCCCACCGCCGACATCGCCCGCGCCTTCCTGGTCAGCGAGTCGACCATGACCCGCCGGCTCACCCGGGCCAAGACGAAGATCGCCGCCGCCGGCGTCCCCTACCGGGTGCCGACCGGGCCCGCGCTGGTCGAGCGGCTGCCGGGCGTCCTGGCCGTGCTCTACCTGCTCTTCACCCGGGGGTACGACGCCGACGGCGAACCGGCCTTCGCCGCTGAGGCGATCCGGCTGGCCCGGCTGCTCGACCAGCTCATGCCCGAGCAGCCGGAGGTGGCCGGCCTGCTCGCCCTGTTCCTGCTGCACCACTCCCGCCGGGCCGCCCGCCGCGACGCCGACGGCAACCTGCTCACCCTCGACGAGCAGGACCGCTCCCGCTGGGACCGGGGTGGAGTCGCCGAGGGCGTCGCCCTGCTCGACCGCGCCGGCCACGGCCCGTACGCCCTCCAGGCCCGGATCGCCGCCTGCCACGCCACCGCGCCGACCGCCGCGGACACCGACTGGCCGGCCATCGCCCGCTGCTACGACGAACTGACCCGACTCCGGCCCACCCCGGTCATCCGGCTCAACCGGGCGGTGGCCCACGGCTACGCGTACGGTCCGGAGCCCGGGCTGGCCCTGCTCGCCGAGGCCCGGGCCGGCGGCGCGCTGGACGGCTACCCGCCGGCCCTGGCGGCGGAGGCCGAACTGACCGCCCGCCTCGGCGACCGGGTACGCGGCGCGGCCCTGTTCCGGGCGGCGGCCGAGGCGGTGCGCTCCGAGCCGGAGCGGCGCGCGCTGCTCCGCCGGGCCGCCGAACTGTCCGACTGATCCCCTACCGTTTGTTAAAGCCCTGAATGCGCTTCCGGTGGAATCCCGGTGTGCCGCAGGTAACCCGTCCCTGCCGCCGGGAGCGGTGCCGGCGGCAGGGACGGGAACGGCCGGGTCAGGCGCGGGTCGGCAGCTCCTCCGAGAGCCAGATCGGCTGCCAGTCGGCCATCTCGTTGAAGCGGCGCAGCTCGTACAGCCCGGACACGTTGCCGCACCATGCCGCGTACGGGGGGTTGCCCTGGTCGAAGCCGCTCTGCACGAGGGTCAGCTTCGTCTTCCCGTCGGAATCGGCCAGCTCCCAGGTGCTGACCCCGACGGGTCCCCAGTCCACGGAGATCTTCCGGCCGGGCTCCAGGTCGATCACCTTGGCCGCGTACCCGGTCTCGAAGCCGCCCATGGCGTAGCGGCCGCCGACCCACGGCTCGATGCCGATCGGGTAGCCGAACCAGGCGGTGGCCTGCTCGGAGTCGGTCAGCGACGTCCAGACCCGGTCCGTGGGGGCGGCGATGGTCAGCTCGGCGCGCAGGTCGGTGGAGGTGAAGTCGGTGCGGGGCAGCAGCGGCTTGCCCTCCACCTGGGCGGCGAGGTTGGCGATCGACAGGGCCCAGAAGGTCTGCAGCGCCCCGCGGATGCTGCTGCCGCTCATCGCCTCGGCGAAGTCGAAGTGGCTCTGCCGCAGGGTGAGCACGGTGCTCTTCTCCTCGGGCGTCCACTCGAACTCGGTGGTGGTCTCCACGCCGTCGAGCGTCCAGGCGAAGCGCAGCGTGCGCTCGTCGGCGTGCAGCAGTCGCTGGTGCGGCGCGTCACCCTCGGGGGTGTAGCGACCCCAGAACTCGTACCGGTTGGGCAGCTCGACCTCGGCGTGCTCGGCCAGCCAGACGCGCAGCTCGGCGGGGTCGGTCAGGGCGTGGCGCACGGCCTCCACGGGGGCGGCGAGACGGGCACGGACGGTCAGCGGTTCACTCACGGTCGTCACCTTTCGGATAGCACGCCACGGCGAGTTTGAAGGCGTCCCCCTCGGCGCCCCCGTAGCGCGTGAACAGGTCCTGCAGCGTCGTCTGCAGGTCGTGCAGGAACTCCTGCCGGCGCTCGGCCGGCAATCTGATCTCGCCGGACACCCCGATCGAGGGCAGCTCCGGCGCGGTGCGGTCCAGCGCGGCGATGTCGGCCTGGACCTCCTCCATGAGGTCCAGCAGGTAGCCCAGGCTCAGCTCGTCGCGGGCCCGGCGCGCCTCGCCGATCCGCCCGACGAGGCGGGGCGAGAGCCAGTACGACCGGGCGACCGCCTGGTAGATGCCCTCGGTGATGCCGCGCACCTTGCGGGCCGAGACCTGCTCGACCAGGCCGGCCGCGACCAGTTGCTTGACGTGGTAGTAGACGCGCTGCGGCGTCTGCTCCAGACGGGCGGCGACTTCGGTGCAGGTGCGGGGCTCGGCGAGCTGCCGCAGCACCTCGATGCGCTGTGGCTTGAGCAGGGCTTCGGCCTGCTCACGCTCTTCCAGGTACAGGACGTCTCTCATGGCAAAATCAGTTTGTACGTACAAAACTTCTTTGTCAATGGGTTCGACGAAAGGCCGCGCGGATCGCGCGGCCTTTCGTCGTCGGTCAGCGGTCAGGGCGTCCAGTCGGGGCGCAGCGGGTAGCCGTTGACCCCCTGCGGCTCGTTGTGCGTGGCGAGCACCTGGTGCAGCTGGATGTCGTTGCGCTCGAAGGCCATCCGGGAACCCGCCATGTACAGGCCCCACACCCGGGCGGTGGCCGGGCCGACCTCGTCCACACAGAAGTCCCAGTGCTCGACCAGGTTGCGGCACCAGCCGGCCAGGGTCAGCGCGTAGTGCTGGCGCAGGTTCTCCTCGTGGTGCACCTCCAGCCCGGCGTCGTGGATCTCGCTGATCAGCCGGCCGGGGCCAGCCAGCTCGCCGTCGGGGAAGACGTACCGGTCGATGAAGGCGCCGGAGCGGTGCGGGGCACGGTTGTCGGCGCGGGTGATGCAGTGGTTGAGCAGCCGCCCGCCCGGCTTCAGCCGGCTGCGCAGCGCCCCGAAGTACGCCGGGTAGTTGCGCACCCCGATGTGCTCGGTCAGCCCGATCGAGGAGATCGCGTCGAACTGCTCGCGGGGGGCGTCCCGGTAGTCCAGGTGCCGCACCTCGGCCAGGTCACCCAGCCCCTCCCGCTCGATGGCCGCCTGCGCCCACTCGGCCTGCGCCTTCGACAGGGTCACCCCGAGCGCCTTGACGCCGTACTCGCGGGCCGCGTGCCGGACCATCCCGCCCCACCCGCAGCCGACGTCGAGCAGCCGCATTCCCGGCTTGAGCGCGAGCTTGCCGGCGACCAGGTCGTACTTGGCCCGCTGCGCCTCCTCGAGCGTGTCGTCGGGGTTGTGGAAGACCGCGCAGGTGTACGTCATCGAAGGGCCGAGCACCTTCTCGTAGAAGGCGTTCGAGACGTCGTAGTGGTGGGAGATCGCGTTGCTGTCCCGGCCACGCGAGTGGCGCAGCCCGTTCATCACCCGCTTCCAGCGCGGCGCGGACTCCTGTGGCGGGGGCGGCGGCGGCATCAGTCGCTCCCAGCCCAGCCCCTTCACCAGGGTCAGCGCCTCGCCCACCGACGGGAGGCGCAGGTGCACCCCGTCCTTGAGCACCTTGAACGCCTCGTACGGGTCGCCCGGGTGCACGCCCTCCAGCCCCAGGTCGCCGCTCACGTACGCCCGGGCCATGCCCAGGTCGCCCGGGGCGGTGAGCAGGTAGGACAGTCCCCGCTCGGAGTGGATCGCCAGGGTGATCCCGGCGTCGGCCGGGCCGACGGCGCTGCCGTCGTACCCGGTGATGCGGATGGAGAGGTCGCCGGTGGTGACCGCGCGGATCACGTCCGCCACGGTCGGTCCGGTACGCCGGCCGCCCGCCGGTGGGTCGGCCGGGGCGCTCGCCGCCCCCTGTTCACGGTCGGTCAGGCTCATTGTTTCGCTACCGCCTTCTCGTACAGTCCGGTGAGCCGGTGGTCCCGGTCGTAGCGGTCCTTCACGGCGCGCCAGGTCTCCCCGCCGTAGAGCCGGTCGAACGCGTCCCGGTCGTAGTACGCGTCGGAATAGAGCGACTTGTGCCCGCCCGCCTCCGACACCGCGCGCTCGATCTCCCGGTTGACGTCGCCGTCGGCGGCGCCCTCGGCGATCGGCACGCTCCCCCAGAAGCCGATGTTCACATACGTTTCGCCCGGTTGGAGGGGATACAGCGGCCAGGCCCGGGCGGATCCGGGACCGGCCGGCTCGCGCAGCCGCAGCGGGCACAGCCAGACCGGGGTCATCCGCACCGTCCGGGCGAACCAGCGCAGGAACTCGGCGGTGCCGTCGAGCGGGATCTCCACGTCCTGGACCACCCGCTCCCGGGCCGGTAGGCCCCGCCAACGGTCGATCCGGGCGGCCACCTGGTGCCGGTGCTCCAGGCGAACGAGGCGGTGGTAGAAGTCGCTGCGCCGGTAACGCCGCGGCCAGAGCCGGCGGACCACCGGGTGCTGCACCCCGAACGCCGCCGAGCACCAGAACCAGTCGGTGTCCCAGCGCCACAGGTAGTCGTACGTGGTGAGCACGTCCCGGGCGTGCCGGCGCAGCGAGCGGTAGTAGATGTCCTGGCCGGTGTAGTCGCTGGGCCGCCCGGCGGCGTCGTCGGTGAAGGTGCCGAGCACCAGGTACGCCTCGCCGGGGCTGAACATCACCCCGTCCATCGCGTCGACCGGGTCGCCCGCCCAGGAGCCCTTGGCGACCACCTCGCCGATCGCGTCGGTCAACTCCTCCAGCCGGCTGAACCGGATGTTGCGCAGCGCCACGTACCGGCGGACCGGCTGCAGCTCGATGCGCAGCCGGGTGGCGTAGCCGAGGCTGCCGAGCGAGTTGGGGAAGGCCCGGAACAGGTCGTCGTGCTCCCCCACCGGCCGGGCGGTGACAATCTCCCCGGCCCCGGTGAGGATGTCCAACTCCGACACCGACTCGTGGGGCAGGCCGTTGCGGAACGAGGTGGACTCGATGCCCAGCCCGGTCACCGCGCCGCCCAGCGTGATCGTGCGCAGCTGCGGCACGACCAGCGGCATCATCCCATGCGCCAGGGTCGCGTCGACCAGGTCCTCGTAGGTGCACATGCCCTGCACGTCGGCGGTCCGGGCGTCCGGGTCGACGGCGAGCACCCCCGTCAGACCGCTGACGTCCAGCCCCGGCGTGCGGGGCGCGGCCCGGGGACGGAACAGGTTGGAGGTCTGCTTGGCCAGCCGTACGGGCTCACCGGCGGGCACCGCGGCGTACGACCGCCGCAGCGTGTCCACCGCCCGTTCATGATCACGGACAGCGTGCATGAGATCACCTTACGCCTGGGTGCGACGATTCGAGGGATGCCCACAGTGGCGGTTTCCCGTCCGCTGCACGACAACCGGGTTACCGTGGCGGGCATGTCCACCCCCGCCACCGCCGCCCTCGACGTCGCCGGCCTGCCCTACCGGGTGATTCGGCACGGCCCGGTCCGCAGCCTCGCCGAGGCGGCGCAGGCCCGCGGGGTCGCGGTGCCCGACGTGGTCAAGACCATCGTGGTCCGTCGGGGCGAGGACGACCACCTGTTCGTACTCACTCCCGGCGACCGGGTGATCTCCTGGCCCAAGCTGCGCGCCCTGCTCGGGGTGAGCCGGATGTCCATGCCGGACGCCGCGGCCGCCAAGGCGGCCACCGGCTACGAGCGCGGCACCATCACCCCGTTCGGTTCGACCACCGCCTGGCCGGTGGTCGCCGACGAGCGGCTGCGCGGCCGGGAGATCACCCTCGGCGCCGGCGAGCACGGGGTGGCCGTCGCGGTCGACGCCGATGCCGCCCTCACCACGCTCGACGCGACCGTCGCCGACGTCACCGACCCGGAACCCGATCGCTGAGCGCTGGCCGACGCCCCGCCGCGGGCATAGCGTGGGGACATGCCGAAAGCCGTCTGGAACGACCTGATCGTCGCGGAGAGTGACGACACCGTGGTGGTCGAGGGCAACCATTACTTCCCTCGTGCGGCGCTGCGTGACGACCTGATCCGCGACTCCGCCACCCACACCTTCTGCCCGTGGAAGGGCACCGCCTCCTACTACAACCTGGAAAACGAGGGCCGGACCAGCGAGGACGCCGTCTGGTACTACCCGGACCCGAAGCCGGAGGCGGAGATGGTCCGCGACCGGGTGGCGTTCTGGAAGGACGTCCGGGTCGTCGACTGAGTCACCCCGCGACCGGGGTGGCTGGCGGGCGACGGTCGCCGTGGGTCAGGATGCCCCCATGTCCGACCCACGCACCGACCCGCCCGGCACCGTCTACGGCGCCCGCCGCACCGGCCGCCTCGGCCTGCCGCAGGACCCGCTGATGCGGATCGCGCTGGGCGTGGCGGTGGTCGGCGTACTCCTGGGGCTCTTCTTCGCCACCGGCGTGCTCGGCGGCGGAGAGGACGAGCCGGTGGTGCCCGCGGCGGCCGTGCCCACCGCCACGGCGAGCGCGGCCGCGCCCACCACGGAGGCCGCCCCGACCACGCCGGCCGCGCCGCCGCCGACCGCCGCGCCCACCACCCCGCCGGCCCCGGCGAACGGGCCGAAGGTGTTCCGTTCGGTGCCCTCGGGGCTCTGCCTCGGGCTGGAGAGCGACCAGCAGCAGGCGAAGGCGCAGCTCGCCCCCTGCACCGGCGGACCGGAGCAGCAGTGGGCGGCCAACCAGCTCGCCCCGGACGCGGTGGCGCTCACCGTGGCCGCGTACGGCCAGTGCCTGGACGTCGAGGGCGCCAGCACCGACGACGGCGCGAAACTCCAGCAGTACCCCTGCCACGGACAGGGCAATCAGCAGTGGCGGTTGCAGCCGGTCGGCTCGGGCGCGGTGCTGCTGGTCGCGGTGCACAGCGGCAAGTGCGCCCAGGCCGAGGGGGCCGGCACCCAGCCCGGCACCAAGCTCGTGCAGGCCCCCTGCACCGGCGCTCCCGAGCAGCAGTGGACCGTCGGCTGACCGGTCAGCCCCGGTAGCTCCAGGCCCGGTCGCCGGCGGCGACCGGGACCGCGACCGGCACCACCGGCTCGTCGCCGCGGCGGCGCAGGAGCAGGGAGAGCCCGGCCGCGCCGATCGACAGCGCGCCGGCGGCGTACCAGGCCGGGGCGTAGTCGCCGAGCTGGTCGCGGACCAGGCCGGCGCCGGTCGCCGCGAGGGCCGCGCCGACCTGGTGGGCGGCGAACACCCAACCGAACACCACCGCGCCGGAGGCGCCGAACCACTCCCGGCACAGCGCCACGGTCGGCGGCACGGTGGCGACCCAGTCCAGACCGTAGAAGACGATGAAGACCAGCATGCTCGGCTGGGCGCTGCCGGCGAAGAGGCTCGGCAGGACCAGCAGCGACCCGCCGCGCAGGGCGTAGTAGGCGCCGAGCAGCAGCCGGCTGTCCACCCGGTCGGTGAGCCAGCCGGAGGCGACCGTGCCGGCGATGTCGAAGAGCCCGACCAGGGCGAGCAGGCCGGCGGCGGTGGTCTCCGGCATGCCGTGGTCGTGCGCGGCCGGCACGAAGTGGGTGCCGACCAGGCCGTTGGTGGTCGCGCCGCAGATCGCGAAGCCGCCGGCGAGCAGCCAGAACGGTCGGGTCCGCGCGGCGGCGGCGAGCGCGCCGACCGCCCGGGCCGCCGCCCCGCCGGCCGGCGGCGTCGGGGGCACCACCTCGTCCGCGCCGTAGGCGGGCAGGCCGAGATCCGCCGGGTGCTCGCGCAGCAGCCACACCACCAGGGGTACGACCGCCAGCGCCGCCCCCGCGACGACCAGCGCCGCCACCCGCCAGCCGTGGTCGCGGACCAGCACGGCGACCAGCGGGAGGAAGACCAGCTGCCCGGCCGCCCCGCCCGCGGTGAGCACGCCGGTGACCAGGCCGCGGCGGCGCACGAACCAGCGTCCGGTCACCGTCGCCACGAAGGCCAGCGCCATCGACCCGGTGCCGAGGCCGACCAGCACGCCCCAGCAGAGGATGAGCTGCCAGCTCGCCGTCATCACCACGGTCAGCCCGCTGCCGAGGGCGACCAGCACCAGCGCCCCGGCCACCACCCGGCGGATGCCGAAGCGGTCCATCAGCGCGGCGGCGAACGGGGCGGTGAGCCCGTAGAGCATGAGGTTGACCGAGACGGCGGCGGAGATGGTGGCGAGCGGCCAGCCGAACTCGGCGTGCAGCGGGTGCAGCAGCACGCCGGGGGTGGCGCGGAACCCGGCCGCGCCGACCAGCGCGACGAAGGAGACGCCGGCCACGAACCAGGCCGGGTGCAGACGGTGTCGGATCACCTTACGAGTCTCGACGGTGGCGCCGGGCGCGACGAGTGGCCGGAAAGCCATCATGCGCAATAATCGAGCCATGACCCTCGTGCCGCACCGGATCGCGGTGCTCGCCCTGGACGGAGTGGTCGGGCTCGACCTCGGCACCCCGGCCCAGGTCTTCGGCACCGCCCGGACCGACGACCTGACCCCCCTCTACGCCGTCGCGACCTGCACCCCCGGCCGGCAGCCGATCCGCAGCACCGCCGGCTTCCAGGTCCTCCCGGACCACGGTCTGGAGCTGCTGGAGTCCGCCGACACGGTGATCGTCCCCGGCATCCACGAGGGCTCGCCGATGACCGACGGGACGGTGGACCCCGAGGTGGCGGCGGCGCTGCGAGCCGCCCACGAACGCGGTGCACGGATCATGTCGATCTGCACGGGTGCCTTCGTGCTGGCCGCCGTCGGCCTGCTCGACGGCCGCCGCGCCACCACCCACTGGGCGTACGCGGACCGCTTCCGGCGGCTGCACCCGGGCGTGGACCTCGACCCGGAGGTGCTCTTCCTCGACTCCGACGGGGTGCTCACCTCGGCCGGGGTGGCCGCCGGCATCGACCTCTGCCTGCACGTGATCCGCACCGACCACGGCAGCGCGGTGGCCAACCGCTCCGCCCGCCGCTGCGTGGTCCCGCCCTGGCGGGACGGCGGGCAGGCCCAGTACATCGAGCGCCCGGTGCCCCGGACGACGGAAACCGGCACCGCCGCCACCCGGGAGTGGGCCCGGCAACGGCTGCACCAACCGGTCGCCCTGCGCGACCTGGCCGCGCACGCCCGGATGAGCGTACGGACGTTCACCCGGCATTTCCGTTCCGAGACCGGGCTCAGCCCGGCGCAGTGGCTGCTCCAGCAGCGCACCGAGCACGCCCGGCTGCTGCTGGAGACCACCGACCTGACCGTCGACGAGATCGCCCGGCACGCCGGCTTCGGCACCACCGCCGCCCTGCGGCAGCACTTCCACCACCGGGTCGGCGTCGCCCCGACGGCGTACCGGCACACCTTCCGGCGGTCTCCTGAGCCGGCCTGGACGAGTAGCCCCACCACCCCGTGGTGGGGAGTCGCTCGCCCACCCGGCGAGGATCCACCACAACCACCGGCAACCCGGCGAACGTTCGTGGATCCGCACTAACGGAGCGCGGCTTCGCCGAGAGGCGTACGCCGATAGCGGATCTCGTGCCGGTGTCGTTGCCCGGCGACGAACCCAGCGTCGCGCAGCACCGACAAATGCTCGGACACCGTCCCGGCGGCCAGCGCGTGGCGGTGGGCCAGCGTTGTCGTGCTGGCCGGCTCGTCGAGGCTGAGTAGCAGCACCGCCCGGGTCTTGCCGATCAAACGACCCAGAGCCGCATGCCGATCGGTGGAAAGGGGCTGCCAGAGCGTGCCGAGCCCCCGCGCCGGATAGATCACTGTGGGCTGCCACGGCGGGTCCACGATGACGACGACCTGATCCCACTTGAAGGCGCTGGGCACCAGGGCAAGCCCCTCGCCTCGCATATCGCGATCCTCGTCGTCGCCGTACTCGCGGGTCAGCACGCCGTTGTTCCAGCGCAGTCGTGGATGCAGCTCGGCGAACAACCGGTCCAAGCCGCCCTCGGCGAGACGTCGGGTCTGGAAGCCCACATCGGCGTCAAGCAGTCCGCGCACCTGCGGCCAGACCGGTTCGACCAAGACCTCCCATGCCTGCTTCACCAGTGAGACCAACGTCTGGAGAACAAGGGCCGGGTCGCCCAGCAGGAGCCGTCCGGTCGCCGACTCGGCCGCCCCCGGGGTGTCCGCCAGTGACCGTCGCACCTCTGCGCGTACCCGATCATGGTCAGTGGCCGCCACAGCCGCGAGCTCGTCCTCGAACCGGACGTGTGGGCTGACCGGAGGCGGTGAGAGGAAGTCGGGGGTGTAGCCGCGACGCGGCTGGAGCAGGGCGAGCGGCCGCAGGTCGAGTTCCCGCGTGTCGAGGGTGTCGAGCCAGCGCCGGTGAGGGCCGACGCCTTCGCGCGGGGAGAGCAGGCGCACCGCGGACAGCGTCTCGAGCATCGGTGAGGTGGCGAAGCGACAGCGCAGCAGATCGGCAGGGCTGAACCGCAGCGTGACCGCCATCCGCACCGCCTTCCCCAAGAAGAAGAGATTCGGCTGTTGCCGAATCACTGGCGGCCACAATACCGGCGCTCGCACAGTGTCTCCCGTCTGAACCGACGATCACGAGGAGAACGACGATGAACCCGAGCACCGACTGGGAGCAGCGCAGCGCGGACCTGTGGGCGGCCTTCGACGCGGCACCCGACGACTGGGACGAGGAGGAGTTCCGCGAGCGGATCGGCGCCCTCGCCGACGAGTTGGCTCCGGATCATCCGGTGGCGGCGTTCGAGCGAGCCTCCGCCTGGGACTCGACCGGTCATTCGGACAAGGCGGTTCCGCTCTACCGCAAGGCGCTGGAGCTGGGCATCGACGGCATCCGGCGGCGGCGCTCGGTGATCCAGATGTCCAGCTCGCTGCGCAACTTCGGGCAGCCCCAGGAGAGCGTCCGGCTGCTGACCGAGGAGCGCGAGCGCGGCTCCGACGAGCTCGACGACGCGGTCAGCGCGATGCTCGCGTTGGCGCTGACCAGCGTCGGCCGGGAGCGGGAGGCAGTGTCAATCGCCGTCGGGGCGCTCGCCAAGCACTTGCCACGCTATCAGCGGTCGATGGCCAACTACGCCCGGCTCCTGGTCGAGTCCGACTGATTCGCCGACCAGCCAGGTGCCTGCGCTCAGGCGAGGTGCGGCTGGCGGCGCAGGGCGCGGAGCTGGGCCAGGTGCATGGGCAGGTGGACGCGGGTGTGCAGGTCCAGCACCCGACCCCAGGGCAGCGACTCGTCCACGTCCAGGTCGTAGCCCTCCCGCAGCACCGTGTCGACCGAGGTCTCGGCGGCCGGGCCGAGCCGCTCGGCGAGCGTGCAGAGCTTCTGGCTGGTCCCCCGGAGCAGGGCGGACAGCCCGTCCAGCCCACCGCATTCGGAGACCAGCGCGTCGAGCTGCGGCCGGTGGATCGTCTCCAGGTCGTAGTACGCGAACGGCGAGCCGGCCAGCACCGCCTCGGTTGCCTCGCTCATCAGCTCGTCGTTGGCGGCCAGGTGCGCCACGATCTGGTCGGCGTCCAGTTCCCCGTCCTCGGGTGGCCCGAATCCGCCCGCGTCCACCTCCGCGAGCACCGCCTCGTACGCCCGCCGCAGCGCTGCGGCGTCCACCTCGTCCATGCCCGAATCCAACCCCCGCGCCCGGCGACCGCACCGCGGCTACCCCGCCCGGTTCACCCGGACGAGGTCCCGCATGTGCTCCCTCTCCTGCTCCGATCGTGGCAAGTTTCCGTTCGCAAGATCTGGAGACGCCGCTGGCCGGCACCCTCGTGGGGGTGCCGGCCAGCGGCTTTCACGTTGTTCGGTTGTTGGGTCAGCTGTTCCAGTGCTGGGCGACGAGGTCGGCGGCCTGCTGCTCCCACTGGGCGTAGGCGTCCGGGTAGGCCGACACCTGCACGGTCTGGGCGGCCTGGGTCAGCGGCATGTCCTGCCAGCCGTCGACCTGCTTCAA
>NZ_JBIAIL010000061.1:0-28642 GCF_042871425.1 Micromonospora sp. NPDC005806 | reverse complement strand
TGTTCTTCCCTAGACAAGAAGATCATCGACCAAGGGCTGTTTCCGTGATCGGTCAGGGTCCCTACAGGACCCTCGGAGGTTAAAGATCAAGTTAGCGGTGGCCAGGGGCCGCGGCGATAACGCCCCGTGTCGGCGCGTTGCTCCGACCGACCACGCCCGCCGGGCCCCAGGATCGGCAGCCTGCCGCCGCAGCGTAGTCGACGGTATGCCGGCCACCGCCGCGCATACCGAGTGGTCCCCACCTGGTCCCCGGGCGCTGACACGCTAGGCGACCCGGGAGTGGCCCTCCCTGTACCCGAGGTACAACGACACGGCGACCGGGCCAGGACCTGAGCCCGTCAGCCTTGACGAAGCTGTGGGAGTAACGCCGGCCTTTACAAACCGTACGTACGTATTGCTAAGCTCACCGAGTGCTCCCGCCCCCTGGCAACGCCCGGATCCTGATCTTTGCGCACTTCGTGAACACCTTCGGCAACGGCGCCTATCTCACGACCAGCGCCCTGTTCCTCACGAGGTCGGTTGGGCTCAGCCCAGCGCAGGTGGCGCTGGGCTTGGCAGTCGCCGCCGGGGTCGGCATGGCCCTCAGCACCCCGATGGGGTACGTCGCCGACCGATACGGCGCCAAGCACGTGATGCTCGGCACGCTGCTGCTGCTCGCGGTCGCCTACGCCGGGCTGATCGCCGTCCGCGGCGTCTGGTCGTTCACCCTGCTGGCCAGCGTCATCGCGGTGTGCGAGACGTGCGCGAAGAGCGCCAATGGCGCGATGGTGGCCACCGCGGTCCCGCCCGAGCAGCGGTTGCGGCTGCGGGCATACCTGCGCTCGGCCAACAACGCGGGTATCGGGCTGGGCGCGCTGGCCGGCAGCCTGCCCCTGCTGCTGGACACCCGCGCCGGGTACATGGCGATGTTGCTGGGCAACACGGCCACCTTCCTGTTGGCCGCGACGGTCTTGACCCGAGTCCGCCCGGCGGCGCCGATCCCTGCACGCCCGGGCGACCAGCCGCGCCTGATCGCCCTGCGCGACCAGCCGTTCCTCAGCTTCGCCTTGGTGGACGGACTGGTCGCGAGCCTCTACAACGAGATGCTCAGCTTCGCCTTGCCGCTCTGGCTCGCGCTGCGCGCCCACGCGCCACTGTGGCTGGTCTCGGCGACCCTGCTGATCAACACGACGGGTTGCGTGCTCTTCCAGGTGTGGGCCGCCAGGGGCGCCGACGGGCCCGCGAGCGGGGCCCAAGTCGGCCGGCGCGGAGCACTTGTCGTCGCCGGCTCCTGTGTCCTGTTCGGCCTGACCGCCGACCTGCCGGTCTGGCTCAGCTGCGTGGCGGTGCTGGTTGCGGCGGCCGTGCACGTCCTCGGCGAACTGTTCCTGTCGACCGGCACCTGGGCGGTCGTCTTCGGTCTCGCGCCGGATTGGGCGCAGGGGCAGTACCAGGGTGCCTATCTCACCGGCCGCCAGATCGGCAACATGGTGACCCCACCGCTGCTGACCGCGCTCGTCATCGGCGGAGGCGGGCCGGGGTGGCTGGCGGTCGGCGCCATCTTCGTGGTCGCCGGGCTGGCTTACCCGAGGCTCGTCGGCTGGGGCATCCGCACCCGGGCCGTCGCCGTACCCGCTGGGGTCCATCTTTGATGGAAGCGAATCGAAGCGGCTGTGACAACCCCGTTCTTTCTGTAGGGCACGCGCGAATGGAGGAAGACCATGAACAACGTCACCGAATTCAGGAACATCTCCCCGACCACCCTCGCCGACATCCTCGGACGCGAGTAGGTCATGACTATCGGCATTCGCCCTCTCTGGCCCTCGATCCGGCGAGTTGCTGGCGCGGCGTTCACCGTGCGCTGCAGGGCCCCTGCAAAGTCGTGAGGATGTCCGGCTTGATCCGCTTGGTGTAGACGCGCCCTTGCTGGTGGTAGCAGGGCGGGCATGATTCGTTCAGATGATCATCGAGGTTCTCTACGCCTTGTTGATCGTCCGAATTGAGTCATGCCCGCCCTGCCATCATCGCTGATCTCGTCTGTGTCCGCCGCGCCGGCTGTCACCGTGCCCGAAACCGCTGCTGGACTGCCCGCAGCGCTGGCTGACCTGCCGGATCCCCGTGCCCGCCGCGGTGTCCGGCACCGGCTGACAGTCGTGGTGACCGCGGCGGTCTGTGCCGTGGTGGCCGGCTACCGCTCGTACACCGCGATCGCCGAGTGGGTCGCCGACGTCCCGGCCGCGACCGCGCTCGCGCTGGGCATCGCCCCGGACCGGCGCCCGTCGGAGGCGATGATCCGGCGGTTGTTGCAGTCCCTGGACCCGGACCTGCTCACCGCGGCCGTCAACGGCTGGCTCGCCAGCCGGACCATAGCCACACCGCCGGCGGGCAGGCGGGCGATCGCGGTCGACGGCAAAGCCCTGCGCGGCTCCCGCACCACCAGCACTGCGGCCCGGCACGTCCTGGCCGCCTGCGACCAGGCCACCGGAGTGGTCCTGGCCAGCACCGACGTCGACGGCAAGACCAACGAGATCACCCGCTTCGCACCGCTGCTGGACCAGATCGGCGACCTCCGCGACACCGTGATCACCGTCGACGCCCTGCACTGTCAACGCGACCACGTCGCCTACCTGGCCGAACGCGGCGCCCACTGGATCCTGACCGTCAAAGGCAACCAGCCCGGCCTGCACGCCCAACTCACAGGCCTGCCCTGGCGAGCCGTCCCCGACGCCACCCGCGACACCGACCGCGGCCACGGCCGCCGCGAAATCCGCACCTGCAAGATTCTGACGATCTCCACCGGCATCGAGTTCCCACACGCCGCCCAGGCCCTGCAGATCCGCCGCCGCAGACGCCGCCTCGACCAGCCGAAACGCTTCACCACCGAGACCGTCTACGCCATCACCGACCTACGCGTGCACCAGGCCAGCCCGGCCCAGCTGGCCGGCTGGATCCGCGGTCACTGGTCGATCGAGAACAAGGTCCACTGGGTCCGCGACGTCACCTACGACGAAGACCGATCCCCGATCCGCACCGGCACTGGACCCCAGGTCATGGCAGCCCTACGCAACGCCGCCATCGGCGCACTACGCATCGCCGGCATCACCAACATCGCCGCCGCCAACCGGCATCACGCCCGCGACAGCATCCGACCCCTGGCCCTACTCGGCATCACCTGACGACTTGGCCGGGGCCCTGAAGGGCCGGCTAATCAATCACGGCCCGCAAGCCGTCGCATTGGAGCATGTTGACCTTCCAGCAACGGTCCCGCGACCATACACCAGCCCCAGCAGCGTCGCAATGACACCGCTGTGCCGGGCACCACTTACGTGCGCTGCCGTTTGGCCACGGAATAACCATTCTCAACGGTCACTCACGGGGCCATGGTTCGCGGCCCACCGGCATCCCGACCGTCCTTTGTTCGGCACCGCTCCATCGCGTCGGTACGACGGCGAGGCAGCCGAGGTGTTCGCCGGTCGGATGCACACCGACGGCGGACCCGGCGGGTTCGCCGCCGAGGCCGAGGCCGAGGCCGAGGCCGCGGTACAAGCGGTCGATCCGGCGCACGGTTCGGCGTGGTCCGAATTCGATCGACAGGATGATCGAGCGGGTTCTACGGTCGCGCGATGCGCCCTGGAGAGATCGTCGTCGCTGTCGAGCAGGTACGCGCCCTGATCGACGAGCAGTTCCCCGAATGGTCGGACCTGCCGGTCGTTCCGCAGCCGTTGAACGGCACCGACAACGCGCTGTTCCGGCTGGGTGATTCCCTGACGGCACGGCTGCCGCGGGCGCAGTGGGCGGTCGACCAGGTGGCGACCGACGCGACCTGGCTGCCGCGGCTGGCGCCGCATCTTCCGGTGCCGGTGCCGGTGCCGGTCGCGGTCGGCCGGCCGGGCGGGGACTATCCGTGGCCGTGGACGGTCGTCCCGTGGCTGGACGGGCGCAATCCGGAAGCCGGGCAGGACCTCGTCGACCTCGCCGTCGACCTCGCCGGCTTCGTGCGCGCGATGATCGCGATCGACCCGATGGGCGGGCCGGTCAAGGAGGGGATTCAGCGCGGCGTACCTCTGGTGCAGCGGGACGAGCTGACCCGCCGGTCGATCGCGGCGCTGGGCGACCGGATCGACGGGCGGGCGGTGACCGCGGCGTGGGACGAGGCGATGGCGGCGGACGAGTGGCCCGGACCGCCGGTATGGCTGCACGGTGATCTCCTGGAAGGCAACCTGCTGGTCGACCGGGGCAGGCTCACCGGGGTGATCGACTTCGGCGGTCTCGGCCGCGGCGATCCGGCGGTCGAGGTGCGGCCGGGCTGGAGCCTGTTCGATGCCCCCGCGCGGGCCGCCTACCGGGAGGCGCTCGGGTTCGACGAGGCGACCTGGGTGCGCGGGTGGGCCTGGATGCTGTCGGGCTCGCTCTACTGGCTGGCGGACCTGTGGGACTCGATCAGCGAGGACGACCGCGAGGACACGATCCGCTACATCGACTACATCGTGCATCACCGCCACGACTGACCTGCGGTGCCCAGTACCCGACCCCTGGCCCTACTCGGCATCACCTGACGACTTTGCCGGGGCCCTGCCGTGCGCTGCCCTCCGGGTGACAACCTCATGCTGCATGCGGCGATCTATCGCGCGGAACCTGGCCCGATCATCGTCGTCGAAGCGGGTGACGTGGACTACGCGGTTGCCGGAGGAAACGTATGTGCCGCCGCTCAACGTCGAGGGATCGCTGCATTCGTGGTGGACGGGGTGATCCGTGACCTCGCCGACGTGGGGCTTTCCCGTCTTTGCCAGGGGAGTCATCCCTATCCCAGGGACCAAGGCAGCCGTTGAGCCGCTCAATGGCCAGGTACGGTGCGGCGGTGTGAACGCGAGCCCCGGCGACATAGTGGTGGCCAACGAAGAGGGCATTGTGGTCACGCCCAACGCTCGCCAGGAGCAGGTGCTCCTCGGCGCTAAGGAAAAGTTGGCCAAGAAGGCCGACGAATCCCTCGACGCATGGGAGAAGGCGCATCGCGCCCGCATCAACAAGATCCTGCGCGACACGGGCTTCGAACACTGAGCCTTTCCGTACAACGTGGTGATCACGGTCTGTGACGATCTTGGGTGTCCTATCACGACACGCCGACGTGGTGGGCTGCAACAGATATGAGTGAAGCTCCCGTATGAAGAGGGTCTCTGCCGAGAGATCAACTTCACAAGGAGCTTCACGTGAGTGCCAGTGTCGCATACCAAGCCGTGCTGCCCGTACGACTGCAGACCGTGGTGTTCGTCTGCCGCCTTCTGACCGCCGAGCGGGCCCGTCGGGGCACCCGCACCGGAACCCGCAAGCTGGACTGCTTCACCCAGGCGGTGCTGATCCTTCGCTGGTTCCTCGACGGCACGCGGCTGCGGCAACTGGCCACCGACAACACCATCGGCAAGTCAACGGCGTACGCCTACCTGCATGAGGGCATCGAGGTGATCGCGGCGCAGGCGCCCAGCCTGGCTGGTGCACTCCTGGCGGCCAAGATGGCCGGCCACCCGCACGTGATTATCGACGGCACGCTGATCGGGACCGACCGCTGCCAGACCCCCGGCCCGACCCCCGGAGTCGACCTGTGGTGGTCGGGCAAACACGACAACCACGGCGGCAACGTGCAAGTACTCACCGCACCCGACGGATGGCCACTGTGGACCTCCGACGTACGCCCCGGCCGCGAACACGGCACCACCTGCCTGCGCGCCCACACCGAACTATTGCCGTCCATCCAGGCCTGGGTCAGCGAGGACCTGGCCACGCTGGGCGACCTGGGTTACGAAGGCGAAGCCGACACGATCACCGTGCCGATCAAGAAGCCACAGGGCGGCAAGCTCACCGAGGATCAGAAGGCTCACAACCGTGACCACAGCCGCAAACGCGGACCGGGTGAACGCGGAAACTCCCTGCTCAAGATGACCTTCAAGGCACTGCGCAACGTCAGCGTCAACCCGTGGGACATCGGCGACATCACCCGCGCGGCGCTCGTGCTCCTGCACATCGAATACGGACGAACCACATGATCACGAACCGTCACCGAGGCGTTTGCTCGGAATAGCTCACTGCGTCGCGGCCCACAGAACTCGTCGTGTTGATCTAGGGTGATGCGATGACCGCCAAGCCCGTGACGACAGTACTGTTCGACTTCGCCTGGACTCTGTTTGCCAGCGACTCGGAGCGCTGGGTGGGCAACGCGGCGGCATCGATCGACCGGACAGTGGCTGCCGGCGAGGCGCACCGTATTGCTGGCGACTTCGCGGAACTGTTGCGGGAGACGGCCACGGATCCGGCCCACATCGCCCGAGATCTGGATCCGCGAGTCTGGGATCGGGCGATCCTCGCCGTGCTGGAACAGATTCCTGGGGTGGACCAGGCGCTGGCATCGGTCTTGCACGAAACACGCGCCGAAGCGATCGAGCCGTACGCCGACACCGTCGCCACCCTGTCCGCATTGCGTGATAGCGGTGTTCGCATCGGCGTCGTCAGCAACGTCGGCTGGGACATCCGCAAATGCTTTGCGCGACACGGGCTCGACGGCTATGTCGATGCGTTCGTACTGTCCTACGAGGTCGGCTTCGTCAAACCGGACCCTCGGATCTGGGGCGCCGCCCTCGAAGCCCTCCATGCCGCACCGGGCCAGACCCTGATGGTCGGTGATCATCCCGCCGGCGACGGCGGATCGGTTTCCGCCGGCATACCAGCGATGATCCTGCCAATGGTGGATTCGCCCGCGCAGAAACGCGGCTTCGAATACGTGCTCAGGCTTGCCCAGGTTCCGTCCTGACAGGTCTGTCGCTGGCACTCACGTGAAGCTCCTTGTGAAGTTGATCTCTCGGCAGAGACCTTCTTCATACGGGAGCTTCACTCATATCTGTTGCAGCCGACCACGTCGGCGTGTCGTGATAGGACACCAAAGACCGTCACAGACCGTGATCATCACGTTGCGCGGAAAGGCTCACTGATCGACGGGGGCGCTGCCGCGCACAGCGCGACCACGTAGTTGCGCCCGACGGTGGCCGCCTCCGTCACTGCCAGTTCCAGGGCGTTCGCGGATCCGCTCAAGGTCACGCTCCGCAGCGGCAAGACCCGTCCGTACGGCCAGAACATCCAGGGGCTCGTTGATCGCATGTCGGACCTCAGCGTTACGGACGGCTGACTTCGGGTCATGGCCCTTCCCGGCAGGGGCGACGGGCCGGCGTACGTTGAGGGAATCGTCCGGGTTGTGAGCGTGGCGCCTATGCTCGGCGACGACGGTGACGGTCTCGGCTGCGAGGCGTGACCGCGGCGTCGGGTCGGCGACGACGCCCTTGTCCTGCGCCAACCCGGCCCGACAGACTAGCAGTGGCGGGGGCTGGACCGTCCACTGGAGGCGGCGATGGTGAACCGGATATGGGTCGGAACAGCGCTGATCCTGCTCGGTCTGGTGGACTTGCTGGCGGGATGGAGCATCGACCAGAACGGTGGCAATTCCGGGGTCCTGGCTGCGACGTCGGTGCTCGCGTTGGCCGCCGGAGCGCTGCTCGTTGCATGGAGCGGTGGGGAGGTGGCGGTTCGGGCGACAGGCGGTCTACTCTTCGTGGCCGGCGTCGCCGTGGTCGTCACACACCATGAGGTGTGGTGGTGGCTACCAAGCGGCTGGGTCACCCCCGTCACCTTCGCAGCGCTGGCGGTCGCCCTGGTCGGCTTGGCCGTCCTGCTGCTGGCTTACGGATTCAGCTTGGCAGGGCTCAGCGGCGCGCTTGGCCTGTTCGCCCTGACCTGCCTCGGGTTCACGCGGCTTCCGTACATCGGAAGCACGAACGTGTCGGCGCTGCACGCGTGGGCCACCGCCCTCGGCGCGATGGCCCTCGCCTCGGCCACTGCGACTGTCGCCACGCGTCGATCGACCGTGCGCTGGCGCGCCACCACAGCTGTTGCCGGTGTCGTGGGAGCGGCGGTCACCCTCTACGCCGGCTCCGACTCCTATGAGGTGTACGCCTCGGACGGCCACCACGCCGCGGTCATCCTCGGTACAACCGTCGGCATGGTCGCCTGTCTCGCGTTCGCCGTGATCATTGGCAGGCGGAGATCGGTTCATGTCCCGCTGCCGGGCGGTCCCAGCGGACACGGAGGGTTGCCCGTTCCGGATATCCCGGAGCCGGCTTCGCCGACGCCGGACCCGGTTTCGGAGCCGGAATCTCTGTCGCCACGCCGAGAGAGCGTGACGCCGGCAGTGACACCGGGTCAAGGGACCGGAACCGCGACAGCCGCTACCGATACCCGCGCCGATCAACCCGCCGCGGCCCAGGCGTCGGCAGCAACGCCGCCTGCCGCCGCTGCGACCACACAGGTGCGCGATCGGCTACAGACCGCCTCGCTCGCTGTGGGCCTCGTGATTGGACTGACCACGATCCTGAAGGAGCTCGTCGCCGCAGCCCTGGCAATTGTCAGGTAAGCGAGGTCCGCCCTCGTCCGCCCTCGTCCGCTGGCGCCCGCACCGGTCGTCGCTCAGTTGGTCACCCAGAGGGCATGTGACGTGATCTACGCTGCCGCCGTGCGGGCGGTGTGGTTCATGTGGACGGGTGCGTTTCTCAGCCTGGCTAACATCGCGGCCGGTTGGAGCTGGGCCTTGGCTGACGCCGATCTTCGTGTTGGAACCTCCGCCCCCCAGGGGATCGACTGGAGCCAGGCGAGCGTGTGGTTGGGCGTGCCAGCCGCGGTGACGGTCGCCTTGACAACGGCCGCTATCCGTCGTTCGACGGCTCTGCTGTGGGCAGGTGCGGTCGCGATGGGAGTGCTATTCATCCCGTGTGGCTGGGCAGCGCTCATCGACCACGCGGCGACGGACGGGGCCAGCCTCGACTCATGGGCATTGGCCGCTCATCTGGTCGGCATCTTCCTCGCCCTGCCCACTGTGGTCACCGCGGGCTGGCTGCACTGCCGCGACAGCCGACGCTGAGGCCCACCGTGGCCGGCCGGCCCGGCCGACGCCGGCCGAAGGCCGCCAGCAGGCCGGGGCGGAGCCGGCGTGTTCGCACCCATCGTCTCAGTTGGTCGCGCAAGCTGAGCGCCCGGTCTGGACAATCAGCTTGGAAGGTGCCGTGACTCTCACACGCTCCTATGTCGTGCTGGTACGCAGGTCTGCTCCCCGCCTACCCGCTGTCGGAGTCGGGCTGTCAGGTGCTGTTGGTGGCCCTTGTTGACCGCCGCATCGGGCACGGATCGGGCATGCTGCGACAGGCAGGGCCAGGCTGGTACGACAATGGCGACGTGCTGAGCTACGTACGCTGGTACTGGCCGGAAGAGGACCGTTGGAACTACCATGAACTCGACGCCGATCGGTGGTCTCTACGCCATGTCGAGTTGCGTGGGGACGGAGCGGTCATGGCAGCGGCGTCTCTTGCGGAAGTGCTCGCCGCACGCGACTCAGCGGACGCGGGCGCCGTCGTGAGGTACGAGAGGCGGTATGGCGTCGTACCTGAAGCGCCGTTCCCGTCGCCTGATGCCGAGGTCGAGCCTGTGCTGGAGACGCTGTCTGCCAGCGAGTTCGAACAGCTGTGGCGGCATGCTCGCCGCCAGTTGGACCAGGACGCGAGCAGGTGACCTGTTCGGTGTGAAGGAGCTTCCGGGTTGGCTGGACCAGCATCAACGCGGGTAACGAGGTGCGGAGACGGTCCACGGGTGTCCGTAGTTATCCGGTGGCAGCCTCAGCGGAGTCACTCTGGTCGCCCTTGTGGCTCTGGTTGTTCTCCTTTGCTGCGCTCCCTGCCTCTGGTATCGATCCCTCTCGCCAGACCTGCCCTTCAACTGAGTCCGCCGCCGGCACGTCAAGCGGAGCTTGACGCGTGGGGGGACGTCAGCAGGGCCGGTCGGTGCGCGACGAGGCCGTGGTGGGGATGCGGGCGCGCACCCCGGGCAGCCTCTGGCCTGCCAGCGTTGCCCGGCAAGCTGTCAGCGTTGCTGTCGGGTACCCGGACCGGCTGAGCCGCTCACTTCCTCCGAAACGTGCAGCGATCGTTGCTGTCGGGATCGCCGATGAAGAAGAAGATTTCGTCGTCATCGGCTTGCCAGTCGTCCCAGGCGAACTTCTCGGGTGGACCGAAGCGTAGATTCACCGTCTGGTAGGGCGAGAGTGTTTCCGGCGCTTCCAACTCCCAGGTTCCCTGCCCGCTGTCCGGTTCGAAATCGAGTGGCTCGTCTTTGGTTGCACAGGTGCGGAGAGCTGCAGCGGTGAAGGTACCGTCGGAGTTGACCTCTAATGTCGCTCCTTGATCATTGGCCCAGGTACCGGCAAGCTCTTCCTGCGTCAGGTGGGGTGAAGGGCCGACTGGTCCGCAACCCGACGTGCAGCCACCAACAAGTAACAAGCCGACCAGCAGTGTCCAAGTTCGTCGTATCGACACTCCGGCAGGGTATAGGAGTCAACACAGGGCGTTGCGCATGAGGCAGGCTTCCAGTACTCGACTTACGTCTCGTGCCCGCTCGGGACCGCTGCGCCGTGTGGCTACTGGCTCGTAGATGGTCCGCCAACCTCATCGCGATCCATGTTTGCCATGCGGACTACCCTGGCCACCGTGACGACCATCAAGCAGCTTGAGCGGAACGTTTGGCCGGACCCCGGCTCGGACGCCTCGTTTCTCGTGACACGTTGCACGCAGCTGCGACGCAAGCCGTTGGCTGAGTTCACAGTCGAAGACCTGCGCATCATGCTCGGTCAAGAGATTGGCGTGCTGGCGGTTCTCGGCCCGCATTGGTCCGGTTGCGTCCGGCGTCGTTGCTAATGTCAGCGTTGCTGTCACTC
This sequence comes from Micromonospora sp. NPDC005806, assembly GCF_042871425.1. Lineage (NCBI taxonomy): Bacteria > Bacillati > Actinomycetota > Actinomycetes > Micromonosporales > Micromonosporaceae > Micromonospora > Micromonospora sp. NPDC005806. The sequence continues at coordinate 17,868 of NZ_JBIAIL010000061.1, read as the reverse complement.
GTAACCCTGTGCCGGGCCCTCCGTCGTTCCGACGTCAAGTTGGAACCAGGACGCGGCTGTGTCGATATCCGAGACTTCAGCCTGGGCACCGTGGCGACAAGCATCCCGAACCTCTCCAGCGCGCCGGGCACATCCCACTCCACTACCAACTGCGCCCGCGGCTACTGGCACGTGGATGACACGTCAGCCGAAAAGATCATAAAGTCAAGCTGCCTACCCCAGCGCCCGACAGTCAGGACGACTTCGACGACCGGCTCGGAAGGTTCCGCTGGCGCGGATGAGTCGAGCTGGAAGGCGGCAGACCGATGACCGAGTGGCGGCCACTGGCGCTTTCGTTCGTCAAATCGACAAACGTGGCGCAGGACCTGGTGTGCAGCCTCTTGGTGGTTCTGGTTACCGCGTTCCTCATCGGGGTGGCGGCAAGGTCAATCATGCAGGAGCACAGGGGGCAGGACGTCGAGTCTGGCTTCTGGGATCCGCTGCGAAGCATCAAGAAGTTCCCGCGCTACTCCATCAGCATCTGTCCCTGGTGTTGCTCAGCGGCCTGCTCTTGCTGGTCGAGGTCTTGGCGCAGCTGCTGTAGGGACGAGGAAGCCCCACCATCGCGGCCTCCTCCGCTGGAAGGTGTCCCCGACTCCGCCCCCGCATAGGTGCCAAGGACTTCGACACCTGATCGGGGTCAAGGAGGGCCGTAGGCCATCGGCGTGCCGGCGCGCAGCGCTCGTTATCGACTGTCGACCGCCCGCCTTTCGCGCATCCCGCGCGCCACCCCCAGGAGCTACCACGGTTGGGTCTGACATGATCACAACGTGGCCGACTCCAAGCTCGCCGACGGCAGTCCGCGGCCGGAGCCGTCTGCGCCGGCGGCACGCAACGAACTGCTCACGCTACTCGTCGTGCTGCTCGCCTCGGCCGTCCTACTGATGTTGTGTCTCAGCTGTGGCGCCTTCTGGCTATACAACTAATTCAGTAGTTGTTCGCGTTGCTGGTGGGCGCTCGGAGGTCAAGAATGGTAGAGCACCAAGACCCGCCGCTGGCGGAGCTGGTTGCCGGCACGGACGACGACGTCTGGCGGTTCACCAAGACATTGAGCAGTGAACGCGCTCTGGCGTATGCGCGGGAGTGGATTCGCGATGCGGATCCTGGCGTGCGGGACGTCGGATTCGTGGCGCTCGGGTCGGTGGCGTTGAACTATCCGCCGGCGCTGGCAGCGTTGCTCGATCACGCCGATGCGGGCTGCTCCGATGCCGACATGGGAGTCCGAGCCGCGGTGGCCCAGGCGCTGGGCAACCAGAGCGGCGAACAGCGGTGCGTGCCCTTCCTGCTACGGCTGCTCAACGATGCCGACGTAAAGGTGCGCCGGATCGCGATCGGCGGCCTTCCGATCGTGCTGGACGATCCAACGGCAGACCATCACGCGGTCACGGCGCTGGTCGGGCTGCTCGCCGACCACGAACCGACGCTGCGTGACTGGGCGGCGTTCGCGCTCGGCAGCCAGCTCGATGTCGACTCACCGCAGATCCGCGCCGGGCTGCGTAGCCTCCTCAGCGAACCGGACACCGCTGAGGCCTACCCGGCGGCGGAGGCCGCCGTTGGGCTGGCTCGCCGCGCTGACCCAGAGGTGTTTACCGCCATCGCAGATCGTCTGACCAGGACGGACCCCAGCTCGTTATGGTTGCGCGCCGCCGCCGAACTCGCCGACCCTCGCCTACTTCCAGCCCTCGTCCAGCTGCGGGCACCGGACAACGAACCAGATGATCCGTGGGTCGAGGAGCTTGAGCACGCCATCACCCGTTGCACCGCCGCCATGACGGACGCCCCATGACACGCGCATATTGATCGTCCAGCTGTCACCGGCTGCGCTCGCTGGTCCCCAATTGCTGGGGTGGCCAACTAAGATCCGGTAACCACACCGGGAGGGGTCAGATGGAAGCCTGGCGCGTCGTGGCCGCTGTCATCATCGGTCCGGCTGTGAGCCTCGTAGGCGTCGCCCTGGCCACCAACTTTCGCGGGGTAACGGAGTGGCACGTGCGGCGATCGATGTCCACCGCGAGCGTGCTACGGCGAGTCGCGCCATGGCGCTGGCTACCCGACGTCCCGCACGAGGAGCGTCTAGCGCGCTTCATCCTGCTGGAACGGGTGATGGGCGTAGCCTTCGCAGTGGCCGGCGTCATGATCTTAGTTACTGTCGGCTACAGCGCCTTGACCGGCCAGCCGATGCAGACGGTGAAGTAGGCAGCTTCATCTGAGCCGCCGACCCGCCCCCTGGGGAGCGGGCCGCCGCCCGGTCCGCCACGTCAAGACGGCCTTGACGCACGTACGGACGCTGCCGGGGCCGCCTGAGTCGGCTCTCGTGTCACGGACCGCGCCCCCGGCGGACACCGCCACAGTGGCGCAGTTGACCCAACCTCACCCGGCATGAACCCGGCTCCAGGGGTCGGAGCTGGTCACCGGCGGCCACCCTCCCCCTCCCAGGTGAGCTGTTGACCTGACCCTGAGCGGCTGCGAAGCCGGCTCCTGGACGACCGGCATGCCCTCGGCGGACACCGCCCCATACTTGGGGTTTGCCGCGCGGACCGGCGCGCGCCCTTCCCTGCGCCGCGCTGCTCAGGCGCGGCGCAGCCGGCTGCCGGCGACGAACCTCCAACACTCTCCCGCTATCCCGTCTGCGGCGGCCCCCGGGCTCCCCGCTTTCCGCGCCAGCCAACGGGCGTTCTGCGTGGCCGGCGTGGAGCGACAGCGGAGCGTCGGACGCGCGCCCAGGCGGCGGCGCGTGCGGCCCGTCTCGGGCCGCCTTGATAGATGTAAGGAAAGTTCTCCCACACCGCCGGCAGCCGGCCTTGTCCGACTCCGATTGATGCGTTAATGAGCTCGGCTGTCCGGTCCCGGACAAGAGCACCGCCCGGCTACACCTCATGCGTCAGGCGGCGGTGAGCGTCCTTGCTGGAAGGGGCGACCCCGAGGATCTGGCACACGAGATCTACTGGCAGGCCTGCTACTCCGGACTGCCGGAGCTGCGAGAGGTCGGCGATCGCTTCTTGGAGCTGTACGCCGGGTGGGGCGCAACGTACAAGGAGGCGGAGGAAGCGGTGGCGGCCATGAAGGCAGCGGCTCACGCGTTCCTTCGCGACCACCCAGCCTGAGCGGCTATCCGCGACGGCGAGGCGCTCTAGGATGACCCGACTCCTTGACCCCCAGGCAACAATCACAGCGCGCTTACCTGCTGCTCTGTCGGCTCCGGGCTGCTGGCATGTTCCGTGCTCGTCCGTGCTCGTCCGTGCTCGTCCGTGCTCATCCAGTGGTGTCCGACCCGATCGTCACCCAGTCAGTCACCCATGCCCCGCAGCATGGCTTCCGCCTCGCGCACCATGTCCTGTTCAAGTTGGGCGCGCTCAGCCGCGTTGTCCTCCCACAGGTCGGCCAGGAAGGCGAACGTGGTAAGGGGCTCCGGGAACCCTAGAGAACCGGCATAGGCGGCGATGGCATGCGCGCCATCCACCGGCGCGATGGCCCCGGACACCAAACGTCGCGTATACGAGACCACCACCTCCCAGACGGCCTGGTCGTCGTCTGGCAGCTCAGGCAAGCCCAACTCGTCGACCACCTGGTCCAGCAGCTCGCGTGCCTCGCGGTACTCGCCTCGCGAGAGCCCAGCGAGTTCCCGCAACGATGGGCTATCCAGCCCCTCGGCAAGCGCTTGCGCACCGGGCTGGCACTCCACGCTTGCTCGCTTCCAAGCCGTGTTAGCCGTCACCGAAGGTGACGGCTAACACGCCTGGGGCAATACCGGCGCCGGAGTGTCGACGATCTGGCAGGTCAGGTGACCCCGATGTTCAGGTAGAAGTGGCCGAGCTTGAGCGAAAGCGAGGCGCCTCCGAAGTGGTGAATGAGCAGCGCCAACAGGATGACGATCAAGATGCAGACGACGAGCCAGATCAGGAACCACACGAACCCTGGGATCCCGTAGCGACCGACGCGAGCCATTAGGCTCGCCCCCTCGCGGTCGGCGCTGCAACACGCGCCGCCGCGCATGGACGTGTCGGCTGCCGGCAACTGCGCCCGACGCTAGCGGACGTCTCCATACAGCCTCCTTCATTGAGGTGTCCGCGAAATTTCCCTACCGAGGCGCGCGTCAAACCGGGCCGGAGGAGCCCGCTTCACGATCCCCCCGCAGCCGGGCCGCGTCTGTGCTGTCGGTGACATCCGGCGTCGGTCAACTGGACGGGTTTCTTGCCCGCACTGAACTTCAAATCCGCGCTGGCGTCCACTCTCTACTCCCGCTTGCTCTCGGAAGCGATCGGGATCGGTCTACGACCAGTGAGCAGCGCCTCGGCGTTGCCGATCGGCTGCTCCTCAGGGACCGCTTGCCACCCACCACCCGGGCGCGAGCGGCATGGCCTACTCAGCAGTCAACTCTCGACAGACGACCACTCGCTTGTAAGGCGCGCCCGGCAAGACTCGCAGCGTCCGTTGACGTCCGCTGGGCACGGACCGGAGGCGAGATCCGTACCGGCATGTGCGGCCGCGGCTGCCACCGTTGATGTCAGCGACTGATGTCAGGCCGGCTGTTTTGCCGGCCAGGGATGTCCCACAGTCCGCCGCGATAGGCAGGCCAGGCGGGCGCCACAATGTCGACATGCTGAGCTACGTCCGCTGGTACTGGCCGGAAGAGGATCGTTGGAACTACGACGAACTCGACACGGATGGGAGCGGTCGTGGCAGCGGCGTCTCTTGCGGAAGTGCAGGCCGCATGCGACTCAGGGGGCGGGGCGCTGTTGCGAGGTACGTGAGGCGATATGGCGTCGTACCTGAAGCGCCGTTCCCACCGCCCGACGCTAACGTCGAGCCCGCGCTGGAGACGCTGTCTGCCGGCGAGTTCGAGCAGCTGTGGCGGCACGCTCGCTGGGCTCGGCGGCGATGTCACCCAGGTCGGCAACCGCACGTCTGCCCAGGTCACCTGCAGCATAAACCGGCCGAGTAAAGGAGTCCTCGCACCATTCCCCCGCCACCATCGACTTGCCCGAGAGGGTTGACCGGAGCGGATGTCGCCGCCTCCGATCAGGAGCGGCAACCCCACTTCGCGCGGCGACGACCCCGAGATGCCGGCGATGCGACGGCGCCGGCGAGCAGGGTGCCGGCGACCAAGCCGCCGTCGCGCCGCAAGGCGGCAGACGCCGCCAGCGCGGGCCCGCCGAGCGGGATGGGCGACGTCGCCGACTGCCGCGAGGAGGGTGGGATGTTTGCCAGGGAGAGCGACCAGCGCGCTGGTGACCGCGTGGAGGTCGACCTTGATGTAGGTGGTGGCGGCTCTGCCAAGGAGCGCGGGGGGGGCCACGAGATGTCGGGGCCCGGGCAGAGCCGCGACGATGGATCTAAGTTGATGTGCGCTTCGCCATGATCAGGTCAGAAGGTGAGGATCTGGTCGGCCTCGACGGTCCAGCCGGCGAGTTCGTCCATGGAGGAGCGGGGTGCCTTTGGAATCGTTCTGTCAATCGAACAGTGTAACTCGGTTTGTTGACGACTACTTTCTGCCTGCGGACAGGCGTCCTTCGAAGGCGTTTGAGGGCTGGTTTCCAGCGCATGGTCCAGCGCCGGCGGCCCTGCCCAGTGGGGTCGAGGCTCATGATCGCGTGGTAGACGCATTTGAGCGCGGCCGCCTCGTTCGGGAAGTGCCCGCGCGCCCGGAAGGTGCGGCGGATGCGGGCGTTGACGCTCTCGATGGCGTTGGTGGAGCAGACGACGGTGCGGATCTCGGCGTCGAAGGCCAGGAACGGCACGAACTCGGCCCGGGCCTGCTCCCACAGCCGCACGATCGCCGGATACCTGTCGCCCCACGCTTCGGTGAACTCGGTGAACCGGGCTCGGGCGGCGGCTTCGGCGGAAGCGGTGTAGACAGGCCGCAACGCTTTGGCGATGGCGTCCCGGTGCTGCCGGCCGGCATTCGGGTACGAGGCTCGCGGCAGGTGGATCACGCACGTCTGGACGACCGCTTCGGGCCACACCTCACCGATCGCGTCGGGTAGGCCTTTGAGCCCGTCGCAGACCACCATGCAGGCGTCCTGAACTCCCCGGTTCTTCAGCTCGGTGAGGACCTGCAGTCAGAGCTTGGCGCCCTCGCCGCCGTCGCCGGCCCGCAAGCCGAGGATGTTCCGGGTGCCCTCGACGTGACGGCCAGGGCCAGGTAGATGGGCCGGTTGGCGACCTACCCATCGCGGATCTTTCACGTGCACCGCGTCGAGGAAGATCACCGGGTAAACCGGGTCCAAGGGCCGGTTCTGCCACTCAGTCATCCCGTCAATGACCTTGTCGGTGATCGTCGAAATGGTCTGCCAAGACACGTCGGCGCCGTAGACCTCGGCCAGGTGGGCATGGATCTCCCCGGTGGTCAGGCCTTTGGCGGACGGGGAGATCCAGGCCCACCTGGACAACCGGCGCTGACGCTTCTTGACGATCTGCGGGGCGAAGCTGCCATCGCGGTCGCGGGGCACGTCGATCTCGACCGGGCCGACGTCGGTCAGCACTGTCTTGGCTCGCGCCCCGTTGCGGAAGTTCCCGCCGTTCTTCCCCGCCGGGTCGCCCTTGTCATAGCCCAGGTGGTCGGTGATCTCACCCTCGAGCGCCGACTCCAGGACCCGCTTCGTGAGCTGCTGCAGCAGCCCGCCATCACCGGTCAGCTGCAACCCCCGCCGCCCGGGCCTGCTCCACCAGCTGGGCGACCAACCCCGCGTCGACGCCCTCCGCCGGCTGTCCCGGCCCGTTCTTCGCCACCGCGGCAGTATCCACGGCAGCCATCGATCCATCAGACAGCAGGTGCTGCTCCTTGATCAGGAGTTACACCGTGCGTCCCACTGTCCCGACAAGCGCAGGAGCCACCTCAAGACGTTCGCGGGCGGTCAAGCCATGCACCTGGAGCATTTGCCCCCAGGCGACGAGTTCAATCGTCTACGTCGCGCGGCAGGATCTGACGGCCGACCGGCGTGCTGTCGAGTCAACGGAACGCGCTTATTTACGGGTCGCTGGTGCCTCGCGGCCGAGGCGGGCCCGGGCTCGGGCGATACGAATGGCGGCGGTCAAGGTCGTGATGTCGTAGGCGCCGTAGTGGCGGCGGCCGTTGATGAAGAACGTCGGGGTGCCGGACACTCCGCTGCTGTCGGCCGAGTCGATGTCGCTTTCGATGCGGCCGGCGTGGGCCTGGCTTATCAGATCGTCGTGGAAGCGTTTCTGATCCAGACCGAGGACGCCGGCGTATTTGATTAGATCAGTGATGTTCAGCTTGTCCTGGTGGTCGAGCAGCAGGTCGTGCATCTGCCAGAACTTGCCCTGAGCGGCTGCTGCTTCGGCGGCCTCGGCTGCTAGCCGGGCTTGCGGGTGCACGTCTGACAGAGGCAGGTGACGCCACACGAAACGCAGGTCGGCGTGGCCCAGCAACTGCCGGACGACTGGCTCGGCCTTCCCGCAGTACGGGCACTGGAAGTCGCCGTACTGCACCAGCGTTACCGACGCACCGGCTGGGCCGCGGACGTGGTCATGCTTCTCGTCGACCGCTGGGATGAGGTCGATCAGCTCCGTCATGTCGCCGAAGAGCGCCCGGGTGCGCTTGTCCTTGGGCAGCATGTTGGTGACGCGGAACACGGTCCAGGTCAGCGCCGAGGATACGATCGCGGCGCTGAGCACCCCGACTTTAGCCTCGGCCAGTTGGTCGCCGGTGAAGGCCAGGCTGGCGATCAGCAGCGACACCGTGAAGCTGACACCGGCGATCGTGCCGCTGCCGAGCACGCCCGCCCAGCCCACGGCCGGACGGATACGGCCGTGTGAGATCCAGGTGAGCCCGGCCGAGGTGCCGATCACGGCGAGCGGCTTGCCGACGACGTACCCGAGCAGCACGCCCCAGGTGACCGGCGACGCGAACGCCTGGGCCAGGAACGGACCGTCGATGCGGATGCCAGCGTTGGCCAGGCCGAACAGCGGCACGATGACGTAGCTGGACCAAGGGTGGTAGATGCGCTGAAGGCGGTCGTTGGGCGATAGCGTATTCGCGAGGCCGATCGAAGCCGTACGCGCGAGCTTGGCCGTCGGCTGCTCACGGAACGACCGGAACAGCCCGCTGACCTGCTCGAGCTCCGCTCGGCCGGGAGAGTAGGCGAACGCGGTCAACCCGATGGCCAGTCCGGCCACCACCGGGTCGACTCCGCTGACCAGCAGCGCGCCCCACATCACGATGGCGACCGGCACGTACGCCGAGCCACGTCGGACGCCGGCTGCGCGGATGGCCAGCATGACCGCGAACGCCGCTACGGCCACTACGATGGGAATCATCTTGATGTCGTCGCTGTAGACCAGGGCGATGACGATGAGTGCGATCAAGTCGTCGACCACGAACACGGTGAGCAGGAAGATCCGGACCCGGTCGGGCACGCCCCGGCCGAGCAGTGCCAGCAGGCCCAACGCGAGGGCGGTGTCGGTCGACATAGCCACGCCCCAGCCATGCGCGCCCGGCCCACCGTGGTTGATCACCAGGAAGATCAGCACCGGGATCAGCATGCCGATCACTCCGGCCACGCTGGGCAGCACGAAACGTCGCCGGTCGCGTAGGTCGCCGAGGTCGAACTCGCGCCGCGCCTCAAGGCCGACGACCAGAAAGAACAGCGTCATCAAGCCGCTGTTGATCCAGGTGTGCAGGTCGCGGGAGAGCTCGAGGTGCCCGAGGCGCAGGGACAGTTGGGTGCGCCAGACGGCTTCGTAGGAGCCGAAGTCGATGTTGGCCCAGAGCAGTGCGGCGACGATCGCGGCCACGAGCACGCCGGCGCTGCCGGACTCAGTTCGCAGAAAGGCTCGCAGCGGTGCCGCTAGATTCCGCTTCCAGATCGTTCGGCCGCTCATCTTGGTTTCGGTCACACGTCACCTTCCGACGCGCTGGCCGGGCCAGCATGGATAGCTAGATCACGTGCCGCAATGCGGGCACGCGACCCCTCGGTTCAGTACTGATCGCGCTGCCCCAGCTGTGGCCGGCTGCGGAGAGAGCGACGAGGCCCGCCGACGCCCTGCAGGATGCGGGCGACTATCAGTGAGCTCATGGTCGGGACGACCGCGCACATGATCGACGCAATGGTGAACCCGGCGATACCCACGAGGAAGATTCGCCTGCAGCCGTAGCGGTCGCCGAGCGCACCAGCCAGCAGGATCAGCGCGGCCAGGCCGCGACCTGGATCAGCTCGCTGTCGCAGCGCAGCGCGTCAACGTCGAGCTCGGCATGTCCATCGCCTTCCTCGACGAGGCACTGCAACGCTCGCTCGAACCCGGCGCACCGTCCACCGTGGTCGGGCTGATCACACTTTGAGCCATGCGCGACGCCGGCCTCACCCCCACCGTGTTCGTCGCGCCGATCCTGCCCGAACTGACAGACAGCACCGAGCAGATCGACGAGTTGATCGGCACCCTGGCCGACGCACGGGCAGGCAACATTCTCCAGACACCACCGTAACTGATGCGCGGCCTCAAAGACCTGTTCTTCGCCTGGCTGCGCCGCCAGCATCCCGAACCGCTCTCCACGTACGCCAACCTCTACCCGCACGGCTCGCGCCCGCCCCGTCATTACCGCGACCTCGTCCGGGCACGAGTGAACCAGGCATTGCAGCGGCACGGGCTGCCGATCCCCGACGACACGACCTCCGACAAGTTCGCCCTGCTCGGCAGACGCTCCACCGTCACCGAGCCGACCGCACCGACTCTGTTCTGAGCTGCGGAACGACAACCGCTTGCTGCTCGGCCGTGATCGCCGAGCAGCAAGCGGCCTGATTTCAGCGCGGCCCGACGAACTCGGTCCTCACGCTCCACGCGAACTGAATCAGCAGGGTCACCGGGGACTTCTCGGCAATGTCATGCATCACCTTCAAGTCGTCGGGGTCAGGTTCTTCGCTCAGCGTGATCGTGCGCTGCAGGTAACGCTCTGCGCCTTCCTGCTCGGGTTCGTGGTAGTCGATCTCGACGGTGATGTCGCCGGCGGTGTCGTACTTATAGTCGACGTACTGCCGCAGCGTCTGAGCAGTGCACGACGCGAGCGCCATCAACAGGTACTCCGTCGGCGTCGGGCCTTCGCCGAGTGCGCCGTTGTGCGGTTCATCGGCGACGAATGTGAAGCCGCGGGTGGTCATGTCCGTGCGCCGGCGCTCAGTGGCCGGAAGGACAACTCGGGCGGATGCGACGACACGATCCCGATCGGTTTTCATCAGCCGCGCCTTCCTGTAGATCCTGGTAGTGACGGTCCAGATACGCGGATCCAGCAGCAGCCGAGCCGCAGTCTGCGGGGGGCTGCGGCCGGGCATATCACCCCATGACCGAGTACCTCCGCAGGCTAGCCTTCACGGACTAGATAGTCCAGTTGATCGCTCGCTGCCAGGGCCGCTCGACCCTCCCGAACCATCACCTCTGGGTGTTTTAAGCTGCACTGCGGGGTGGTTAGCGCCAAGACCCCCCAGCTAAACTCGCTCAACGCCAAACCCAGAATTGGACTCATCAGTCCGTTAAGGCTAGGGTATGCCGTCGTTCACCGACGTCTGGCGTCACCCAAGTGGGGGAAGTGAAGTGCCGTGTCGGCAAGCGACTGATCCAGAGAGGCAGCCATATGAAAGCGATTGTTGTGACGGATGAGGCCGCAGGAACGGCCGGGATGACGCTGGCGGAGCGACCGGAGCCGGAGGCGACGGCAAACGACGTCCTCGTTGAGGTACATGCGTCGGGATTCACTCCGGGCGAGCTGACGTGGCCCGGGACCTGGACCGATCGCCTCGGGCGGGACCGCACCCCGTCGATCCCCGGCCATGAGGTGGCTGGCGTGGTCAGCGAGCTCGGCTATGGCACGAGGGGTCTGTCGGTGGGACAGCGGGTGTTCGGCCTCGCGGACTGGAGTCGTGACGGCACCCTGGCCGAGTACGTGGTCATCGAGGCGCGCAACCTTGCGCCGCTGCCGGGCGATGTCGATTTCACGGTAGGGGCGAGCCTGCCGATCTCGGGCCTGACCGCGTGGCAGGGACTGTTCGTGCACGGCCGTTTCCAGGCGGGGCAGAGCGTCCTCGTACATGGTGCAGCCGGTGGAGTCGGCTCGATGGTGACCCAGCTCGCCAAAGAGGCCGGCGCCTACGTCATCGGCACTGGACGTGCCGCCGACCGCCAGACCGCGCTCGACTTCGGCGCGCAGGAGTTCGTCGACCTCGGCAACGACGCCCTGGAAGACGTCGCCGGCGTCGATTTGGTTTTCGACGTGATCGGTGGCGACATCCAGAAGCGTTCTGCGGGTCTGGTCCGAGCCGGCGGAATGCTGGTGACCATTGCCGGCCCGCCCGAAGCACAGCCGGCGGACGGCCTGGCGGTTGATTTCGTTGTCGAGGCCGATCGCGCGCAACTGGGTGAGGTCGTCCAGCGGATCAGGGATGGTCGGCTGCGGACGAACATCGGCAACGTCGCGACCCTCGACGACGCCGTCGCCGCCTTCAACCCGACCGAGCGGATCAAGGGAAAGACGATCATCCGCGTTCGCTCGTAAGGACTCGGCACACCCAAGCACGAGAACGACCCCCGCAGGAGCGAGAAGTACGTCGGTGGCTGGGCCTTCACCTCCCGTCGACGACATGCGGCTGGGCGAGTGCGACTACCGCCACGACCCGGGAGTGATCTGATGACCATCAACGAAGGCACAGCCCCCATGACCGACCCAACCGAGCCGACCCGCTACGCCTTCGAGCACCCCGACGAGGCCGGATACCCCGACGAGAAAGGCACCCTCGGCCAGGACCAGGCCGTCCTCATCGACGAGGTAATCGACGATCCCCACGCCCCCGCGTTTGACTTCCAAGTCGTCAACGACGAGAAACTCGGCATCTACGACGCCATCGTCGGGGACCGAGAGGCGGCCGGGCTGACCTACAACGTCGCCGGAGACGACCGACTCGTGCTGCTGGCCACCTCGGTGTTCCCCGAGTTCCGCAAACAGGGCATCGCCACCGAGCTGATCCGACGCGTCCTGGAAGACGTGCGCGTGCAAGGCAAGACGGTCACCATCATGTGCCCGATCGTGCGCACCTTCATCGAGCACAACCCCGAGTACGCCGACCTCATCGACCCCGAGCACCCGGGAGTTACCCAGGGTCACACCCAGGACGCGGAGACAGCGGAGACCGCCGTTACGTCATAACGGGGGTAGACGAGGACTGTTACCGAGAGAGGTAGTCAGATGAAAGCGATCGTGGTGACGGACCGGGCCGCGGGAACGGCGGGGATGACGCTGGTGGAGCGGCCCGAGCCGGACACGGCGAGGCTCGCCAGTCTTGAGGGCGCGAACTACGGCGATGTCGTCGTTGAAGTTCATGCCTCGGGATTCACCGGGAATGAGCTGGACTGGCCCTCGACCTGGATCGATCGCCTCGGCCGTGACCGGACGCCGTCGATCCCCGGCCACGAGGTGGCCGGGGTAGTCACCGCTCTCAGCTATGGAGCAACGGGGTTGTCGGTGGGACAGCGGGTGTTCGGCCTTACGGACTGGACTCGCGACGGCACACTGGCGGAGTATGTCGTCGTCGAGGCGCGCAACCTTGCGCCGCTGCCGGGCGACGTTGACTTCACGGTGGGCGCTGGCGTCGCGATGGCGGGCCTGACCGCGTGGCAGGGGCTGTTCGATCACGGCCGCCTCCTGGAAGGGCAGAGCGTCCTGGTGCACGGCGCGGCCGGCGCAGTCGGTTCGATGGCGACCCAGCTCGCCCGTCAGGCCGGCGCCTACGTCATCGGCACCGGACGTGCCAGCGGCCGACAGACCGCAGTCGACTTCGGCGCGCACGAGTTCGTCGACCTCGACAACGACACCCTGGAAGACGTCGGCGGAGTCGATCTGGTCTTCGATGTCATCGGCGGCGACATCCAGAAGCGGTCCGCAGGCCTGATTCGAGCCGGAGGAACGCTGGTGACCGTCACCGGGCCGCCGGAGGCGCGGCCCGCCGACGGCCTGGCGATCGACTTCGTCGTCGTGTCCGACCGCGCCCAGCTGGGTGAGATCGTCCGGCGGGTCCGGGACGGACGACTGCGGACGAACATCGGCAACGTCGCGACCCTCGACGACGCCGTCGCCGCCCTCAACCCGACCGAGCGGACCAAGGGGAAGACGATCATCCGCGTTCGTCCATAAGGACTCGGAGGCAGCAACCGGGCCCCGTGGATCAGCGTCAGCTACGTGGTCAGAGTCGGACGACTCGTAGGGAACACCTCAGCGGACTAGTCACGTGTCTGGTGCGCGCCCACCCGAAGCCTCCAGAAACTCCGGGGCGGTTCAGAATAAGAGAAAGGCACGCATCGATGCAAACCATGGCACCAGCGATCAACCAGGCTCCCCGGGGCAGAACGCTCCGGCTGGCATTCTTATCCGCGGTGGTCTCCCTGGTGGCCTCGTTTGCCGCATCGGCCGCGCCGATCCCCCTGTTCAACATCTACCGGGCCGAGGACGGGTTCACCAACGCCGGCATCTCGATCGCCGTTGTCACCACCTCCGTCGGCACTATCGCCGCACTGTTGGTGCTGGGGCGACTGTCCAATCATCTGGGCCGACGGCTCACCGCGATCGCCAGCCTCGGCCTGCTCCTGCTGGGCTGTCTGCTGCTGCTGAACGTGCACCACATCGGCACCCTGCTGGCCGGTCGGCTACTGATGGGCGTCGGTACCGGGTTGGCCAGCAGCAGCCTCACCTCCTACATCGTCGACGCCGCACCCACCAGGCCGGAGTGGTTGGCCTCCGTCGCCTCCAGCCAGGGACCCATGCTCGGCCTCACCCTCGGCGCTATCGCCTCCGGCGCCCTGGTCCAGTTCGGCCCCTGGCCACGCGACCTCATCTACCTGGTTTGCGCCGGTCTCCTCGTACTATCTGCCGCACTCATCGTCATCAGCCCGGAAACCGCAAAGCCGACGCCGGGCGCTTGGCGATCACTGCACCCCCGGGTCCGCGTACCGGCCCGGGTCAGGCATCTGCTCCCTGTCGCGGCAGCGGTGTTCCTGGCCACCTGGCCGACCGGGGCTTTCTACCAGGCCCTCGTGCCCGCGCTGGTCGAAGATCAGCTCCACACCCACAGCCCGCTGATCCTCGGACTGTCGTTCGCCGCCTACATGGCCCCCAGCGTTCTCGGCGCTCCCCTCGGCGGCCGGTTCACATCCGCGGCGGCCCAACGCATCGGCATGATCATCTTCCTGACCGGATGGATCGGCATCATCACAGCGATCGCCATCGGCACCCTGGCGTTGTTCATCGCCGCAACCATCGTCGCCGGCGCCGGTCAAGGCATCGCCATCAGCGGCGCCACCCGCGGCCTGCTGCACGGCAGCACCCTGGCCGACCGGGCACCGATCTTCAGCGCGATCTACCTCCTCTGCTACTGCGGCGCCGCCTTCCTCAGCCTCATCTCCGGGGAACTCTCGAACACCTTCTCGCTACCGCAGATCGCCCTCGGATACGGCGGACTTGCCATCGTCGCCACCCTGTTCACTGTCCTCGCTGCACGCAACCCGTACACCGACACGACCAGGAACAGCCAACATGGTGAGCTAATCAAAGTGATCGATAGGAACACCTGATGACCAACTGGACAACCGACGAGCTCGACTGGATCGGAAACTCGCCAGTCTGGGTGCCATCGGGCTGACGCTTGCCGTACATCAACTTCCACAGGGCACCGTGGGCAACGCCTGAGCGTACGGCGATGGTCTTCAGACCCCCTGGCACCGCGAAATTCACCGACACCGACCACGGCCAGCACGACGGCGGCACCACCTGGGACCACGCGGTCGGCCCGATGCAGTTCATCCCGTCTACGTGGGCGCGGGCCGGACAGGGCGGCAACAAGGACGGCGCCTTGGACATCCACCAGATCGACGACGCCGCGCTCGCGGCAGCGATGCACCTGCGTGATGTCGGCGGCGACCTCTCGCTCGCGCAGCACTGGATCACCGCCATCAGCGCCTACAACGACTCCGTCGACTACAACAACAAGGTCGCTGATGCCGCGAACCAGTAAGCGAGCCTGCACTGACGGGCACGACGCGGCGGAGCGTCCGTGCGAGGAAGCGTCCCACCGGCGCGGGTGAGGCTGTCGCGGACACGGCGGGAGCATTGACCGCCCGCCGGGTCTACCTCCGCCGGGGCGGTTCAAACCTTGGTCTGGCTCTGGCTCAGGTCTTCCAAGGCTTAGCGCGCCATGGCCGAAGCGACGCCCCGATGCCGTTGGTCTTCGTCCACGTATGAGTGCGTGAGCGAGACCCGCCCGCCGGCAGTCTCGTAAGCCAGGTTACCGACGACCCGGCCATCGATCAGCGCCTCGTAGAGGCGGGTGGTCTCGTCCTTGCGCACCTCAACGGTGGCCGGTGATCGCTCCATGTTCTCTTCTCGCCTCGTTCGTCTTCGGTCGGTTGCCTCGAGCAGTTCTCGCCAAGCGCACGGACGGACCACCTAGTCCAAAGGTATGGCACTCGAGCGGTGCATGGCGAGCGGTCAGATGCCATACTTGGACTTCAAGGTCCGAAACGGGGCCGGTCTGATCGCGCGACGTAACTACACGTTGGAAGGGTGAGCCGATGAACAGTGAAGGACAGCCACTGGTAGCCGAGGAGCTGATCGACAGCCTCGATCATGGCCGCTTTGAGCTCTACCGCGACAGCGAGCTAGTCGGCTGGCTCTACTACACCCACCTGAAGCCCAACCGGTACGCCCTCCGGCACACCGAAGTCGAGTCGAGTCATCAACACCAGGGCGTGGCCGGCGCGATGGTGCGGCGAGTCCTCGACGAGATCCGCGCCCGCAAGGGCACGATCACCGCAATCTGCCCCTTTGTGGTCGACTACCTCTCGCGAACGACCACCTATGTCGATCTGATCGACGCCCGACACCCCGGCTACTCCGATCGTGCTTCTGCCGAGTCGGCGCGGGCGACGGCCGGTGGCTGAGACTACCGGGCCGCGCGCCGGAGACCCCTCGGACGAGGCCTATCGCGGCCTCACGGCGTTGTCGCGCTATGCCGTGAGCGCGGGCGGCGCTGAGGTCGTGGGTGGCGCCGGGCAGCGCGGTCGATGCCCAGATCAGCCGGCCGGCTGCGTCGGCGATGACTTGCACGTTCACGCCGTGCCGCTTCTGTCTGCCGGAGTATCAGGGCTTCTGGTCGGCGAACCGGTCGATCGGGATCAGCGTGCCGTCGAGGATCGCGTACGCCAGCCTTTGGATGCGGTCCATGGCGGCGGCCAGGTCGTCAGGGGCTGCGGCGAGTAGAGCGACAGCTTCGCGGACGTAGCGCCAGGCGGTGGCGACGCCGATGCCGAACCCCGGCTGCGAGGCGGGCGTAGGTGTCGCCGTTGCGCAGATGGGCGAGGGTGAGTAGGGCTTGCCGGCCTGGTCCAGGGCACCGCCACCGGGATCGACGCTGCTGGCGGTGGTTACGGAGGCATTCGGCGAAGGGCTGCTGTCGCGACCAGCCTGATCACGATGAAAAGGGCTCAATTAACGGGTCGGATCGCCGGACGGCTCCAAGAGGAACGATTTGATGTGTTCCAGCGCCATGTCCAGAGCAACTTCCATGGGTGCGACGTTGTGCGCGGCGTTCGCCAGCAAGTAGCCGCCTTGCAAAGCTGCCATCAACCCCGTGGCCAACTTCTCCGGGTCGGCGTCCTGGCGCAGTGCACCGCTGTCCCGCATCCGGTGCAGACCATCACTGATCAGCTTTCCCCATGCCGCAAACGTCTCCGACAGCATTGATCGAGCCTGCTCATCTTGATCGGACAGTTCGACAGCCATCGACCCGAGGCCGCACCCGTATTTGCCGTTGTTCAGCGAGTTGGCCTGGACCAGCGCGTTACGCCACCGGACCAGCCCTGAGAACGATCTCAGTCGTTCGAGCCCTCCGCGCTCGCGCTGAAGCACAAGCGCGCCTCGATATTTGACCAACGCGCGCACGAGCTCCTGCTTGTCGGCGAAGTGGTGGTAAAGCTGAGACTTGCTCGTCTGGCTTGCCTCGCGGACGTCGTCAAGGGTCGTCGCGTTCACTCCGCGCACGAACATCAGCCGGTTCGCCGCCTCGAGGATCCGCTCTCGCGTCGCGATGCCCCGTTGACTGATCCTCCGCTGCTTCGTCGGCGCAGCCACCTGCTCGTCGCCCATCGGTCAAGTGTATCGGCGCGCCAGATAAAGTCCATTGGCGGATGGGACCTTGGAGTCCATCGGGCGTTATGTCGCGTTCGCGTGATGGTGAAGGACGAACGCATGTGCCGCCAGCTTGATTGAACGCGTGCTATGTCCGCGAGATCATCGATAGGGCGAGTCTCTTCCTGGACCATTTGGTCCCCGCTGTCGCAGGCCCAACCGACACCGCGCACCCCGCCACGACGTCGGCAAAACCCTCCACCGCGCCCGCACCCATACCGACCAGCAGAAACTCAAAGGTTAAAATCTAGCTAGATCCTTGGTCGCCAGATTCTCGACGTTTGTGTCAAGTTTTTGAGCGGGCGTAACGTTGTACTGCCCGCTCCACATTTGCAGACATGGGTTCTGACCAGCCACTTTGGGTGGCACAGCCGGTCGCCAACGGCGGCCGGACATCGGCGCAGCGGGTGGCGGCGGCCGGCCAAGATCGGGCCGCGGGTCCCTGCGGAGCTTGGCCCGAGGTTGGGCCACAGGCTGTTTGTCCAGCTCAACTGACCTGCTCGGCGGTCCGAGGCGGAGCCTCTCTGGTGCGGTGTCCAGTAACGTTCGGCGGGTTGTCGGGCGTGCGAATGTGTCGTACCGGTGGTGTTGGGTGTTGTTTGTGCCTCGTCGTCGCGATCCGTCTGTGCGGCGGGTGGTGTACCGCACCGCGC
>NZ_JBIAIL010000060.1:0-28794 GCF_042871425.1 Micromonospora sp. NPDC005806 | reverse complement strand
TCGGACAACACCAGCGGCGGGGTGGGACGCCCGGTCCTCGGCATCCCACCACCCTACACCCACTTATGAGGCGAACTTGCGGCGCAGCACACTAGTGCTGCTCCGCGCAAGTTCGTGGAGGGGTGTGGGTCAGGCTGGCTGGTCGCCGAGGTAGAGGTAGCAGGCGCAGTCCAGGCAGTCCTCGGGGCTGCCGAAGGGCAGGCCAGTGGGCAGGAAGTTGTCCTCGTACTTGTCTCGGCTGGCCAGATACAGGGCGAAGCCCCAGGTATGCAGTACACCGGTGAAGCGCAGGCGGCACAGCGGAAGCTGGTCGCCGTCCTTCAGTTCGCCGCTCACGTAGGCGAATCCGGTCCGGAACCGGACATCGACGCAGGCCAGTTGCGGCCAGCGCTCCCTGGCCCGGGTGTTCAGGCGCTGGCGCAGATGGTCCTGCATGGACTCGGGCGGGTTCTTCGGCACGGCCCCCATCCTGCCCGGTGTGCCGACAACCCACCATGATCATCGGCCATGAACGTGTGCAACCGGGTGGGCAGGGCGGTCGCGGCGGTCGCGGTGACCTTGGACGACACCGCACGCAGGGCACTGGAACGGCTGTCCGTCTCAGCGAAGGCGCAGGTCCGCCAGGTCCTGCGGGCCCGGATCATCCTCGCGGCCGCGCACGGACACGCCAATGCCGAGATCGCACGCGACCTGGGCGTCGCGGTGAATACCGTGCGCAAGTGGCGCGGACGCTTCGCCCAGCACGGCACCGAGGGCCTCAAGGACGCAGAACGCACCGGCCGCCCCAAGGTCTACGACGACCGGGTGCGCGTGGCGATCGTGGCCGCCGCGACCAGCGCGCCGCCGCACCCAGCCGCGACCTGGACCCACCAGGCGCTCGCCGAACGGGTCGCGGGCACCGTCTTCACAGCCATATCGCCCTCCCAAGTCGGGCGAATCCTGGCGGACCTGGACCTCAAGCCGCACAAGGTCCGCGGCTGGCTCACCCGCCGTGACACCCCTGAGTTCTGGCAGCGCGCCGAGCACATCTGCGACCTGTACCCCAACCCACCCAAGGGCGCCGTGCTGCTGTCCATCGATGAGAAGACCACGATCGCCGCCCGCTCCCGCAAGCACCCCGGCCGCCCCGCTGCCCCGGGCAGGGTCGCCCGCCAGGAGTTCGAGTACGTCCGCCACGGCACTGCCTCCCTGGTCGCTGCCCTGGACGTGCGCACCGGCGAGGTCCTCACCGAGGTGATCACCCGCAACAACGCAGTGACCTTCACCGCCTTCCTCGACCGGATTGACGCACTGATCCCCGACGGCACGGACATCCACGTGGTGCTGGACAACGGCTCCTCCCACACCGCCAAGCACACCAAAGCCTGGTTCAAGGTCCACCCCCGCTGGACGGCGCACTTCACCCCGCCCCACGCCTCCTGGCTCAACCAGATCGAACTGGTCTTCTCGGCCCTGGCCCGCAGCGTCCTGCGACACGGCGACTTCACCAGCCGCGACGACCTCATCGACAAACTCGACAGCTACATCATCAACCGCGAACCCGCGAAGCCCTTCCGCTGGACCTACGACGGCACCCCACTCAAGGCCGCATGACCCTCAACCGAACAAACGCGGCGTGGGCACACAGGCCCAGACCGACCGACACCCCCCACGGTGTCGGCGTGATCGGCAGGCTAGCTTGAAACCGTGCGCTTCGCCTTCAAGACCACACCGCAGAACACCACTTGGGACTCCATGCTCGCGGTTTGGCGGGCGGCCGACGACATTGAGGTCTTCGAGTCCGGCTGGACCTCCGACCATTTCTACCCGACCCACGCCTCCGACCCCTCGATCCCCCGTCTGGAGGGCTGGACCACACTGACCGCACTTGCCCAGGCGACCAGGCGATTGCGGATGGGCACGCTGGTCACCGGCATTCACTACCGGCACCCAGCGGTGCTGGCCAACATGGTCGCCACGCTCGACATCATCTCCGGAGGCCGGCTGGAGCTCGGCATCGGATCCGGCTGGAACGAGCAGGAGTCCGATGCCTACGGCATTGAGCTGGGCACTCCCGCCCAGCGCAGTGACCGGTTCGAAGAAGCCTGCGAGGTGCTCACCGGGCTTCTCTCGCCGCAGGAGACCACCACGTTCAAGGGCCGTTACTACGAGCTGACCGACGCGCGGTGCGACCCCAAGCCCGTGCAGCAGCCGCACCCACCGATCTGCATCGGCGGCAGCGGCGAGAAGCGCACGCTCCGCACCGCGGCCCGCTTCGCCCAGCACTGGAACTTCGACAGCGGGACGCTCCAGCAGTTCCGCCGGGCGCGCGACGTACTGCACCAGCACTGCGCGGACATCAGTCGCGACCCGGCGGAGATCCTGCTGTCCAGCCAAGTGCAGTTCACCGGCGACCCGGCGGAGACCGCCGCAACCTGCGCGGCGCTCGGCGCAGCAGGAGCCGAACTCGCAATCGTCTACCTGCGGCCGCCATACACATCGACCGTGCTGGAGCCACTGGCGAGCGCGCTGTCGGAGCTGTCCTGAGACGCCTCGATCTGCCCGCCGCCGAGAAGCCCTTCCACCCGCCGGACCTACGACGGCACCCCACCCAAGACAGCCTGACCAACACCCCTCCACGAATTAGCGCGGAGCAGCACTAGCGAGCGACGACGGGCGCGGCCGCCGGCTTCCGGTCGGCGTCACCCTCGGCACCGAACGGGGTGCGCAGCCGGATCATCGCAGCCGGACTCACGTCGACGGCAGGTGTGTGGTCGAAAGGCGCATCTGCTGCCGGTGCTTCACGGAATGGACTTGAGTCATGCGCGGTCACACCAGTCAACAGCTGCTCCAAAGTTTGCGCGCCAACGCGCGACTCACCCGCTCGCATATGCAAGCCGGGTGCGGAAGGTGAGCGGGGGTGGATCCGGCCGCTCGCCGGGCAGCGTCGGATCCGTTTCGCTCCGCCCGCCAAACCCTAACCCAAAGCGACCATCGTGTACGGCTTGGGCCAAGGTGCGGGTAGAATGATCAAGGACTCCGCCGGTTCCGACCACGGCCTGCATTGTCGACCACCACGCTGCGAACGATCGGTCAGCGCCGGGCAGGGCGACCCGTTCCCACGTTGAAGACTTGTTGGCGGCACGCCGCCCCGCTTCGTGACGCCTCACGTGCGACGACGGCGCCGCATAGCGGACGACGCCACAGCGCCACGGGCGACCGGCCCGCCGCGTAGCGACGGCCGCGTGACCGCCAGCGCGGCGCCGAACAGGCTAACTGATCTGTTTAATGATCCTCAGTAATTGTAGGGTGATCATGTGGAATTTCTTCGACTTTCGAAGGCCGCGAGGCGTCTCGGTGTTCACCCCGTGACGCTTCGTCTTTGGCTGATTCGGGGAAGATTCAGGTGACGTGGGTCGGCCGTGAGCGCGGGTTCTCCTCGATTTGATGTCGAGGCGATGAAGGGTGTCCACCGGTGGTGAGCGGGTTCGTTTGGAGGGCCTGTACGTGCGCGTCTCTGGCTCCAGCGGGCAGGAGTCTTCGTTGGAGGCCCAGGAGAGCGAGCTGCGGGCCACCTCCAGTGGCGTGATCGTCAAGGTTTTCCGTGACCGGGCTTCGGGCCTGCGGGAGGACCGGCCCGGCCTCAACGGGCTGCTGCGGGCGGTTGCCGACGGGAGTGTCACAGTGGTCCGGGTGACGCATGAGCATCGGCTTGCACGGTTCGGTGTCGGCTGGCTCAAACACCTGCTCGCCGTGCACGGGGTCACCCTCGAGGTGCTCCATCCGAATAAGCTCGGCGGGCGCGAGGAGTTGCTGGAGGACTTTGTTTCGTTGGTCACGACGTTCGCTGGGCGCCTGTATGGGATGCGGTCGGCCGAGAATCGGCGTCGCCTGCTGGCCGAGTCCAGGCAATGCCAGGCCGGTGACCGGTGAGCCGGAAGCCGCCGCTCGCCGACGACCAGACCTCGCGTACCGCGTGCGCCCGCTGCCTTGTGCGCGCGGGCGTGGATGAGAAGACCGGTGAAGTCCTGTCTCAGGCTGTGCTTGTGCAGCGTGTCGGCTGGTGTGCCGACCTGGTGGCGGGCATGGTGGGCGCCCTGGTGGGCGAGTACTGGAACAGCGCAGATGTGCAGGTGTTGGCCTGCGGGCAGGACGCGGGTGGCCGCAGGTTGCCGTCGAACGCGTGGATGGCGCTGCGGCGGCTGGGTTGGACCGTCACCGCCCCGGAGGGTGTGAAGGTCAATGACCGGATCGTGCGGATGGCTCAGGAGCAGGCTGGGCGTGCTCTGCGTTCGGTGAAGTGGCGTGCTGATCTGACCGCCGGGGTACTGGCGACCTGGCCGGCCGATCCGCGCAAACGTACCCCGCAGGAGTGGGAGCAGGTTCGGGACTCGATTCCTGGCGGGAAGTATCTGCCGTCGAGCGTCATCAAGGGCCGCACCCGGCAGGCCGCCACGTTCCTTGCCGCGCATGGCCGCCTGCCCGTGGACGTGTTCGAACTGGAAAACAGCCCGGAGATCCCGCGGATGCTGCTGCTCGCCGCGTGCGACCGGCAGCAGGCCACCATCGAACGCAGCCAGACCGACCCGGGCAGGGCGCTGCTGCGCCTGCAGTTGCCCACCCGTCCAGATCCGCAGGCGTACCGGGACTGGACGTGGGTGCAGTGCCCTATCACGCTACCGCCCACGGTTCCCGCCTCGGCGGTGCTGCACCTGCCCACCCTCTGTGTCAGGGGCGGCAGGGTGCGCGCCGATGTCGCGTACACGCATGCCGTGCCGAAAGCCCGGCGCACCGGTCACAAGGTGGCGCTTGGTGTGGACTGGGGACTGAACACCCTGTTGTCCGCCGGAGCCCTGCGACTCCACCCGCAGGGGTGGATCACAGCTAAAGGGGCTGGTGGCCAGTTCCGGGCCGCTGGAGTCCTGGCCAAGCAGCACCGCCTGCGCCGTCACGGTGAGCGACTGCACGCCAAGGCCGACCACTACCAGCGGCTCATCGGCGTCGACTCGCAGCATCAACTCATCGGCAAGCTTGCCGTGCTGCGCGGCGAGATCCGGCATGTGTCCGAGCGCCGCCAGAACCTGAACGACGCGCTTGCGTGGGCTGCCGCCCGCTGGGCCGTGGACCAGGCGATCGCCGCCGACGCGACCGTGATCTATGTGGAAGACCTGCGGTCGATGGAAGCACGGGGCATGGGCCGCAGCATGAACACGCGCCTGTCCCAGCAGGTACGCGGAAAGATCACCGACCGCATGCGGCACCTCGCCGCCGAGACCGCTATCGCCGTGGTCACCGTCCCCGCCCGCCACACCTCCAAGCACTGCCCGCAGTGCCTGACCCGGCTGCAACATCGCAAAGCACCCGACAAGCCCACCACCCCGGGCTGGAAGTGGGCCATCTGCCCCAACCAATCCTGCCGCTGGCAGGGCGACCGCGACCACGGCGCCTCGCGGCGCATCGCCGCCCGCGGCCTCACCCACCAGGCCACCACCGTCACCGACCGCGGCAGCGGGGCCATGATGATCCGCTCGGTCGTGGACACGCTCGAAGCCACAGCCGTCGTCACCCCGACCACCAAGGCCAGCCGCACGGACCGGTCGAAGACCGGCCCCGCCCGGCCCCACCCCTCACGCCCCGCGCCCCGGCGACGCAGGGCACCCTCCCCCGCCAGACCTCACGGCCCGGCGGGTAAGCGTCCGGAGGGACACGCACCAACGGACCGGACAAGGCTGCCCCGCGCAGCCCACCGGCACCAGAGCGTGACCACGACCAGCACACCCACCACCGGCCACCGGCCACGAGGAGCAGCACTGGGCGCAGGATTCCACCTCCACGCCCACGCGACCCCACCACGATGGGAACGATCCCGGAAACCCAATCCGACTCAGGATCACTCAGCTGATCAGAGACGCTCGAAAAGGTCGCCGAACGAGTGCCGTGGAAAACACGTCCGCGCCGCAGGGCGTGGCAGCGTTCTCTTCCGGCACACGGGTTGGTAGCCGGCGCGGTCAGCGCTGACAGTCAAGACACAGCGGGGGCGGCGCGCCCGTGCTAGCGTGAACGGGTTGCAAGCTTTGGTTTGTCGCATCTTTCCCAGCGCCTGGTGGGTATCCAACCCGCCGGGCGCTTTTTGTTCTGCCGGTTCTTCCGGACGAGCAGCGGCGACCACCGGGGCCGTACGTGGCTCCATCAGCTACTCAGAGGAGAAGACATGGCATTCGGTACAGTCAAGTGGTTCAACGCGGACAAGGGGTTCGGCTTCATCACGCAGGACGGCGGCGGCGCCTGACGTCTTCGCCCACTTCTCCGCCATCTCATCGAGCGGGTTTCGCAGCCTGGACGAGAATCAGCGGGTCGAGTTCGACGTCGAGCAGGGCCAGAAGGGGCTTCAGGCCGCTAACATCCGTGCGGTCTGACGTTGGCTCCGCGGAGTCGTGGCGACGAGGCCTCGCTCGTCGCCACGGCGGCGGATGAGACCACGGACCGGCGAACACCGATCCGTTCCGACGCTGCGGTCGTGCCCGGCCTCGAACCGCTGGTGTTGTACGCGCTGTCCGCCCCCGAGTCCGCGCCCGGGACAGCCAGCATCGGTCGGCTCCGTCTGGCCCCGGTGCCGCTGGTGCCAGAGGTGCGACTGGTCATGGCCGAGGACGCGATCGTCCTCTGGGTCCGGCTCGAAGCCGAGGCGGGGCACGTCCTCCCGCCGCCGTTCTGGGCGTCGGCCTGGACCGGCGGGCAGGCTCTCGCGGGCTATATCCTCGATCACCTGGACACCGTGGCGGGTCGCCATGTCCTCGACGTCGCCTCCGGCTCCGGACTGGTCGCCATCGCCGCGGCGATCGCGGGCGCCGCCGGTGTCACCGCCAACGACATCGACCCCTACTCGATCGCGGCAATCAGTGCCAACGCCCACGCCAATGGCGTCGACCTGACCCTGTCGTCGTGTGACCTGCTTGACGGCGACGGTGACGGCGTGGATGTGGTGTTGACCGGTGAGGTGCTCTACCACCCGTCTGTGGCGGCCCGGATGCTGCCGTTCCTCGCCCGTGTCGGGGCGAAGGGCGGTCGGGTCCTCGTCGGCGATCCGGACCGGGGCCACGTGCCCCATGACTGGCTGGATCGGGTGGCGACCTACGAGGTGCCGGTGAGCAGCGCTCCGGAAGACGCGCAGCTTCACCTGACGAGCGTGCTCAAGCCACGACGCGAGCAGGTGGACGACCGGCGGGGCGGGGCCAGACAGTTGCAGGCGTGAAGCGCCGGACAACTCTCCTGGCCCCGGTCTGCAGAAGGTGCTGCGGCAGGCCCGGGGGTATGTTGTGGCTGGACGCCCCGAAGACCGATCGTAACGACCAGGTTTCGCGCCGCCGGCGCTCTACGGCCGATGGACTAGACGCACCGCCCTGACCGTTCAGCGTGTCTCCAGTCGGTGCCGTTCAGCAACGCGTCCGGCCGACGGCTCGCCTCGGGGTGGCCATGGACGAGTCCGACAGCATCCAGATTCATTGTGCGCGAAGAGAGCCGATACCGACGATGAAGATCGATAAGAGCAAGGTTCTTGAGGCCCTGCGCCACCGCGGCCAACACAGCCGGGCCGATTGGGTGGACCGAGAACTACCGGACCGCATCGACACCGCCCAGCACTCAGGAATACTCGCGACCCTCAATCTCGACCCGGCCGAATTCGCTGATCCACCGTCGTGACGACGCTGACCTCACGACACTTCCGGTGGCCGTCGTGTGCGGCCGGGTGACGGCTGATGCGAGCAACGGACGGGCAAAGCCGGTCCGGCGCACGTGACGCGCTGCCGAGGTGAGTGCATCCCGATGCCATCCCAAGCGCGAAACACTAGATTCATTCCATGTACTCGACCCAGGTATCCCAACATGTGAAGGCACCGCGCTCGGCCGTCTATCGGGCCCTGCTGGACCCGGCTGCGGTCGCCAAGTGGCGGGTGCCCACCGGCATGAGCGGCCACGTGCACGAGTTCGACGCGCGCGAGGGCGGCTCGTTGCGCGTCTCGCTCACCTACGAGGCGCCGGACAATACTGGCAAGTCGATGGCACACACCGACAGCTACCACGGCCACTTCGTGAAGATCGTGCCCGACAAGCAGGTGGTCGAGGTCGTCGAGTTCGAGACCGACGGCCCCGCGCTCCGCGGCGCGATGACCATGACCACGACGCTCACCGACGTGGACGGCGGCACCGAAGTCGTCGTCATGCATGACGGCATTCCGGACGCGATCCCGGCCGAAGACAACGAGACGGGTACGCGCATGGCCCTGGCGAACCTCGCCAGACTCGTCGAAGCGGGCTAACGCCATCCTGTGATGCCGCTGCCCGCGCGCTGGCCCCCACCGTCCATCGCGCCCGACAGCAAGGGGCGGATCAGCCTCCACCGGTCCGGCTCCTTCACGGATGACAGACCGGTATCAGTTCTCTGGTCCATGGGGACGCCGCGCGTGCGGGAAAATCGGGTTGGTCGCCCGCCGACGTCGGTCGTCCTTGGCGCAGGTGAGGCCGTGTATCAGTTTGACGCTGGGAGCCGCCACGAGGGGCTGCGCATTGTAGCTACGAGCACGAGGGTCCGACTCTTCCGTTTCCCCGATGGCTCCCGCGGGTGACCGTCCCCGATCCCCCTTTGCTCCTCAGAGGTTGTCATGGAAGAAGTCGATGAGCAGGAGCTACACGTCGAGCGGGTAGCCGCGCTTGATCTTGGCAAGGCGGTGTTGGAGGCGTGTGTGCGGGTGCCGCACGAGTCCAGGCCGGGCCGGCGGATGCAGGAGGTGCGGACCTACCCGACCACCACGGTGGCGTTGCTGCAGATGGCGGACTGGTCCCGCGTCTGGGGTGTGACCCGGGTGGTCATGGAAAGCACCAGCGACTACTGGAAAGGTGCCTACTACCTGTTGGAGGCGGCGGGCTTCGAGTGCTGGCTGGTCAACGCCCGGGACGTCAAGAACGTCCCGGGCCGAGCCAAGACCGACAAGCTCGATGTGGTGTGGCTGGCCAAGGTTGCCGAGCGGGGTATGTGCCGACCGTCGCTGGTGCAGCCCCGACCGATCCGGGAGTTACGCAACCTGACCCGGTACCGGCGTTCGCTGATCCGCGATCGCACCCGGGAGATGCAACGGGCGGAGAAGCTGCTCGAGGACGCCCAGATCAAGCTGTCCTCGGTGGTCAGTGAGCTGTTCGGGGTGACCGGGCGGCTGATCCTGGACGCGCTGGTCGCCGGGCAGCGCGACCCGAGGGTGCTCGCGCAGCTGGCCAAGGGCCGCCTCCGGCCGAAGATCACTCAGCTGCAGGAGGCGCTGCGCTGGTTCTTCACCGATCATCACGGCGCCATCCTGGCGATGATGCTTTCCAACATCGACCGGCTCACCGCCCAGATCGCCGCCCTGGACACGATGGTCGAGCAGGCGATCACCCCGTTCGCACATCAAGCACAGCAGTTGGCGCAGATCACCGGAGCCGGCCCCATCGCCGCGCAGGAGATCATCGCCGAAGTAGGCGTAGACATGGCCCGGTTCCCGTCCGCCGCCCACCTGGTGTCCTGGGCCAAGTTCTGCCCACAGACCCATGAGTCGGCCGGCAAGAAGAAGAACAAGGGCCGGGCCAAGGGCAACCCCTGGCTGGCCGCCACCCTGGGCGACATCGCCGCCACCGCTGCCCGCAGCGGCGCCGGCTTCCTCGGCGCCCGGCACCGACGCATCGCCCGACGCCGCGGGCCGCAGAAAGCGATTGTCGCCACCGGCAACTGCGTGCTGACCATCGTCTACCACCTGCTGTCCGACCGCACCGCCCAGTTCCACGACCTCGGCGCCGACTACTTCACCACCCGCATCGACAGGAACCGCCGGGCCCGCAGCCTGGCCGCCGCACTGCAAGCCGTCACCGGCCAGAAGATCACCATCCGGGATGGCCAAGCCATCATCGAAGCCCAAGCCGCGTAACCTCACCACGTCACGCAACGACAGCACTCCACATGGCACCCTATCGGGGCGCTGCCCCGACGCTGCCGCCTGCCCAAACGTTCGTTGATTTACGGGTCAGGACCTGGGTAACGGCCTCGTGTGGTACTGGCCCGACGCCTGGCCAGGGTCGACTAGCTGATCAGAACCGGCGGCGACGGCTGGGTGGAACTGATCGGCGTCTACCGTCGCCCGCTACGGGCGGGGCCGTTCGATCTTGGCCGCAGCTGCACATCCACATCAACCAGCGGTGCCGGGTGGTACGAATGTTTCAGAGGCTGGCAGAAGCGGCAGAAGCGGGGCGAACCGATGACGGGTGGTGCAGCCCGGCTGCTGCGGGGACCGGAGGAGCAGCGGGCGACGTTCCTGGACCTGTTCTTCGACCTGGTGTTTGTCTTCGCGCTCTTCCGGCTCTCGCAAGGGCTGCGGGACCATCTGAACTGGAGCGGCGCCCTCCAGACGCTGGTGCTGCTGCTCGCCCTGTGGTGGGTGTGGACCCAGTCGGCGGCGGTAGCCGACAGGTTCGACCCGTGGCAGCCCGCGATACGGCGGCTGGCCATCGGAGCCATGTTCGGCAGCTTGGTGCTGGCGGCCGCAGCGCCTGAGGCGTTCGGCGGACATGGCCTGGTCTTCGCCGGCGTGTACGTCGCCGTCCAGGTCGGCCGCAGCCTGTTTCTCGTGATCTTTACGTGGGGCGACGAGCGTCAGCGTCCCGAGGTGCGGGTGCTGTTCTGGTTCGGCGTGTCGGCGGTGCCGTGGATCGCGGGCGCTGTCGTGCGGGGCTGGCCGCGTGGGGTGCTGTGGGCGTTGGCCGTGGCCGTGGACTACGCGGTGCCCGGACTCGGCTGGCCCACGCCGAGGCTGGGCCGCGCCGGTGCGGCGGAGTTTGCGGTCTCGGGCGAGTTCCTGGCCGAGCGGCTTCGGCAGTTCTTCATCGTCGCGCTGGGCGAGCTGATTCTGGTGACGGGGTTGGGGCTCAGCAGCGGCGGCTTCGAGGCGGACCGCGGCGCGGCGGTCGTGGTGGCGTTCGCGACCACGGTGCTGCTGTGGTGGATCTACATCCACCGTGCCGGGGAGGTGTTGGGCGGGGCCGTCGCTGCGGCCCGTGATCCGCTCCGCGTTGCCGTGTCGGCGATATACGCCCACCTGGTCATGGTCGCCGGCATCGTCGCGATCTCCGTCGGCGTCGAGGTCGTCATCGCGCACCCGTTCGGGCACACACCACCGGCGTGGGTCGCCGTCATCCTCGGCGGACCCGCACTGTTCCTCACGGGACGGGCCATCTTCGAGTACGCGGTGTTCGGCCGGGTGTCCCGAGACCGCATGGCCGGGGTCCTCGTGCTCGCCGCCGTCTCGCCGGCAATGATCTTCCTGCCGCCGGTGCTGGTCGCCGCCGCCGCTGCTCTCGTCCTGGCCGGGATCGCCGTATCCGACGCAGCCCGTGCCCGAGGGCGCCCACCCGAGCCACCCTCACCACCTGGTTAGCCGGAAGCGTCACTCACGTCCCGAGGCTGTTCTGGGCATCAGCCGCCGCTGACGTGGCGGAGGACGGCCAGGACCCGGCGGTTGTCGCTATCCGAGGACGGCAAACCGAGTTTCGCGAAGATGTTCGCCACGTGCTTCTCCACGACTCCGGAGGTGATGACAAGAGCCGCCGCGATCCCGGCGTTGGATCGTCCCTCGGCCATCAGCGAAAGCACCTCACGCTCCCGGGGGGTCAGCGACGCCACCCCGGCCGTGTCCTGCCCGGCCCGCATGAGGTGGCCGACCACCTCCGGATCCAGTGCGGTGCCACCGGATGCCACCCGGGTGAGCGCGTCCACGAAATCGGCGACGTCGGCGACGCGGTCCTTGAGCAGGTATCCGACGCCGGTCGGCCGATCGGCGAGCAGGCGGGTCGCGTAGCGGGTCTCCACGTACTGGGAGAACACCAGCACACCGACGTCGGGATAGTCGCGTCGGATGTCGATCGCGGCGCGTAGTCCCTCGTCGGTGTGGGTCGGTGGCATCCGGATGTCGATGATGGCCACATTCGGTACGCTGGCGGCGATCGCGGACCGCAACGCATCTGCGTCGGCCACCGCCGCGCACACCTCGAAACCGCGGTCGGTGAGCAGCCGGACCAGCCCTTCGCGCATCATCGCGGCATCCTCCGCGATCACCACCCGCATGTCGTCGCCTCCGTTCACACGTGTGTGGGCAGCTCGATCTCGATCCGGGTCGGACCGCCGGTGGGACTGTGTACGCGCATCCGGCCGTCCACGACGGCGATGCGGCGGGCCAGGCCGGACAGGCCGGTGCCGTCCGGGTTCGCCCCGCCGATGCCGTCGTCCTTGACGGTCAGCGTCAGGCGCTCGCCGGATCGGACGACGCCGAGCCCGATACGGGTCGCCCGGCTGTGTTTGGCCGCGTTCGCGAGCAGCTCGGAGGCGCAGAAGTAAGCGATGGTCTCGATTGCGGGCGCCGGGCGGTCGGGCAGTTCGACGTTCACCGCGACTGGGATGGCGCTGCTCGTCGCGAGCGTCGCCAGCGCGTCGCCGAGACCGTTGTCGAGGACCGGCGGGTGGATCCCGCGCACCAGGTCGCGCAGGTCGGCGAGGGCATCCTTCGCTCCGTGGTGGGCGAGCGCGACCAGTTCGCGGGCCTGTAGGAGGTCGGGTGGCGGGCCGTCGACACCGAGCTTCTCGGTCGCCATGCCGAGGTTCATCGCCAGCGTGGCCAGCCGGATCTGCGCGCCGTCGTGCAGGTCCCGTTCCAACCTGCGCATCATCGTGGCCGCGTCGTCGATCGCGCGGGCCCGGGTGACCTGCAGTTCGCGTACCCGCTCGGCGAGCCGACGCGGACCGAGCAGCCGTCGCATCGCGGCAAGGTCCAGTGTCGTACCGGCCCGCATCAACCACGGTGCGACCAGCAGCATGGCGAGGCCGGCCGCGGCGATGAGGAACGTTCCGGCGAACGTCCGCGTACCGATAGTGCCGAACGGCGTCAGCGCCCACACCGGTCCGAGGCGCGTTCCGGGCGGGTGGTTGCGAAACAGCGGCCACCACACCGGGTAGCTGAGGTTGACCAGGCCGAACACGTAGCAGAACGCGCCGTAGCCCTCGGGGATGGCCAGTGGCACCTTGAGCAAGCCGTACCCGACGGCGCGCCAGCCCGGTCCGTCGGAGACCACGGCGCTGATCCGCTTCGAGAGCCGGGGCGGCGGGGCGTCCACGTGCATGTCGAGCAGCCGGTCGGCGAGTGAGCGATGCACGGCTCCCATCGCGCGCCCGATCGGGGCGGCCAGCACGACCAGGAGCGCGATGGTGAGCGGAAACAGGACCAGGAACACCGGTGCGACGGTAGGTGCGGGCTGGTTGGACATGGCTCCGGTCGCCCAGAGGATGAGGACGCCCAGGGCCGGCACGATCGCCGGTACGCTCAGGATCGCGGCCGCACTGACCACGCCGACGACGCAGAACACCGCCCGGCGCAGGGCCAGTGTGGTGAACGGAGCGCGCAGCGCGGTCATCAGCCCATTGTCGCTGGTCACGCGTCGCGATGGCGGAGCAGCACGCCGCCGCACAGAATCGCTACCGCCGCGTACCCGCACATCAGCAGCGCGCTGATCCAGCTGGAGAACAGCCCGGGTACCGGCGAGGTCACCGCGATCGAGTTGAGCAGCATCAGCAGCGGGACGAAGCGGCCGACCTGGATTCCGCTCTCGCCGAACAGGCCGGCCACGATCATCGGGACGAACATCAGACCGAACAGCGTGCCGATCGCGGCGCCCGAGTGCCGCACGATCGTCCCGATGCCGACCCCGATCAGCGCGGTGGCGCCCAGATATACGCCGGTCAGCAGGACCGCGCGCAGGATCGCCGGGTCTCCGAGGGAGGCGGCCGGGATGGCGGTGCCGCGGATCGCGAGCTGCCCGCTCAGATAGCCGGCGAAGCTCGCGACCAGGCCGACGGTGAGAGCCGCGCTGCCGCACACGGCGACCTTCGCGGCCAGGACGATCCGACGCCGCGGGACGGCGGCGAACGTCGAGCGGATCATCCCGGTGCCGTATTCGCCGGTCACCATCAGGACGCCGACCGCTCCAAGGAGCAGCTGGGCCACAATGGCGCCGCCGAGGCTGTTGTTCAGGATCTGGGCGGCGGTGGCGACCGGGGTGTGCGATCGGTACCCGAGTCCCACCCCGGCCCCGGTCGCGGCCATCGAGACCACCGCGGCGATCGCCAGCCACCACGTCGACCGGACGCTGCGCAGCTTGATCCGCTCCATCCGGGCCGCGTGCCGGAATCCGTACCCGTTCATGACGCTCCCACTCCGCGATAGTCGGTGGCCTGCGAGGTGAGCCGGAAGAACGCGTCCTCCAGGCTGTCGTCGCCGGCGGCGAGTTCGGCGACGGTCGTCTCGGCCAGCAGCCGGCCGCGGCCGATAACCACCAGCCGGTCCGCGGTCAGCGCCATCTCGGCGATCAGGTGGCTGGACACAAACACCGTCCGGCCTTCGGCGGCGAGTCCGCGCAGCAGGTCCCGAATCCAGCGGATGCCCTCCGGATCCAGTCCGTTGACCGGCTCGTCGAGCAGGAGGACGCCCGGGTCGCCGAGCAGAGCCACAGCGACGCCGAGCCGCTGGCGCATGCCGAGCGAGTACGTACCGGCACGCCGCGTTGCCGCGTCGGACAGACCGACGATGCGCAGCACCTGCTCGACCCGGGAACCGGGGATGTCGTTGCTCGCGGCCAGCGCGGTCAGGTGCGCACGGGCGCTGCGGCCGGGATGGAACGCCCCGGCATCGAGGAGCGCGCCGACTGTCTTCAACGGCCAGTTCAGGTCCGGATACCGGACGCCGCCGATCAGTGCCTCGCCATGGTCCGGGGCATCTAGGCCGAGGATCATCCGCATCGTCGTCGACTTGCCGGATCCGTTCGGGCCGAGGAAGCCGGTCACCACCCCCGGCTGCACCCGGACGCTCAGCCCGTCGACGGCGACCCGGTCGCCGTAGCGTTTCGTCAGCTCACGTAGTTCGATCACACAATCGACGCTAAGCAGCGCCGTCGGCGGTCGGAAGCCGGAAACCATCCGACTCCACCTGGAGGTTTTCCGCCCCCATCGCGGTCCCGACCCAGCTAGTGTCCCGTGACCCTGATCGGTCTACTTTCGAGTTGTTCGCGACGTAAACCGATCAGGGTCCCGGACACCAGGTAGCAAATGGCCGGTGATCAACGCCCTGTCATGCCGATGAGCGCGCATCGACTCCAGCTCAATCTCTGCCCGCTAACGTGCCAGTCGACGAGAGGGGCGCCGCTGATGGATGCGCCGATCAGTCACAGACTCGCGAAGGTCACACGGTTGGCCTGGCATCAGCCGGGCGATCCCACCGACTTCAAAGTGGGGCCGGTCCACCTCGTCTTCGATGACGGTCGAGGTCTGCTTCTCGCCGGTCGAAGCGACTGGACCCTCGAGTTCATCCAAACGGAACCGGGTGACGAGGGGTGGCTCTCCGCCTACGACTACGACTATTTCAGCGGACGTTGGATCGCGCGCGACGCCTCCACCGAACCGCCCTTCGCCTCCGTCATCGCGCTGCCCTTAGTTGACTGGGCGCCGACGTTCAACGCGGTCAACGAGGTGGTCGGTCTCAAGCTGGACTTCGATGGCCAGCAACTGACGCTCAGAACATGGGAGGGAGAAGTCACGACGTGACCATGCAGGACGACCGGATCTGCCGCGATCCGATCGCTACGCGGCGTGACAGCCCGTACCAGCGGCTCGGCGTGCGAACATGCCGATGTGCGCGCACGTACGGGAAGTCTCCGTTGCGGCGAACATGAGGTATAGCCCGTGAGGTATAAGCCCGTCACAGCGTTCAGGTGTCGCTCACGCTGCCTGCGGCGCGGCAGCGGTACGGGTGTGCGGTTGCTGAAGCCGGCACGTTCGTAGAGTCGCCGAACGGCCTCGTTGCCCGCATCGAGACCGCCCGGCATTGTGGCTTGCCTTCCGGACACGGTAAAGCAGACGCGCTCCGCCACGGCGCTACTGACCGCTGAGCTCGGAACTGGTGAAGGTGAGGAGAAGTGCGGCGGTCCGCGGCGGATCCTCGATCATGGGTGAGTGTCCAACGCCCGGCAGCAACGCGACTCTCGAGCCCGCAACGGTGCGGTACAGGGCGGCGGTTGAGGATCGCCACCGCTGGTCCTGCTCACCGAAGATCACTCCTGGCCGTGCCCCGATCGCGGCCCAGTACCCCCGGCCGAGCCCTCACCGACATACCGGGGTGCCGCCGCGGTGCCGCCGCCACTATGGGGACGGGAGGTGACGGCGCTGTACCCGCCAATTGGGCGGGCGGGGCACCTGACGCCCGCGCAGTCGCGCCGGGCAGGCATCCAGTGGTGAGCGGCGCACCGGGACGCCCCCACACGCCGATGCGCCCCCTCTGGCGGTGCCGCCGCTGTGGCTGCCCCTGGCCCTGCTCCCCCGCCCGTCTGGCGCTGCTGGCGGAATACCGGGACGCCCGCGCGTCATTGGCCGTATACCTCGCACTCGCTCTTGCTGACGCCCTGGATGATCTACACCGCCTCGGCCTCGACAACCGTGGGGGTGCACGCCCGGTTCCTCGGCTGGCTGCGCTCGGAGCCTCCGGATGAAGGTGGCGACCTTCCCTCGCGCGGTGTTCGCCGCTGAGCTTCCTAGGGTCACCGAATGGGTGCCGGCGTGGGAAGACCTCAGCGACGTCCTCGTCGCAGCCCTCGCCGTTGACGTTGACGTTGACGTCGACGTCGACGTCGACGACGTTCGTGAGCTGGCGGTGGGCTTGCAGGTGGCGGCGGCATCAGCCCGCTGACGAACGAGACTGCGCCGCACCAGCCACAACCGCCTGCGGCCGTCGTCGATCCCGCGACGGCGGCGTTCTACAAGCGACCCGCAAGTGGAGGTTGAAGAAAGCGATCGGGACGGCCTTGGCGCGACTGCGGCGAGCCGCTCTCGACTGCTCGGACGGCTGGGTCATTGCCGGGCTCGGACTCGTGGTAGCCGTCTACCCCGCGATTAGCCCTGCGGGGCCGAGCGGGTGCCGGTCGCCGTGCCGGTCCGCGGGTCTCTCCGGCCTCGGGTTGCTCGGAATCGACGCTGGAAGGATCGTGGAGCAGCGGTGAGCGGCAGCAGGGCAGGCATGTCCGGTGAGGACGGCCCTCTGGACTCTGCCAGGCGATGAGCGCCTCACCCAAATGACCTGGGGCAGGACTCTGGCTGCTCAGGTTCCCGGTCGAATGCGTGCCAACACCATTGGATTGATCATGGCGAGCCGAACCAGTGAGATCACCCTGGCCTTCGGCACGCTGCCCACTCGCCGGGTTCACCCGAGGTCAGAACTGCTCCGGCATCGGGTTGTTGTGCTGGCGTCCGCAGCCGCGGCCGCTAACGCGGCACAGGAGATAGCGGACGGTCCCGGCGTCCCATGCTCCCAAATTGCTCCCAATTTAAGGGGCAACAGCCGGGAAGCCCGTTACCGGTGGCTCCGGCGACGGGCTTCCTACCTGCATATATTTATGGTGGACGATACTCGGATCGAACCAGTGACCTCTTCGGTGTGAAGCAGGACGCCGCATCGCCTCCGACCTGCGGAGAGCAGGACCGCAGGTCGGGGCGTATGCCGTTGGCAGCCGTTCGGTGCCGTTGAGTGCAGTTCAACGCCATTGGGTGAACCCGGCTGCTCCCAATCTGCTCCCTCGACAAAGAGGCGACCGACAGCCTGGTCATCGGGCCGACCACGCCTCGTCAGCCGAGCACACGTCGTCGCCAGTGGCGGTCGTTGGTCACTCAGGATCGACCTTTATCGAGGCCATGGCCTGGTCCTTCCTCTGGCGTTGCCGGTCACCGGTCGCCCCTGGTCGGCGTCTGCCGGCCCGGCGACGGCCCAGGGACTTCCCTCGTCGATTCTCTTTCGACGCTTAACGAATCCGGTCCGCTGAGCGCCGATCAGGTCAGGAGTCCGCTCGACTGTCGCTCCTAAAATCGTCAGCGACCGGTCGCATGACCGGCGGGACATTGGCGGGGATGTGGCGTGGGCCGGCGATCACGTATCGGGTGGCACGACGACGGCGCGCTCGTCTGGACCTGGGGGCTGACGCTGATCGTCTCGAGCGTCGGACTGCTGCTGCTAGGCGCCGCGGCCGTCCTCTGGGCGGCCCGCACCCCGGCCGAGGTCGCCGCTGGAGACGACGGATTCATATTCCCGGCGATGTTCGGTGCCGTCGCGCTCTTTGTGGCAGTGGCTGGACGAATCACCACAGCCAACGCCCTGCGCCATGCAAACTCGCGCCTGCCACAGGTCCCCCACCAGCTTGGGGTCACACCCCGCATCGGGAGGCGGCGGCGCTCGCTTCGACGTCGCAGCGGCCTTGCCTACCTTTGCATGGCAGTCACCGCTGGCGGACTTGCCGGCGCCGCGCTGGTGAACTGGGGTGAGCAGCCCCGCATCGGCAGCCTGCTCGAGCTGGCGCTCGCCGCCGGCGGCGGTGCCGGCTGCTACCTGGCCGGCCCGGCCGCCCGGTTCATCGTCACACCGGAAGATCTCCGGATCGAGACGGCGCTGCGCCGCACATCGGTACCCCGGCACCTGCTCGGCGAGTTCTCCCGGCGCGGCGTGGAGATCCGTCTCGACCTGACCAACGGCGATCACGTCCAGTTCCGGGTTGACTCACCCCTATTGGACCCGCGCGGAAGCAGGTACCGAACCAACGGCCGGACCCAGGCGCGCACTGTCGAGCGGATCGTGGCCATGCTGCGTGACGTGCCGCCCGCTGACAGTACCGATAGTCGCGTCGTCACCGCCCCGCGGCGTGCAATGATCGCCCTCGCAGTCGTCGCCGGTCTGGTGCCGGTCGCCGCGCTCGCCGCGATGTCGACCTTGTCGCGCCGCTAGAGCCGCACGCCTCCGGCTATCCACCCTGTTGAAGCGGAACTCAAAGCCGCGATCAGCCAGCCGGCGAGCCCAACTTCGGTCCCAAGTTCCGGGTCTGTCGCGCTCGCCGATCAAGACGCCACCGATCCAGTCCTGAACCCTGACTACCCGGCGATCACGGGGCCGTTGGTGCGCTTGGCTGCAGCCAGTTCGCTGGCCAGGTTCCGGCCATACGGGACGACGAGCTGGCGACGTACGACCTGGACCGGCTCCGCGCCGGTGACGACGCTCCCGCCGCCCGGTTTCCGGCGCCCTGGCCGCGCCGGGCGGGATCGATGCGGTGAGCCCATTCGGCCCCGGGCGACCACCCGGCCACAAGAAGAGCCCACGCCGCACTAGACGTCCACGCTGCGACACAACGAACGCAAAGGCCTCAAGATCAGGTTAGGCGGGGCGGATGGACAGGCAGGTCCAAGCGCCGACGAAGACGCGGTCACCAGCGGCGATCGGCACCGGGGTCTCGGACGGGATCGGCGCCGATTGCGGGTCGTTGAGGTACGTGCCGTTGGATGAGCCGACGTCGACCACCGCCCAACCGTCGGGCTGCAGGACGAGGAGCGCGTGGGTGTGTGAGACGCCCGGGTCCTCCGGTGGGCCGCTGAGGTCGATGTCGGGATGTATGCCCCGGGACCGGCTGGACCGGCCGATCAGCAGTTGCTGGCCCACCAACGGGAACTGGCGCTCGGCGGCGAACCGAGGAAAGGTCAGCCCGCCGGCGTCCTCGCCGCCCATGCCGAGCACTGCGTTGAAGTAGCCGCGGTCGATGCCCACCACGACGACCAGCGCCGCCGGAGTGGCCGAAGGCGGCGGTCCGGCGGCCGTCTCGCTGCCCGCATCGGGGGCGGCGACACCGGTGGGCGAGGTGGACGGACTCACCGCACTCACCGGCGGGGCGAGCAGGAAGTCGTAGCCGTCCTCCTCGCAGAACCGGCCAGTGCGGGGCGTATTGCAGACCGGGCACGGCGTACCGACGACGGGATCCGCGGGCGGGGCGGCGGGCGAGACCGGCGCCACGGACGGCGGGGGCGCGGCGGCCAGCGGGGCCGGCGTCGACGTGCCGGACATCGGGGCACCGCACTGGTCGCAATAGTCGGCGGTCGTCGATTCGTGCCCTTTGGGACAGGTGGCCATCGTGTCGCTCCCGTCAGGCCTGGGTCTTCTTCACCCGGACGGTCTTCACCGACCGCACGTTGGTCAGCTCGGCGTCCACTCCGGCCACCTGCTTCTTGAGCCGGACCGTGCCGGTCGGCGCGTCGACGACGTCCACCACCCGGGCCAGCAGCTTGGCGGTGTCGACGTGGCCGGACTCAGTGGCCAACTGGACCGCCCGGCCGAGCTTCGCAGTGGCGGTCTCTACATCGCCGGCGTCCCGGGCCTTCAGCCCGTCCTGAATCGCGGCGGCCAACTCGGCCTGGCCGGTGTAATGCGCCACCTGCCGGTTGATCCGGGTGGAAAGCTCCTCGTCGTCAGTCCACCTGGCCAGCACGAGCCGCTCGGTGAGCACCTGACCGGCGCTGACCAGGCTGACCCGGGCGGCGAGCAACTCCTCCCCCACCGGTTGTGGCTCCAGTTCGACCGAGATGTGATAGTCCCGGCTCTCCGCGCCCCAGGCACCGGTCGGATAGTCGCCGATGCGGGCGCTCACCTCGGTGCGCCGGCCAGTGAGGTCCTCGACCTGCGGGAAGACCTGTTTGACGAAGCGGATCCTGGCGCCCGCCGGGCTCCACACCCGCAGCGACACGTCAGCCACCGACTTGCCCATCGCGGACGCGGTCATCGCCTGGAATGCCGCCGGCAGCTCGGCCGGGTCCTCCAACCCGTCTGCGGTGCCGAGCAGGGTGGACGCTACCTTCCGCAGCTCGTCGGCGACCCAGTCGGCGCCGACGCCTCGGCTGTCGCAGATGAACCGGCCCTCACAGGCGTCCAGCACCCGCTGCAGGTCCTCCGGCCGCTCATGCTGGTTCTGCCCGTCTGTGAGCAGGATGGCGTGCTTCACTTCGGCCGGCTGGCCGGCGAACAGGTGATTGGCGAGGTTGAGCCAGGCGCCGATGGCGGTTCCGCCTTCGGCTCGCAGCCCGGCCACCGCCGCCTTGGCCTGCGCCCGGGTCTGTGGGGAGGCGGGCACCATCCCCGGCTGCGACGGGAAGATCATCCGGGCGTGCGCCGAGCCGGCGACGACCGCGAAGGCCACGCCGTCGCGGAGGGTGTCGATGGCGACCGCCGTGGCCCGCTTCGCCTGCTGGATCTTCGAGTGGGGAGCGGTCATCGAACCGGAGGTGTCGATCATGATCACTTGCGCCGCGCTCAGCGGGCCGGCGGTGCTCCGCAGGTCCGTGCCGGAGGCCGTGACGGTGACGATCGCGTCCACGATCCGTCGTCCCACCGGTAGGTATTCGTTCTGGTCGAGCTCGGCGACGAACTCGGGTTGCCCGCTCATGCCGGTGTTCCTCCTGTCTCGGTTACCGGAAACGGCAGTATGGCGACCGCCACGTTGTCGTGGCCGCCGCCCTCCAACGCCAGCCTGGTCAGACCCTGCGCCACTGCCAGGGGTGTCGGCGGCAGGCCGGACACCGCCGCGGCCAGGTCGTTCGCGCCCGGCAGATAGTGGTGCAGGCCGTCGGAGCAGACCACGACCTGGCCGGGACCGGTCGGTCGCAGGGTGACGACTTGGGCGTCCTCGTCGTCACCGTCCACACCGAGCCAGCGGATCAGGGCCGGGGACCGGGGATCCTCCTCGGCCAGCGCCGCCGGCACCGGCCGGCCAGCGGCCACGCGGGCCCGCAACGAGTCGTCGAGGGTCAACAGCGCCTCGTTCGGCCCGAGCCAGTAAGCCCGGCTGTCGCCGATCCAGCTCACCGTCACCGCGTCCCCGGTGACGATCGCGGAGACGTACGTGCAGCTGGGCGGGGTGTCGCGATCCGCGGGTCCGGCGGCACCCCGGGCCGCGCCGGCCGCTGCCCGGGCGCCCCGTCGGCCGGCCTCCGCCGGGTCCGCGCCGCCGCGCAGGGCGTCCAGCAGCTCTACGATGGCCGACTCCACTGCGGCGGTGGCGGCGGTGTCGGCGCGGGTCGAGGTGGAGACGCCGTCGCAGACCACTGCGACAGTGGCGCCGACGACTCGTCCGATCGCCACCGCGTCCTCGTTGCGTGGTCGGCGGGCCCGGTCCGTCACTGCCGCAAGGTCGCCGAGGTCGAGTTCGGCGTGGTCGCGGGCGAGCGAGCGCCGGCGGCCGCACGAGTCGCAGTATCCGCCGGCTGGCACCTGGGCGCCGCACCCGCCACAGTCGCCCTCAGTCGCCCGGGAGGACAACCACGGTACGGCCGGCGGTGTGCTGGATCTCGGGCCTGGCAGCGGGGCCGCGGTGGCCGTCGCCTCCTCGCGGGTGCGCAGGTTGCGCCCGCACACCTCACAGAAGCGGTCCCCCGGATCGCCCGCCGGGCCGTGCTCTGGGCAAGACGGGGCCGTCATGTCAGTGTCCTCGGCCGGACGGCGTTGGCCCGGTCGACCAGTGCGATACGGGTAGGCGGGTCGGCGGCGAGCTGCGCCAGGGTGCGGTAGGCGCGTTCGAGGCCCAGCCGCAGCCCCTTCTCGTGCGGTCCGTGTCCGAGGACCCGGGCGTCCGGCGGCAGGGTATGCCCGGCGGTGACCCAGGCCAGGGCCGCTTCGAGCATCTCCACCGTCAACCGGGCCTGCCGCTCGACGTCCAACCCTATCCGCTGCAGCCGGTCGGAGGCGGCCAGCAGTTCGCCGGCGCCGGCGGGAAACCCCTCGGCCGGTAGGTTGGCCCGGACCGCGGCCACTTGGGCGGCGATGTGGTGGCTGGAGCTCTCCGGCACCTGGTCGAGGACGCGCAACGCGGCGACCCGGCCGCCTTTGACGAGCTGGAGCCGGGCCAGCCCGAAGGCGGCGCTGATGAAGCCGTGGTCGCTCCGCCAGACCCGGTCGTACAGCCGCTCGGCGAGTTCTGGGTCCCCGGTGCTCTCCACTGCGGCGGCCAGCGCCAGCCGGGCGGCCGGCTCGCCGGGCAGTTGGTCGTAGACGGCGTCGAAGGCCACCCGGGCGTCCCCGGGCCGGCTCGCGGCCAGAGCGGCGAGGCCGCGGTGCCAGTCGATCCGCCAGTCGAACGGGTCGTCGGCGTAGAGCCGGTCCAGATCCGCGGCGGCGCCGGCCAGGTCGCCGCCGTCGATCCGGGCCCGCACGATACGCAGCGCCACCTCGACGCTGCGCACCGGGGCGTTGCGCAACTGCGCGATCAGCTCGCCAGGGGCGGTCGCCGTCAGCGTGGTCAGTAAGCCGGCGCCCGGGTCGAGGATGTCCACCTGCGGCAGCGGCAACGCCGCAGCGACCTCCGCCGGGTCGAGCCGCCGGGCGATAGCGATCGGGCCCACCTCGCCGGCGCCGGTGCCGAACGCCCGCCGTTCCGGGGTGAACTGCCGGGACACCGCCGGCCGGGGCACGCCGTCGGCGGCCGACAGCACCTCCCGCAACACCCCGAGGAGCTGTTCGCTCATCTCGGCCGCCGACTGGAAGCGTCGGTCTGGATCGAGGTGGGTGGCCCGGCGCAGGAGCCGGTCGTACGACTCCTCGCGGCCCAGCAAGGGCACCTCTGAGCGGTCTGGCAGCCGGTCGGCGTAGGTGCCGGCGAAGCCGCGGAAGTCGAAGCTCAGCACCGCGAGGGTCCGGCCGACGGTGTAGAGGTCGGCCGCCACCGACGGCCCCGCCTCGGCGACCTCCGGCGCCTGGTAGCCGGGTGTGCCGTAGACCGCGCTCACCTCGTCGTCGACCTGTCGGACCGCACCGAGGTCGATCAGTTTGAGCTGCTCCTCGGCGTGGATGACGTTGTCCGGCTTGAAGTCGCAGAACAGGAGGTTGCGGTCATGCAGATAGCCCAGTGCGGGCAGGATCTCGACGCCGTAGGCGATCACCTCGGGCAGCGGCAGCGCCCGCTCGCCGGTGGCCGCCCGCCGGCTGACCAGCATGTCCCGCAGCGACTGGCCACCGACGTACTCCATGACGATGTAGCCGACCGGCACCCCGGTCTTCGGGTCCGGATGCTGCACGAAATCGTGGATCTTGACGATGCTCGGGTGGTCGATCTCCACCAGATAGCGCCGCTCGGTCACAGCGGCGGCCATCGCGTCCGGGTCACTGGTGTTGATCAGCCCCTTGAGGACCACCCAGCGGTCGCTGACGGTGTCGCTGACGTTCTTGTCCCGGGCCAGGTAGATCCAGCCCAGCCCGCCGTAGGCGAGCGCGCCGAGCACCTCGTACCGGTCGTCGACCACGTCGCCAGGGCCGAGGCGGGGCAGGAAAGAGAACGGGGTGCCGCAGCTGGGGCAGAAGCCTTCGGCGCGGCCCGGGGCGCCGTCCCGCCCCCGGCCGACCGGCTTGTCGCACGCTACGCAGTACCGGCGGGACTCGGCCACCGTCGGCTCGGCCATCACCGCGCTGGCCGGGTCGCGCAGCGGGACCCGGGGCAGCTCGATCAGGCCGGCACCGAGGCCACCGCGGGTGGCCCCCCGGCTGCGGCCAGAGCCCCGCGAACCAGTGCGCACCGAACCGCCGCGCGTGCTCACCGGAGTCGAGGCGACGGAGGCGAGTGGAACCGGTCCCGCGCCCGGCCCGGGCCGCGCCGGCCCGCCACCGGGGGACGGCTGCGCCGGCAGGACCCCGGCCGGTGCCTTGCGCCCGCACTCGTCGCAGTAGCCCTCCGGCCCGTAGCTGCCGGCGCAGTCGGGTCGTACGCACCGCTGGCTCATGTCGTCCCCCGCTCGCTGAGGTCGTTGAGATACCGCTGATACGCGGACAGGGCCCGGGTCGCCGCGGGCAGATCGCACGGGCTGGAGTAGAGAAGGTCCTCGGCGACGCGGTGCCGGCGGGACAGCTCGGTGTGCTCGGCGAAGCCGAGTCGGGCCGCCTTGGCCCGGTAGGCGGCGAGGCGGCCGCGCAGCTCGGCGCGCCGCTCGAGCAGCCCGTCCGCGGCTTCCCGCAGCCCAGCGGCCCGCTCGACCGCCGCCGCCGCGGCCCGCTCCGCCGCCGCCAGTTCGTCGGCCAGCCGGCTCCACCGCCGCTCCCGGTGAAGTTGGTCCAGCTGCGCCAGCTGGGCCCGAAGCGCGGGGGTGGCATCCGGTACTGCGGGCAGCCCGGGGTTGGCGATCTTCTCCTCGGCGGCGGCGCAGGCCCGGGCGGCCGCCTCCTCGCCGGCCCCGACCTGGACGATCGTGGCGCGCAGCCGCTCCGCCCGTCGTGGATAGCCGTCGCGCAGACTGGCCAACGCGTCGATCTCGCCGGCCACCGTCGCGGTCTCAGCGGCCAGCTCACGCAGCCGGTTATCCAGCGCGCTGGCGCTGGGGCCACCGCCCGACGCCACCGCCAGCGGATCGCCGGACGCCTCCCGGTACGCGTCGGCGAGCTGCTCGCCGAGCCGATCCAGGGCGGCGGTGGGCGCCCCGTCCGGCCCGAGCGCGTCGACGGCCGCCCGTAGCCGGGCCAACGCCTCGTTTGGCGGCCCGAACCGGACGGCCAGCGCCGAGCCGGCCTCATCCAGGATGGACAACCGGTCGATGGCGTCGGCGCTGCCGGTTTCCAGCTGACCGGCGAGCTCCATCAGCGGCAGCCGGACGGCCCCCGGCGGCGCATCGTCGAGAACGATTCCGTTCGTGCCGACCGGGACGACCGGTTCACGCAGCAACCAGGTGAGCTTCGCCAACTCCTCGTCACCGGGCCGAGAATGTTGCGCCCGCAGGGTCCGGAGCTGGTCCAGGAACGCCCCGAGTGCGGTGAACCGGGACCAGAGCGCGTCGATCTGGGCGGCCAGGTCGGCGGCGTACCGCTCGGTCCGTCCGGTCCGGCCGGGCAGCCGGACCGCCGCAAGGCCGGGGTGATTGTCCAGGGCGTACATGGCGGCGGAGATCCGGTCGTGGGCCGCCCCCAGCGCGACGATGGCCACGTCGACCTCGTCACGGCTCAGTGGAACCGGTGCGGTCACGCCGGTCAGTCCCGATATCGGGCGGTCGGCGGCAGTGGAGCCGGGCCGAGCGCGGTCAGCCACCGGGTGTAGAGCCTGGTCCAGTTGCCGTCCGCCCGCAACTGGGCCAGCACCCCGTTGACGAACCTGACCAGGTCGGTGGCGTCCCGGTTGATGCCGATCCCGTACGGCTCGTCGCTGAACCGTGGCCCGACCACGACCGTGTTGGGGTCCTGCGCGGCCAGCCCGGCCAGAATGCTGTCGTCGGTCGAGACGGCAGCGACCTGGTTCTGCTGGAGCATCACCAAACAGTCGGTCCAGTCCGGCACCCCGACGGGCACTGGCTTGGCCGGTGCGGCAGCGACGTTGCGGATGGACGTGCTGCCGATCGCCGAGCAGACCTTCTGGCCACCCAGGTCGGCGATGCTGCGCACGGGCGACCCTCGGCGCACCAGGATCCGCTGGCCGGCGGTGAAGTATTCGGTGGAGAAGTTGACCTTCTGCCACCGTTCGCAGTTCATCGTCATGGTCTGTACGACGATGTCGACCGTCCCGTCCTGCAGGGACGGGATCCGCGACGCCGAGTTCGTTGCCCTGAACTGGATCTTGGATGGATCGCCGAAGATGGCCCGGGCCACCTCGCGGGCCACGTCCACGTCGAAGCCGGTCAGCTCTCCGGTGAGCGGGTCGCGGAACCCGAACCGGTAGCTGTTCTGGTCGACGCCGACGATCAGCCGGCCCCGCTGGAGAATCCGAGCCATGGTCGAGCCGGCCGGCATCTGGCCGGGGCGGGGCTGGGTGGCCGCTGGGCGGAGACTGGCCCGCGGATCGCAGGAGGCGGAG
This sequence comes from Micromonospora sp. NPDC005806, assembly GCF_042871425.1. NCBI lineage: Bacteria > Bacillati > Actinomycetota > Actinomycetes > Micromonosporales > Micromonosporaceae > Micromonospora > Micromonospora sp. NPDC005806. The sequence goes on along the minus strand of NZ_JBIAIL010000060.1, from coordinate 2,085 downwards.
CCGGCGTTGGCCCCGTCCGGGATGTCCGCCGGGTCCTGCAGCCCGACCGGGCGGACCGGCGTGACGGCAGACGCGCCGGCCGGCAGGATCCCACCGCCACCGCCACCGCCGCAGCCGGTCAAGCCGAGGGTCACCGTCAGCGCCACGGCCGCGGACATCAGTCGAGAGGCGTTCATCGATACTCCGCGATTCGTCGCTGGATGCCCGCCGCAGCGCCGATCACCATCAATCCGGCCAGGACCACAACACCGACGTCCATGCCGGACAGATTGCGACGGGCGGACCGGGCGTCGGCCTCGAACCGGTCGCTGTTGCGGGTGATGGCGCTGGCGAGCGTGCCGTCCAACTCGTTGAAGATGCTTGCCGTCGCGCCGGGGCCGCCGCCCACCGCGGCGGTCACCGCCTCGGTGTAGTGGCCGCCGTCGTCGAGCTGCCGCAGCTTCTGGTGTGCGGCGAGCCAGTCCCGGGCCCGCCCTGCGGCCCTGTCGGCCGCGGCCCGCGTCGGTTCGTCGGCGGCCCCCTCGGCGGCGTCGCGCAGCAGTCCGCCGTGGCCGTCCGGACCGATCAGCCGGGTCATCACGGCGGTGTAGTCCTTGTCGAAGTCACCGCCGGCACCGCGGGCCACCAGGGTCAGCGATTCGTCGGCGCGGGCCTGCAACGCCGCGACCCGGGCCTGGACGAGCCGATCCACCTGCGCCGAGCCGTCCCGGTCGCTGGCGACCAGCCGGGCACCGACGACGATCGCGGACACGCCGAGCCAGCCAACCAGCACCACCGCGGCCGCGGTCGCCCCCACCAGACCGATGTTGAACACCCGGTTGGTCCGCCTGGTGAGCCACATCTGCGTCCGCACCAGAGCGGCTATGGCCACCAGCCCGAGCAGCACGGCGATCCACGGGAACCCGGCGCCGCCACCGCGCGCCCGGTCCAGCTCCGCAGTGACCGACTGGTAGAGCTGCTGGGCGGCCGGCAGCACCCGCTGCCGCATCAGCCCCGACGCCTCCCGCAAATACGCCGCGCCGACCGGCAGCCCCTGCCGGTTGTAGGCACGCGCCGTTTCGATCAGCCCGGTGTACACCGGGAGTTCGGCGGCGATCACCCCTACGGCGCCATCCGTGGCGCCGTCGCCGGGCCGCCCGGCCGCGATCACCGCCAACGCCGCCGCCGCCTCGGCCACGTCATTCTGGTAGCGGTCCCGCTGCGCCGCCGGCTCGACACCGCCGGAAAGGAAGGCGCTCGCCGCGGTGGCATCCGCGTCGGACAGAGCCCGGTAGAGGTCCTGCGCGGCCACTACCAGCGCGCCGCTGCGAGACGTCACGCCGTCGATCAGGTCGGCCCGCTGCCGCACCCCCGCGAACCCCACCAACCCGACGACGAACCCCAGGGCGACCAGGCCAGTCAGCACGGCGGCCAGCCGGCGCGGCGTGTCCCGGAGGCTACCGACGATCCGGCCCCGCAGACCGGCCGATCGGGTATGCCGTACATCGGTCATCGGCGGAGGGACGAGCGTCGCTGTCACCGGCACCCCCCTCTTCACCATTCGCCTTGGGCGAGTCGTCAACGAAATTGCTGGCCGTCAACGTACTCGCCGGACGCAAGTTGCGGCGTCCCGGCGACAGGATGGACGGGTGCGGTCCGCGGCTGGCACCGCCGGGCCCCGGCCCGACCCGTACCTGCGCGTCCACCTGGAGACTGAAGTGCCCCTCCCGGCCGGACACTTGAACGCCTGCCGCACGCGAGGGAGATCGGCTGACTGCTTCGGAGGCGCCGAAGAGGTCTCCGACCGCGAGCCCCTGATCAGCGACTTGCTCGTGGGATTGGCGTTCCAGTAGGCAAGACAGCTCCGGACCCACTAATGAAGAAGCGCAGAGATGCGAGTCGATCAGGAGTCTCGGCAAAGGATCGCTGCGGCGGCGGGCAGGACCGGCGCCGTAGACAGCCTCTTGTGTCGCCGGCGACTTGACCACTTCGGTCTTCTCCGGGAGGTCAAGCCGACCCGCTCGCCCGCATCACCGCAGGTCAGAGCCCTCTGCTCTGTCCGACCTCGGTGAGCACTTCGGACGCGGTGACCACTTCGCCAAGCTG
>NZ_JBIAIL010000059.1:0-29763 GCF_042871425.1 Micromonospora sp. NPDC005806 | reverse complement strand
CTGTGGCGGCTCTCCGGTGACGACCGCTGGCACGCCGGCGAAGGCATCACGTTCCCTCCGCTCCGCGGACCGTACGACGACAACGCCCCGGACGGTTCTGGGCTGCTCGAGATCCTGCTCGACGACATCGTCGACCGGTACGTCACGTTCGCCGAGGACTACTACGAGATCGAACTAGACGCGACGGAGGTCGAGCACGTCGTCGCGCACCGCCCGCTCACTGACGTCGTTGTGCAGGCCTTGAACCCAGAGATGACTGTTGCCAGACTGAACGAGGACATCGCCGCGATTGGGTATTCGATCGCGGCCGGGTGACGTCAGTCCCGTACCTGGACCGCCTCGGCAGCACGCTGGTCGCTCAACGGCAGTACCGGAAGCTGGAGCACATGACCGATCGGCCACGGCCTGTGACGCGCGATCAGCGGCTACGGATGTCTGATCGAGGTGTATCGGTGTTCGGTCGACCACTGGCCTGCGAGTAGTAGGTCACGTGTGGGGATGGCTGGTGATGCCGTCCAGGATGGTGATCAGGTTGTGGTGGAAGGTTTCCTCGGCGTTGAGGTGGGCGCCGTCGATGACGAGCCGCGCGACGGTGGGGTAGCGGCCTGTTTCGAGCATGCGTGTCAGGTAGGGTCCGAGGGCGGCCTGCCAAGCGGACACGTCGGTGCCGGTTAAACGGGCGGTGCGGCGCTCGGTGATCTCCCTGCGGAGTGCTCCGACGATGAACGCGCTGAGGGCGCCCACAGCTCGCTGGAGATCGTCGATACCGCGCACGCCAGGGGCCTGGCTGAGCGCCGCCGCGGTCGATTCGCCCACGGCGAGCGCGTGAGGTCCTATGTGTGGCCTTGCGCCGAGCAGGTCGGCGAACCACTCATGATCAAGAGCGGCCTCGCGGGTCCGGTGAACGATGGCCAGTACCGTGGCGCGCCATTCGGAGTGCTGGCCGGCCTCGGCAATCTGGGCGTACACGGCGTCGACCATCAGATCGAGCAGTTCGGATCTGTTGACCACGTAGTCGTAGAGCCGCATTGGACCGACACCGAGCTCTTTGGCGATCTTGCGTACCGATAGCCCGTCGAGGCCGTGTGCGTCGGCGATCCGGATCGCCGTGGCGGCGATCTTCGCGCGGCTCAGCGGCACCGACGCCGTCCGCGGCTGAGGCTCGGGCCGTTCCCAGACGGGCAGCGGTGCGCTACCGTACGGCGTATCCATAAGATACAGCGTACGGTAACGGAGATGATGATGCGAATCGCGATCGCCGGCGGTGGCCTCGGCGGCCTGACGCTGGCCCGAATCCTGCACCGGCACGGCATCGGCGCGGTGGTGTACGAACGCGAGGCAAGCCGATCCGCGCGATCACAGGGCGGATCGCTCGACCTGCACCCGGAGTCCGGGCAACGGGCCCTGGCCGATGCGGGCCTCGCCGGCCGATTCCGCTCCGAGGCACGGCCGGAGGGCGAGGAACATCGCATCCTCGACCCGGCCGGACGCACCCTCGTGCACCACAAGCCACAACCCGGCTCATTCTCCGGACGCCCCGAGATCGACCGCAGCGCACTGCGTGATCTTCTGCTCGATTCGCTCCCCGGCGACGCGGTGGCCTGGCAGCACCGGCTCGTCGCGGCGACCCCACGACCCGACGGAGGCTTCGGGCTGACGTTCGATGGCGGCCACAGCGCCGACTGCGACGTCCTCATCGGCGCGGACGGCGCACGCTCGGTCGTCCGGTCGCTGCTGACCGACGTGACACTGTCCTCCGTGGCCACCTTGGCCGAGCTCAGCATCAGCGACGTCGACCGGCGCCACCCGAATCTCGCCGATCTGGTCGGCCCCGGAAACCTGTGGTGCATCGGCGTGAACCAGATCCTGGCAGCACAACGCCTCGGCGACGGCAGCATCCGAGTCGGGATCTCCCTACGCGCGGACGGTCGCCACATAGACACCTACCGCAGCAAGCGCGCTCTGCTGGACATGTTCGATGGCTGGGACCCCAGCCTCACCGCACTCATCGAAGCCGGCGACAGCCCGCCGACCCCACGCACGATCGAGGCGATGCCCACCGGTACACGCTGGGCCCACCAGCCGGGCATCACCCTCATCGGTGACGCCGCGCACCTCATGCCGCCGGTCGGCGAGGGCGCCAACCAAGCCATGCTCGACGCCGCCGAACTCGCCGCCGAACTCGCCACCAACCCCGCCGACCCCGACTCGGCGATTCAGACGTACGAGGAGGCGATGTTCATCAGAACCCACCCGATCGCCGAAATGTCCGCACGAGTCCAGGCAATGATGCTGTCCCCCACCGCAGCCGACGACATAATCCGCTTCTTCACGCCACGGCCCACCGAGCCGGCACCGGCAGACTGACAACACGCGACGCAGCCGGCCTCGCCCTTGTAGACGCTCTCGCGCTTGACACGATCGCGGATGAGCTTGATCAACCGAGACGTCAGTGGGCACTGGCGCCTGCGGGTACGGGCTGCACCGCCGACCGGGTCAGGAGCACGCCCACTCCCGCGGTCAGTAGGCTCAGCCCGGTGCCCAGGCCCCACGCCAGCCGGAAGTGGTTGACCGAACCGGCATCCACCCGCGTGCCCAGGATCGTCACGAGCAATGACACGCCGACCGTCGAGGAGATCTGCCGCAGCGAATTGACCAGCGCGGAGCCCGTGGTCGCGCGGGTGTCGGGCAGCGACTGCACCCCGGCCGCGACGAGGGTACCCAGGGCCAGGCCTACCCCGCTACCGGTCAGCACGATGCTGGGCAGCAGGTCACGAAGGTAGTCGGGGGTGGCCGAAACCAGGACCGTACGCCAGAGCAGGCCGGCCGCGTACAGCACGCCCCCGGCCGCGACCAGTGGACCATGGCCGAAGCGCCGGGCCGCCCGCGCCGTCGCAACGGCCACGATAGGCACCAGCGCCGGGCCGGGTACCAGGGCGAGGCCGGTGTGCAGCGCGCTCCATCGCCATACGTCTTGACACCAGAGCACGTTGGACAGCAGCACGATGGCGAACGCCGAGCCGAAGATGAACGTTCCGGCGCCGGCCACCCCGAACCGGGGCAGCCGCAGCAGATGCAGTTCAAGCAGCGGAGTGTGGTGGCGCGCCGAGCGCCATCCGAACCACACCGCCGTCACGAGGGCAACGGCGAGTAGGGCGAACGTACGCGTGGATGACCATCCTCAGGTCGGTGCCTGCACCAGCGCACCGCACAGCGCCGCGGCGGCGGCCGTGATCAGCACCGCACCCCACGGGTCGGGCAGCCGGCCGGCCTCGCGCGCAACCGGCTTCGGCAGCGCGACAAGGCCGGCGGCCAGGGTGAGCACTCCGATCGGCAGGTTCACCACGAAGACCCAGCGCCAGTCCACCTGTACCAGCAGCCCACCAAGCACCGGGCCGGCCGCCGCGGCAAGCCCACCGACCGCCGCCCAGCCGCGGGTGGCCTGGGTGCGCCGCTCGGCCGGTACCAAGGCCAGCAGCAGTGCCAGCGAAGTCGGCAGCTGGGCAGCGGCGCCGATGGCCTGCATCACCCGGGCCAGCACCAGCACCCACAGCGTCGGAGCCAGCGCGCATCCGACCGAGGCGAGCGTGAACATCACCACGCCGGCCAGGAACACCGGCCGCTTGCCGACCCGGTCGCCGAGCCGGCCGATCACCACCAGCAGGGCGGCGAGCGTGATGGCGTACGCGTTGAGCACCCAGGACAGGTCGCCGAGCGTGGCCGGGTGCCCTGGGCGGGAAAAGCTGGCGCCCATCGCGGGCAGCGCCACGTTCACGATCCAGAGGTCAAGGTTGGTCATGAACACCGCGAGCACCACGACGACGGCCGCGATACGAGAGCGGTTTGATTTTCCAACTGCCGAGATCATGCCGTACCCGCCTCGGCCGCCGCGCGGTCCCGCTCCGGCCGCCCGCCGCGGGCGGACCTGATCGGCACCGCGGTGGCAAGCAGCGCGGCGGCCAGGAACCCGGCGCCCACCGAGGCGAGCCAGCCGGCGCCCAGCACGCTGATGACCGCCGCGCCGATCAGCCCGGAGGCGGACACCGCGAGGTAGACCGCCGAGGAGTTGAGCCCGATGAGGATCGGTGCCGCGGCCGGTGCGGTGGACACCAACCGGTGCTGCTGGGCGACCAGCAGGCCCCAACCGGATAGGCCCCAGACCACCAGGGCGGCCAGCGCGCCCGGCAGCGTGCCGGAGGTCCAGCGCAGCGTGGCGAAGTCCACCAGCGCCACGACAAGCGCGACCGGGATCACCCGGTGGCTGCCCAACCGGTCTACCAGGTGCCCGGCGCCCAGGTTGCCGGCCGTCGCGGCCAGCCCCCACACGAGCAGCAGGGTGGCCAGGGTGCGGCCGTTGCCGCCGGTGGCGCCGTGGAAGACCAACGCGATGTAGCTGTACACGGTGAACAGGCCGGCGTACCCGAGCAGCGTGGTGGCCAGGGTCGCGGACACCCGCGGGTTGCGGACCGGGGCGAGCCGGGCGCGCAGCCCGACCGCGGGCGGGGTCGGCACCGGTGGCAGCAGGGTGGCTACCCCGGCGGCGGCCAGCAGGCCGAGCGCCGCCACGCCCAGCATGGTGATACGCCAGCTAGTCAGCGCGGCCAATGCGGTACCCAGCGGCGCGCCGAGCGCTGTGGCGGCGGTCAGCCCGGCCAGCACCACGGCCAGTGCTCGGCCGCGCTGCGCGGCCGGGACTAGGCCGGCGGCCACGCCGCCGGAGACCGGGACGATCATCGCGCCGCCCAGTCCGGCGACCGCGCGGGCGGCGAGGACCGCCGGATACGCCGGCAGCAGCGCGGAGCCGACGGTACCGGCGATGAACACCGCCAGCCCGACCAACAGCACGGTCCGCCGGGGCCAGTGCGCGGTAGCGGCCGCCATCACCGGGGAGAGCAGGGCGTAGGCCAGAGCGTATGCGGTGATCAGCTGCCCGGCCGCCGCGGTGCCCACGTGCAGGGAGGCGGACACGTCGGGCAGCACGCCGGCGATGACGAAGCTGTCGGTACCCACCGCGAAGGCGGCGAGCGAGAGCACGAGCAGGCGGCGGTACATGGCCTTCCTTCATCTTTATCGTAACTGATGTGGTTACGTCTGTGGGCATGGTGCGGGCATGGGTACCGGGTGTGCGGGGTCAGGAGGCGGCGTGCTGCCGCAGCGTGTCGGCGAGCAGGTCCTCGATGGTGGTACCGGCCAACTGCCGCGTGAGTGCGTCCTCGGCGGCCCGGTACAGCGGGGCCAGGGCCGGGCGGATGCCGTGGCCGACCGGGCAGTCCGGGTTGGGCTCCCCGCGGTGCATCGGGAACAACGGCTGGTCGGCCATGGCCTGATACACCTGGGCCAGGGTGATCTCCGCCGCCGGGCGGGCCAGCCGCCAGCCCGCACCGGAACCGCGCTGCGAACTCACCAGCCCGGCCTCACGCAGCGGTCCGAGCACCCGGCGCAGGAACACCGGGTTGGTGTTCACACTGCCCGCGATCTGTTCCGAGGTGACCAGGTCCCGGCCCCGCCGGGCGACCAGCGCCATCCAGGTCAACACGTGCAGCGCGATCGTGTACCGACTGTTGCCGGTCATGCCACCACCTCCCGTCGCAACCAAGGTAGTTACGACCAACCTGCGCGACAACCGGCTGTGTCGCAGATCATGGCGGAATCTCGGTAGGGCGGCCGCGAGGGCACCGCGCCGCAGCGTCTGGTCTGCTTACCCCAGAGCAGGTCGCGGTTCCCGGCCGCGTGCCGGAGGGAGAAGGGCGGTGGCGCGGTGAGGACCAGTCGGCTGGAGGCCTTCAGTGACGGCGTGCTTGCCATCATCATCACGATCATGGTGCTGGAGCTGAAGGTGCCGCATGGCCACGAGTTCTCCGACCTCATCCACACGACCGGCGTGGGGTTGCTGACCTATCTCCTCAGCTTCGTCTACGTGGGCATTTATTGGAACAACCACCACCACATGTTCCATCTGGTACGGCAGATCAGGGGCGGGGTGCTGTGGGCGAACCTGGCGTTGCTGTTCTGCCTCTCCCTGTTCCCGTTCACGACCGCCTGGATGGACGAGTCGAGGTTTGAGCGAACCCCCGTCGTCATCTACGGCCTGAACCTGCTCAGCGCGGGCATCGCGTACTTCGTGCTCCAGAACGTGATCATTCAGCAGCAGGGACCGGAGTCGCCGCTGCGGCGGGCCATCGGCGCCGACGTCAAGGGCAAGGTATCCCCGGTGTTCTACCTCGTCGGGATCTTCAGCGCCCTGCTGATCGACCGGAGCGGGCATGTCGGAGTGGGGATTGCCCTGGCGTGCTTCGTCGGCGCGGCGATCCTGTGGGTCGTCCCCGACAGGCGCATCGACCGGGTGATCCGCGAGCACGAGGCCCAGGGCTGAGCGGCGCGACGGCGCCGGTTACGTAAAGACGGCGGTAACCCGAGCACGGCTGGTGGACATTCCCGGGTATGGAATCAGACAGCGCGGCCGCCCGTAGGCGTTTCGAGGAGCTGTTCGACGCCCACTACGCGGAGCTGACGCGTTTCGCGACACGTCGGGTGGGCGCCGACGCGGCTGGTGACATCGTCGCCAGCACCTTCCTCGTCGCCTGGCGCCGGTTCGCCGAGCTGCCCGCCGACCATTCGCGGGCCTGGCTGTACGCCACCGCCCGCCAGGTGATCGCCAACGAACTGCGGTCGCGTACCCGCCGGGACCGGCTGTCCGTGCGGGCGGCCACCGCCGGTGACGCCCGGGTCGAGGACCACGCGGGGCAGATCGATGAGCGGCTTCGGGTACGGGCGGTGCTCGCCGAACTCTCTCCCGCTGACCAGGAGGTCCTGCGGCTGATCGAGTGGGAAGGCCTGGAGGTGGCCGAGGCGGCGCTCGTCCTCGGCTGCCGCCCAACCGCGCTGAAAGTGCGACTACACCGGGCTCGGCGTCGCTTCGCCAGCCGGCTGCTGGCCACCGAGGACCGCGACACCTCGGCGGCCCGGCGCCCACGGTCATCCATCGTTGCCGGAGGGAGTACCAGCTCATGAACAACCTCACGACCACCGCCCTCGCCCGCCTACGGGCCGCCGACCCCGCCGTCACCCGGCCCGACCCGTACGGCCCGGAGGCCCGCACCATGCTGGCGCGTATCCTCGCGGCGCAGGACGCGCACCCGCAGGTCCGATCCCGGCACGTGGGGCGTCGCCGCCTCGCCATCGGTCTGGCCGGAGCGGCCGCGGCCGCCGCGGCGACGGCGCTCGTCGTCGCCGAGCCCTGGTCGACCGGGGAACCGGCGTCGGCCTACACCGTGGACCGGCACGCCGACGGGTCCGTCGCCGTGACCATCCGCCCGACCCAGCTGAGGAACCCCGCGGAGCTGAACGCCGCGCTCGCCCGGGCCGGCGCACGTACCGTCGCGATGGCCATGGTCCCAGCTGATCGGTGCACCACACCGCCGGACATCGACCCGGCGTTCCAGCTGCCGGCCGACCCGACCCCGGAGCAGGTCGCCGACCAACTGGCCAGGTCCCCGATCACCTACGAGCTACGCGACGACGGCGTCCGCATGGTCATCAAGCCGTGGCAGATCCCGGCCGCCGACACGCTCGTCGTCGGCTATGCCATCAGCACCAACCGCGAAGGCCGGACCACGCTCGTACGCCCAGTCGTCGTCGTGACGGCACCGTCCTGCCTGGGCGCTCCCGCCCCGGGCACCCGCCCCACCCCTCACCGGTGAGCCGTCGACTCACGGCCGGTCCGGTTCGCGTCCACACCGCGGGCCGGACCGGCCGGGGACGGATGATGCCGTCACCCGTGAAGGTCACTACTCGCAGCGGCTGAACGACGTCGAGGCCGCTGTGCCGTAGCGGTGGTGATCGGATGTCCGGTCGTTGCCAGAGTCAGCTCGAAGTGCACCGTCCGGCCGGTCCTGGCCCGCCCGAGCCGGTGCATCAGCGGCACCAGCACCCCGTGCAGCATCGGATGCTTCCGGCTGAGGGCTCGGCTGGCCGCCCGGTACTCCGCCCCGGTCAGCCGCCGCGCCTCCGCTTCCACGGCCGCCCCGGTCGGCTTCCCCAGCGTCGTCGACGGTGCCACGGTCACCCGCGGGTTGTTGCGCAGCCGCCTGGTCTTCCACGCCTTCTCGAAGCTGCGCACGTACGCCCGCTCCCCCACCACCGCGACGCTCACCGCCGTCGGCACGGCGCTCCCGTCCCGCTTGTACGTGGTCAGCACGACGGTCTTCTGCCGCAGCAGCGGCGCCCACTCGGGAGCGGGGGTGGGGTCGACGTAGCCGACCACCCACCCGAGCTGGCGCAGCCGGACGACCAATGCGGCCAGGGCGAGGACGGCGGTCAACCCGACCGCCCAGGTCTGGGCCGCGCTGCCGCCCAGGTCGGCGTCGATCACGTGCGACACCGTGTGGGCCACTCCGCCGACGACGTATCCGGCCAGGGCGACCGCCAGGGCGTCGGCCCAGATCAGCGCCAGCAGCAGGGTGGCCCCGATGCCGAGCTGGAACGCCCCGACGTCGTGCACGAAGTGCTCGTGCGGCGGGAACGCCACCGCCGAGCTGAACGAGTCCGGCCGGGTCAGCGCCCACACCCCGACCACCAGCGATGCCACCCCGAGCAGCGCGGCCACCCCACGTACGAGTGCTCTCATGCTCGTGGGACGGGCCGGCGGCCGGCGATGTGACGGCCGGGCCCGCCGCCTGGTCAGCCCTCGTGCGGGCCCTCACTCACCCGCCGCACGTCGACCTCGACGTCGATCCCGCTCTGGGTGAAGACGTCGACGAACCGCTTGGCCCACTCGACCGCCTCCTCCTTCGACCGCACCTCGACCAGGCCGAACCCGGCGATGAGTTCCTTGGTCTCGGTGAACGGCCCGTCGGTGATGGTGGTCTTGCCCTTGGTGGCGGTGATCCGGGCGGACTCCTCGCTGCTCTTGCACAGCCCCTCGGCGGCGACCAGGATCCCGGCCTTGGCGACCTCCTCCATGTAGGCGCCCATCCGCTTCATGAACTCCGGGCTCGGCTCGAAGGTGCCGGGAACGGACTCGTCCAGTTTGTGCATCATCATGTAACGCATTTCAGTGGTTCCTCTCGGTGATGGTGTGCAGGGAAACGGCGGTGAGCCAGGCGAAGACGAAGAACGAGCCGACAACCATCCGGACGCTGATGCTGTCCTGATCGGGCCAGGCCATGACGACGACCGTCGCCAGCGCGCTGAGCACCGAGTACACGGCCCAGCCGCGGGCGCCGAGGCGCAGCTGGCGGCGGCCGAACACCAGGCAGGCGATGGTCAGCGACCCGAAGGACAGCAGCGCCCCGACCCCGTGACCGTAGGAGTGCCAGCTCATCGTCTCGGGGTTGCCCTCCGGCGCGCCGGCCGGCCACCCCATGCTCGGGTCGGGACGGAGGACCCCGGCGACGATCAGGCCGGTGCCGAGGATGGCCACCAGCGCCGGCCCCCACGTCCCGGCGGGGCCGCCGCGCAGCGCCCGCCGGAGGCCGGCGGCGCCGGCGAGGGCCAGCAGCCCGGAGAGTACGAAGTTGCCGATCTGGATCCAGCCGTACTCGCCGAGGGTGAGCAGGCTCAGCGGCTGCCGGCTCAGGTCGAAGCCGTCCCGGATGAACGCCTGCGCGAGGCCCAGCCCCAGGAACAGCGGCCCGGCGGCGGCCCCCGCGGCGAGCAGGGCGCCGGTCGAGACACCCCGTGTCGTCCCGGCCTGGGTGAGCGTCGTACTGGTCATCTCGATCTCCTCGTCATCGGTGCTCTCACTGACGCGTCGATCGGGCCGACCCGGATCCGACATGAGTTTCCAAGATTTTTTAGGAGCCGCATTCTGCAGCTCGCGCCAGCAGCAGAGAACGCTCCCTGGCGTTGCCGGTCAGCGAAGCCGCCCGCTCGAACTCGGCACGCGCCTCGTCGTGCCGGCCGAGCTTGAACAGCAGGTCACCGAGCACGCTCGGGAGCAGGTGGTAATTCTCCAGCGCCGGCTCGTACTCCAGCTCGCGGGCGAGTTCGAGGCCCGCGGCGGGGCCGTCGGCCTGGGCGACGGCGACGGCCCGGTTCAGCTCGACCACCGGCGAGGGCACGAGCCGGAAGAGGTCCCCGTAGAGACCGGCGATCCGCGTCCAGTCGGTCTCCTCCGGGGTACGCGCCCGGGCGTGGCAGGCGGCGATCTCGGCCTGGAGGGCGTACGGGCCGGGGTGGTCGGTGCGGGCCCGGTCGAGGGCGGCCAGGCCGCGGCGGATGAGCCACTGGTCCCAGCGGCTGCGGTCCTGGTCGTTGAGGAGGATCGGTTCGCCGTCGGGGCCGGTGCGGGCGCGGGTACGCGACGCCTGGATCTCCAGCAGCGCGGCCAGTCCGTGCACCTCCGGCTCGTCGGGCATCAGCCCTTGCAGCAGCCGGGCCAGCCGCAGCGCCTCCTGGGCGAGGGTGGGGCGCATCCAGTCGTCGCCGGCGGTGGCGGAGTAGCCCTCGTTGAAGATCAGGTAGACGACCTCGAGGACCGAGTCGAGGCGTTCGGCGCGTTCGGCGGGGCCGGGCACCTCGAACGGGATCTTGGCGGTGGCGAGGGTCTGCTTGGCGCGGGTGATCCGCTGCCCGACGGTGGACTCGGAGGTGAGAAAGGCGCGGGCGATCTCGCCGGTGGTGAGGCCGCCGAGCAGCCGCAGGGTGAGCGCGGCCCGGGCGATCGGGGACAGGATCGGGTGGCAGGCCACGAAGATCAGCCGCAGCAGGTCGTCCTCGATGCGGTCCTCGACGGCGGCGTCGAAGTCGGGGATGTGCTGCTCGTCGAGGTCCCGGCCGAGTTCGGCGAGCGTACGCTGCTGGGTCTGCTTGCGGCGCAGCATGTCGACGGCCCGGCGCTTGCCGACGGTCATCAGCCACGCCCCGGGGTTGGCCGGCACGCCGTCGCGCGGCCACTGCTCGAGGGCGGCGACGAGGGCGTCCTGGGCGAGTTCCTCGGCCTGGCCGACGTCGCGGACGAGCGCGGCGAGGCCGGCGACGACCCGGCCGGCCTCGATCCGCCACACCGCCTCGACGGTGCGCCGCGCCTCGGTTTCACCCACGGGCACATCACAGCAGCCAGGTCGGACGTTCTCAAGGAAGTAAACAATTCTTGACATGGTGTCGACCGTGCTTGACACTCGATGGTGTCAAGAATTCTTTACCTCGGGGAGGGTTGGCATGGCCTTCGAGGAGAAACGCGCCTGGATCATGGGTCTCGTCGCGGTCGCCGGCTACGCCGCGTACGTGATCATCGTGCTCGGCCGCGCGGACGGGGAACCGCTCACCGACGTCCACTACGCGGCCCCGTTGCTGGCGACGGTGGCCGCCGCGACCGTCACGTCGATCGCGCTGAACATCGCCGTGTCGATCGCCTCCCCCGAGGGCGCCAACGAGAAGGACCAGCGGGACCGGGAGATCCACCGGGCCGGCTACCACATCGGGCAGTCCTTCACGGTCGTCGGCGGGGTGGCCGCCTTGGCGATGGCGCTCGCGAACTGGGACCAGTTCTGGATCGCCAACGTCCTCTACCTGTGCTTCATGCTGTCGGCGGTGGTCGCCTCGGTCGCGAAGATCGTCGCCTACCGGCGGGGCTTCCAGTCGTGGTGAAGCCGACCCGCGTCACCAACTCCATCCGATCGCTGCGCTTCGCCCACGACGAGATGACCCAGGCCGAGCTGGCCCGCCAGGTCGGCGTCACCCGGCAGACCGTCATCGCCATCGAACAGGGCCGCTACTCGCCGTCCCTGGAAATGGCGTTCCAGATCGCCGCCATCTTCGGCGTGCCGCTCACCGACGTGTTCCACTACCCGCAGGAGGAGTCGTGAAAGCGATCGTCCAGGACCGCTACGGCCCGGCCGACCCGCTCCGGCTGACCGACGTCGAAACACCCACCCCCAGGGCCGGCCAGGTGCTCGTCCAGGTACGGGCGGCCGGTGTCGACCCCGGCGTCTGGCACCTGATGACCGGCCTGCCCTACGCGGTCCGCCTCGGCTACGGACTGCGCCGCCCCCGCAACCGCGTCCCCGGCATGGACCTGGCCGGCGTGGTCACCGCCGTCGGGCCCGGCGTCACCACCTTCACCCCCGGTGACGAGGTCTACGGCACCGGCGCCGGCAGCTTCGCCGAGTACGCACTCGCGCCCGCCGGCCGGCTCGCCCCGAAACCCGCCAGCCTCACCTTCACCGAAGCCGCGGCCGTACCCGTCTCCGGGCAGACCGCGCTCACCGCCGTCCGCGACGCCGCCCGGGTACGCCCCGACCAGCGTGTCCTCGTCATCGGCGCCGGCGGCGGCGTCGGCTCCTACGCCGTGCAGCTCGCCCGCGCTGCCGACGCGCAGGTCACCGGACTCTGCGGCCCGACCAAGCTCGACCTGGTCCGCTCGCTCGGCGCGCACGACGTGATCGACTACACCCGCCACGACCTGCCCGACCGGCGGTACGACGTCATCATCGACACCGCGGGCAACCGGCCGCTGTCCCGGTTGCGGCGGATCCTCACCGCGAAGGGGACGCTCGTGCTGGTCGGCGGGGAGGCCCGCGACGGCCGCTGGCTGCAGGGCTTCGACCGCCAGCTGCGGGCGCTCGCGCTCTCCCCGTTCGTCGGCCAGCGGCTCGCGCCGCTGGTAGCGAAGGAGTGCACGGCCAACCTCGCGGCGCTGACCGGGCACATCGAGGCCGGGCAGGTCCGCCCGGTGGTCGAGCGCACCTTCCCGCTCACCCGGGCAGCGGAGGCGATCCGGCACGTCAAGGCCGGGCACACCAGCGGCAAAGTGGTCATCGCCAGCTGACCCACCCGACGCTGCGGTCGAGGGGGGCCGTCGCGACGCGGGCTCAATCGTGGGTTGCCGTGCGAGGAAGTCGGTGATGAGGGTGGAGAGTTCCTGCGGGCGTTCGGCGACCATCGCGTGGCTGGTGCCGGCGAGCTGCCGTACCCGCAGGGACGGCCTGTCCACTGTGGTAAGCCGCTCGGCGGTGGCCATGCGCGTCACCACGCCGACAAAATGCTCATCGCCGCCCTATTTACTGCATTCTGGCCACGATCGATCGACTTTGCTTGGGCATTGAGGCCGATCAGTGGCGACCGTATGGGACACCGAATTCACAGCGCATCAGTGGAATCACGCAAACAGGCCGTACCCGTGATGGCCAATTGCCGTGCTTACACATCGATTAGATGCAATTGAGGGGGCAAACGACGATGACGATCGCCGCTAGACTCTGACACGGATCAGTGATCCACATTGGCGTTCACGAGGGCCGCCAATGGATCTCCGTAGGGGGGAAAGATGAGACGACGTATCGCCGCAACGCTCGCCACGCTCACGCTCGGGACGGCCGCGGCTCTGCTGCCATCGAGCCCGGCCTTCGCAGCCAACGACAGCTTCTGGGCGTATACCACGGACCACTGCGGAGCGATCGAGTTCGTCGACAGTGGAACCTACTCGGACGGTTCGACAAACGACGACTTCTTCAAGATCCACGACTACTGCACCGACGGCCACGGCGTGCGGGCCACGGTGGTCTTCGACTACGAGTCGACCTACACCAAGTACAACGGGCTCGGCTACGCCGGTCCTCCCGTTTATTGGGACCCGTGGACGAACGTCCTCACCGGGGAGAACATCTCCATGGAAGTCTGCCTGGTCGACGGCGCAAGTGACACGACCGGCGCCAAGTGCGGTTGGGCCGACCACACCAGCATCGACGGCTGAGTAACTGAGGACGCGGCTCGCCTTGCATGGGGCGAATCACGTCCTCAGCGGCCCAGCCGTAGGTCGCGAACTGCGGCCAGTCGGCCGAGGAGTCCTCCCAATCCTCCCGGCGGCCATAGACGGTGAGATCCATGACGCTGTTGACGAAGAGCAGCTGGTCCACGCCGCGGTCGTGCTGTAGGTCCGGTAGACGTCGTCGCCGTCGCGCAGGAACGCGCTGAGCATGAAGCCGCCACTGGCGCCGCAGTCGTTGGAGAACGACGTGCCGTGGGACGAGACGAACGGCATTGACCAGCCCTTGCTGGCCTTGTATTCCTCGATCTGGGCAAGCGGCTTAAACGTGCACCAACTGACCCCGGCGTTTGCCATCCTGGTCGACTCTGCTGCTGAATTCGTGACACGCCGTCCGGATTGTTTTGGCTGGTTCTGGGGCAATGATCCCTATTCGCGGTCGTGTTCTCCTCGTTGGCAGCCGCGGGATGGGGTGCACGGGCGTCGATGCGGCCGCGGTCGCGGGTGCGGATTCCGGAGCTGACGGTGCTGGTGGCCCGGGCTCGTGGAGTGGCAGCTGCTGTGCGGCGCCGGGCCGGACCACGCCCTCGACCAACTGCGGGCGCTCGCAACGGCGGAGGCCGAGGAGGTGCTGGCGTACCTGTCGGCGATCGACCCGGAGGACGTGGCGGCGTTCAGCGTCGAGGAGCAGTCCGCCTGCCATGCGACCTACTATGCGGGCGGGGAAGTGTCGTAGGCGGCTCGTAGCCTGGCCGGGTCATCGACGATCGCAGGGAGGCGACGTGCTCGACCATTTCTCCGTCATGGTGCGCGACCTGCCGGCCAGCGCGGCCTTCTACGACGCGGTGCTCGCCCCGCTGGGCGCCCGGCGGATCATGGAACCCGGCCCGATCGGTTACGGCGTCGACCGTCCCGACTTCTGGCTGGTTCCCGCGCCCGCCGAGGCCGGCGCGCCGCTGGAGTCGCACATCGCCTTCACCGCCCCGGACCGGGCCGCCGTGCAGGCGTTCCATGACGCCGCGGTGGCGGCCGGCGCGGAGGTGCTGCACGCGCCCCGGGTCTGGCCGGAATACCACCCGACCTACTACAGCGCGTTCGTCCGCGACCCGGACGGCAACAACGTCGAGGCGGTCTGCAACCGGCCGGAATGAGCCGTCCGGCCGCGGCGAGCGGTGCCGCTCAGCACGTCGACCGGGTCGTTGAACCGGGTGCACGACGATTCTGACCTGCCCGGCGTCGCCGGCTGCCGGTGAGACGTGAGGAGGCGCGGCATCCGGTGTTCGACGGCTTCGAGGACCTGGACATCAGCACCACCGACAGCACCGTGCACGGACGGCGCGGTGGCGACGGTCCGCCGGTGCTGCTGCTGCACGGCATGCCCGAGACCCACCTCATGTGGCACCGGGTCGCGCCGCGCCTCGCGGAACGGTTCACCGTGGTCGCCACCGACCTGCGCGGCTTCGGCGACAGCGGCACCCCGCCCAGCACGCCGGACCACGCCGCGTACAGCATGCGGCGGGTGGCGGCCGAGCAGGTGGAGGTCATGCGGCTGCTGGGCTACGACACGTTCGCGGTGGTCGGGCACGATCGCGGCGGGCGGTGCGCGTACCGGATGGCCCTGGACCATCCCGACACCGTGACCCGCCTGGCGGTGCTCGACATCGTGCCCACCGGCGACGCGTTCGGCCGCGCGGACATGGCCTTCAGCCTCGGTTTCTGGCTGTGGTCGTTCCTCGCCGCTCCCGACCCGGTGCCCGAGCGGCTCGTCGCGCAGGCGCCGGAGGTCATCGTCGACTACATGCTCGACTCGCTGTCGGAGGTGCCGGGCAGCTTCCCCGCAGCGGTCCGGGCGGAGTACGTGGCGAAACTGCGCCCGCCGGAGAACATCCACGCGATCTGCGAGCAGTACCGGGCGGCGGCGACGCTGGACTACCAGCACGACGAGGCCGACCGCGGCACCAGACGCATCCGGTGCCCGGTCCTGGCGCTGTGGAGTGACGCCGGACCCGTCGCGACCTGGTATCAGCCCTTGGAGGTGTGGCGGTCCTGGGCCGACCAGGTCGACGGGGGCCCCGTCGCCGCCGGGCGCTTCCTTCCCGAGGAAGCGCCGGACGAGACGGTCCAGCGCCTGTTGGCGTTCCTCACCTGACAGCAGGCGCTCGCGGAGACGGGGCACGATTGACCACGTGGACATCGAGCCGGTGGACTGCGCGCCCACGAGGGCGTTCCGGTGGGCGTGCCTGCGGCAACGCTGGCAGGACCTGACCTTCCTGCACTGGGCCGTCGCGCCGGACCTCGTCGCGCCGCTGCTGCCCGCCGGCACCCGCCCGGACACCCTCGACGGCCTCACCTACGTCGGCCTGATCGGCTTCCGGATGGTGGGGCTGGGCCTCGGGCGCGGCCCGAGCGTGCCGCACTTCGGCAGCTTCTGGGAGACCAACGTCAGGTTGTACTCGGTCGACGACACCGGCCGGCGCGCCGTGGTGTTCCGCTCCCTCGACGCGTCCCGGCTACTGCCGGTGCTGGTCGCCCAGCTGAGCCTGCGACTGCCGTACAAGTGGTCGGCGATGCGAATGGACCGGGACGGGGACCGCTACACCTACCGATGCCGGCGCCGCTGGCCCGGCCCGGCCGGCGCGACCAGCCGGATGGAGGTCCGGGTGGCCGAGCCGATCGCCGACCCGACCCCGCTCGAGCACTTCCTCACCGCCCGGTGGGGCCTGCACACCCGGGCGTACGGGCGCACGCTGCACCTGCCGAACTGGCATCCACAGTGGCCGTTGCACCGGGCCGAGCTGCTGCACCTCGACGACGACCTGGTGACTTCCGCCGGGCTGCCGACGACGCCGGGGCCGCCGGTGAGTGTGCTCTTCTCCCCCGGCGTCCCGGTCGTGTTCGGGATGCCGGTTCCGCTGCGCTGACGCGGCATGGCCCGCGCTGCCGCATCCTCACGGTCAGAGGAGGTCGTAGGCGGCGGGTACGGGGGCGGCGCTGGCCATCGCCGGGTCGCCATCGGCGGTGGGCCCGTAAACCGGATCCCTCCGGCCGGACCGGTCGGGACAGGTGCCGTACCGGCCACCGACCATGCCGACCGTGCCGTCCCCGCACCGCACCAGGTAGCCGTGCCCGGACCAGAAGCCCTCCACGCAGGCGAACCAGCGGCACACGTCCGTGGCCGGCTCGTGGATCAGCGCGCCCCCGCAATAGGTGTAGCCGAGCGGGTTCTCCGGTGCCCCACACCGGTCCACCGGTGTCGGTGTCGGGGCCGGTGGGGCCGTCGGGGAGGGGGACGGCTGTGCCGTCTCGCTCGGCGCGGCAGGGCTCGGGGTGGGGACCGGGCCGGACGGCGGCCCGGTCTGCGGCGTCCGGCTGGGGGTCCGGTCCGCGGGATGTGGCACCAGCAGCTGCGGCAGCAGCACCGGGCCGCCACCCGCCACGCCCGAAGGTCCCGGGTCCAGGGCAACGCTCCCGGGCAGCTCGGGCTCCGCCGTTGGGCTGCCGCTGGCGGTTGGTCCGATCCCCGTATCGGCGGTGGGCGCGACAGCGACGCCACCCACGGTGGGCCGGGCGGTGGGTGGGCGGCTGGCCGGGTCCGGGCCGGTCGTCGTGGGGAGCGTGGCCACGGCAACGAGGAAGACTGCCGCCGCGGCGGCCACCGCCGTGCGGGTGAGGCGGGGGTACCCGGGTGCGTGGGCGGCGCTGACCAGCACCGGCGCCGGGGGTGGCGTCCGCCGGTTGGCGGCCACGGCCTCGTCGAGCCGGGCGAGGACGGCCGCCCGCTGCCCGGTGGCGTCGGCGTACGCCAGGGTCAGTCGTAGCCGGAACTGCGGTGCCGCGCCGCGGGGCACGCGGAGACCAGCCACCAGGACCCCGGTGGGTCCGTGCAGCAGGGTCACCGGCACTCCCGGGTGGTGGGTGAGACCGCCCAGCTCCGCGTAGGTCCACTGGCGGGTCCGCTTCCGTCCGATCAGGACGACGCGACGGTCGGTGACCACGGCGGTCCCGGCCTCGGTTACCCGGATGCCCGCGGGAAGGGGCGCGGCATCCGGGCCGATGACCGGCACCGCGGAGAGCTCGGCTCGGGGCAGGTCGGCGTGGCGGGGCACGGTGACCAGCCCGGTCGACGGCTGGACGGCGACCACGGTCTCGCCGGATGCGAGGTCCACGGGCACGACCGCCCGGACCGACGGCAACTCCTCTGCAGCCGCCCGCAGGCGCCGCAGGCGTACGCCTTCCAGGCACCAGGCCTCGACGGCGTCCGCGTGGGCGCGTCGCCGCCGTTCGTTCGCCCGGCTGGCCCAGCGCGCCCGCCAACCGGTGCCGATCCTGCCCGCATGGGTCACCCGGGGCCGCCTTTCACGAGGATCATTCACCCGGTACAACCAATGAAGCGGGCAACAGGAAACGGCGGCCGTGCCACGAACTGGTGGGCCGCTGCTGCGGTCAGCGGCGGGCAGGCCGGCGGTGCACTAGCGGGGTGGAGCGGCGCCGCAGCTCCCGGATCGCCTGCCGCAGCTCGAACTCGATCCGGGCGGCCTCGTACGCCTCGTCCGCGTCCGGATCCGCCGCCCGGCGCTCGCGCAGGTCTCCCCAGCCGGTGTGCTCCGCCATGGTACTCGCCTCCCCCGTCGCGGCATGCTGTCCGCCGCCTGATCGCACACCCGCCCAACGAGATGCCGGCCGCGGGGTCACTGTGGTTGTCGTCACATCCCAGGCACCCGGATATGGCGGGTCCACAGTGGTTCAATGCAGCGGGTCATGGGTGCCGCGCGGCACGTGCGGCTTGCACCGGCGGACCCGGTCGGCGGCCAGCCGTCCTCGAAGCACGCGGCAAGCGGGTCGAGGCCACCGTCACGCAGTAAGCGACGGCACCGAGAAGGGGCGCCACCTCTATTACGCGCTGGCGGATCCGGCGGGGACGCCTCCGTCGGTCCTGACCTCGCCAGGCGGTCTACCCGTCGTCGCACTCCAACCGCAAGGACCGCTCCACATACTGCCAGTGGGACGCGCTACCGGCCGACTTCCCCCACCACAAGCTGGTCTACCACTACTTCAAGATCTGGATCGCGAACGGAACCCTCCACATCGCCGGCGAAGGTCAAGCTGGCGCTGTCGCGTCGCTTCATAGCCGGAAGATCCGAACCACCAGCCCGGTGTCGTGCATGGTGTGCGGCGCGACGGCGTGGTACGCCCAGGCATGCACCCACGCGTTGCCGGTCCGTACCGTCAGCCAGGTTTTGAACGCACCGGGTAGGGCGTAGATGAGCAGCACGAACAGGATCGTCAGCACAAAGTCGTGCAGCGACCCGTACCGTCCCCAACCCTCGAACACATGCAGTGCCGCGTAGGTCAGACCGCCGAGGACCAGCGTGCCGGCCGTGGAGCCGGTGAGCCGTGCGTACCGGGGTACGAGGAGGCCCTGCACGAATATGACGGTGGGCAGGACGGTGCCGGCCAGGTAGAGCACGAACGTCAACGGTGCGCCGACCGCGATCTGCCCGGCCGTCAGCCCGGAGAACGCGTGGCCGAGCACCGCCCACTGGGCGAGCGACTCGAGAACCAGCACGACCAGGATGAGCACCACGTCTCCGCGGCGGTCCGCCGAGCGGAGGCAGAGTTGGTGGGTGGTGTACCGCCGGCGGAACCACAGGTATGGCAGCAGCGCGTAGGTCAGGCCGTTGTACGCGGCCCAGCCGATTGCCTCGGCCGGCCGGATCGGGTCGGTGGTGCCGACCAGTGTTCCGGCAAGGTGGAAGCCGATCGGATGCCAGTCGAGTGCCCGGCCGAGGACCAGGCCGCCGACCTGGGCGAGGATGCCGTACGCGATGAGCAGCCATATTTCGCGGTGGGCGGTGGGGCCCTGGGGGATTCGCTCGGCGATCGCCGGATCCGGTCGCCGGCGGGTGAGTGCATACCCGACGACGCCCAGCAGCAGCAGTTCGACCAGGGTGAACTGAGCGGCGATTACCTGGCCGGTCCCAGAAGGCGGGTCATGCTGCGCCGGCCAGTCGAAGGGCGCGTGGTTGGGCGCGAGGAGCAGCACGGCTCCATTGACGGCGATCCAGCCGATCACCGCGGCGGCCAGCCAGACCCATTCTCGACATGGCATCCGTCCTCCCCATTTTTGTAGCACGCCTGTGTTGTAACGGCAACGTAGCACGACTGTGCTATAAAGGCGAGGTGCCGAAGATGGTGGATGCCGAGGCCCGTCGCACGGAGCTCGCGGAGGCGGTGTGGCGGATCGTCGTGCGCGACGGGCTGGAGCAGGCATCGGTGCGCAACGTGGCGCGCGAGGCGGGCCTGTCCATGGGCTCGCTACGGCACTACTTCGCCACCCAGTCCGAGCTGCTCGGCTTCGCGCTGCGCCTGGTGGGCGACCGGATCGAGGCGCGGCTGCGGGCCGTGGACCTCACGGGCGACCAGCGACGCGTGGTGCTCGCGATGATCGACGAGATGCTGCCGCTGGACCGGCGGCGGCGCGGCGAGTGTGAGGTGTGGTTGGCGTTCACCGCTCGGGCGGTCGTCGAACCGAACCTGGCCAGCCTCCGTGCGGAGATCGACGCGCGCCTCGTCGAGGCGTTCCAGATGATGATCAGGCGGTTGGCCGACAGCGGCGCGCTACGACCCGACCTGGATCAGACGGTCGAGGCTGAGCGGCTGTACGCGCTCGTCGACGGGGTGATCCTGCACGCCGTCCTGCGCCCCAGCCGGATGCCGGGCGCGGCTGGCAGGGCCGTTGTCGCCGCGCACCTTGCGCGGATCGCGCCCAGCGACCCGGGCGTTGCCTGAGCGGGATCCGCCGTGATGGACCGGACCGAGCCGGTGTTTCTCGCTGGCCTGGTGAGAGGGGCGTCTGTGTGCCGTCGAGCCGCACTGAGAGCCTGGAAAGTAAGGGTTTTAGGCGCGTTGGTGTCGGGCGAAGCGGCCCGTGATCGATTGTGTTTGCGGCGGGCGGGTACGTCGCTTAGGTTCTCGGGCACGCCGTTGAGCTGGAAGGAGGTCGGAACAATGTCCGATGTTCTGCGCCCCCTCCGCGTCCCGGCGTCCACGCGGATCTGACCCGGGGCGTCTGCTGCCCGGAGGATCAACCTATGACCGAGCTGGTCATCCGTTCGCTTGTCGCGGGCGAGGAAAGTCTGTTCGGTTCCATGCCCGATCCGCTGCCCCAGCTGCGTCAGGTCAGTTACGCCGACGGCATCGCCGGCGGCGGCTACCGGCCTGAGAACACCTGGGTCGCCCTCCGAGCCGGCCGCGTCATCGGCCGGGCGGCCTGGCTCCTGCCGCCCGGTGCCGCCGGCGCTCCCCGGCTGGAACGGTTCGACCTGGCCGCCGAGCCGGAGGTGGGCGCCGCGCTGCTCCGCGCCGCGCACAAGGCACTCGGCGGTCCAGGGTTGTACTACGCCGCGTTGCCGGCGCACTGGCGGCGCCTGCCGGAGGTACTCGCCGTGGTCAAGGCTCCGATGGCCGCAGCCCGGTTCGCCGGCTCGTGGAGCGCGGTGAGCGGCTGAGATGCTCCTGGACGGGTACGCCCCTGCCGGCGTCCTCCGGGCGGTACACCTTCCGCCCGGCGGCCGACGCGGCGGAGATCAACGCCCTGGTCAACCGAATCGCGGAGCCGGACGTGCTGACCGGCATGGAGATAGCGCGGGCCGTCGGCGGCGTGGATCTGGCCACCGATCCGCTGGCCTGGCTGACCGGGCCGGTCGAGGGCTGGCGCGTCGCGTTGCAGGCCGGAGAGCCGGTTGGCCTGGTCGGAACGGCTGGGGATGCCTGCTATCCACTTATCGCCTACCTCGGCCTGCTCGACGAGGCCGTCCGGGGTGAGCTGCTGGCTGAGGCGGTCAGGGTACTGGTCGCTGGCGGCGCCCGGGAGGTGGTGGCCGATGTGGACGCCCACCGGGTGGCGGTGGTGGCGGAACTGGAACGGACCGGGTTCCGGCAGTTGCGGTCACGGGTCCTCTTCGCGCCCGCCGCCACTCCACCGTCCGGCTCGGCCGTCACGTCCGGCGCGGCGGTCGCTGCCGGGTCCGTGGCCGGACCGGACGGTTCGGAATAGCTCATCCAGGGTGCGCCCCGGCCCTGCCGGGGCGCACCAGCGAGAAGAGGCCAAGGTCGCAGCAGTCCGGCCGTCGCCGTCGCAAACGTCGCAGGTCTCGCAGTCCGAACTTCTTCTTGTGGCGCCGCTCCCGCTTCAGGTTGAGCGATGGTGATTGGTCGAGGTCCGGGCGGGGTCGATCATGCAGGTCGGGCGACGATACGAGCTATCAGCGCCTGCATGCGCGTCCGGTCCGCGGACGATGCCGACACCTGGGTAAGACCGGTCGCGCCGGGGATTCCGAAGAAGCGATGGAGTATGTGGGCGGAGTCCCGGCCGGTGGCACTGGTCGGCCAGGTCTCTGCGGTCAGCCCTGCAGCTTGAGCGGCGTTGAGGAGGCGCCAGAGGTCGATCGCGTCCTTCGCGGCGAAGCGACCTCGGTAGGCCAGAGCCTTGACGCAGAGCGCCGAGACGAGGTCGGGAAGCCTCACCTGTAGTGCCAGCTCGTCGGCGTTCGTCAGCCGCACCTGCAGGTGGACCAGAGTCGCCGGGCGGTGTAACGCGAGAACGAGCCCGGGCACCTCGTCCACAACCAGATCGCCGTGACGTTGGTTCGGCACCAGCCTGTTCTCGAAGGATGGAGCGAGAATGTCCACGACGAGGTTCAGCGGCCCGTGGTTGTCCTGATGTTCGCGGATGAAGCGGTTAGCGGCATCTGTGCGGTGATAGCCGCAATCGGCGAGGGCTCGAGGAAGCCGAGGATCTGCGATGACCGCGGGCAGTGCCGCGAAGTCAGCATCGAGGGTCTCCCGCATCGGCACCTGGCCGGCGACGCCATGCGCCGCGGTAAGAAGAGTGACCATGTGTCCGCCGACGATCCGGTGGTCCAACGCCAACTCCGCGGCGATCGACGACAGGTCCGCCAGCGTCAGAAATCCCGCATCGGCGGCGCGGCTTGTCGAGGTCAGCGCCAAGACGTCGAATGGCACAGAACCGCGTGATGTCGGTCCAGTCATGCTGCGTGACCTCCGGTGGTCCTTTGACGGCGGTCACGCAGCACTCGCTGCAAGTGCCGTGCTGCCTCATCGGTGTCCGGTCCTGGGACGCGCGCTACGTCCCAGAGAATCTGCAAGGGATCCGCCAGCGGCAGGCTCCGTGGTGGTTTCTCCGGCGTCGGGCCCAGCCATACGCCGGGGTCCTCGGGCACGATCAGTTCCACTGTTGCGTCTGCGGCACCGGCCGGTGCGAAACCGGCCCTGGTCAGGTCCACGCCGGTCTGGGTGTAGACGACTGCCCGTCGCGGGCTTCGCCACGGGGCGATGTGGTCGGCAGCCACGTCACCGGAGATCGCAGTTCGCCCGTGGTCACCCCTTTTCAGCATGCTGACGACCATGTCCGCCTGCTCCACCGGTGGTTCCAAGCCGTACCAGAGGGTTCTCAGGCCACGCGGTCCCGGGTACGAGCGCAGCCACCATTCGACGGCTGCGTCGAAGTCAGTGACGTCCCAGCCGGCCGGTGTGCGGTGCACGAGACCTTGTTCTGTCAATGCGGCGAGGGCCTGTGACACGCGTGGCTGGGAGACGCCGGTGACGGCTGCCAACTGCTGCTGCCCGGACCAGGGCCGCTGTATCAACCTGCGCACCAACGTGTAGGTGCCCCACGGCACACGACCGGGCCGGGCGCGTTGGGACGGCGACTCGGCGTCCCTCCCCCCGATAGGTATCAGCTGGCCTGCCACTCGAAGAATGCCCGTGGCGTCTCGCCCGTCATCGATCAGCCAGGACCAGCCGGCGGCCTCGACCGCAGCTCGGACAGCGGGGGTGGCCGCCGGCACAACGAGGAGGACCGGCTCCCGGTGCCGGCGTTTCATGTCGGCGATGTCGCTGGGGTTGAGGGCAGCCGGCGAGCGCACCACACGAAGAACGTCGCGGTGAGCGCCACGGCGTAGCTCGGCGTGTTCGGCGTCAAGTGGGATCACCACGATCCCGGCATCGACCAGGGCGTTCCACACCACCGTCGATATAAGCATTATCCGGCCTCCTCAGATAATACTTATAACACAAGCTTGTGACCTGGGTGAGGCAGTCGGCCGATCACCTGCTGAATTCGGCAGACCCGACCGGAACGGGCCCGGCGAGGTCGGGTCGGCGGCATACCTGACGCATAGCGTCGGTGGCGGAAACAGGAAGGAGCATCGGGTGCTGGAGCGGCTCAACCAGGCCATGAACCACCTCGAACGGCACCTCGACCAGCCCCTCGACGTCGCGGAGCTGGCGCGGATCGCCTGCGTGTCGGAGCACCACTTCCGGCGGCTCTTCTCGGCGCTGGCCGGGATGCCGCTGTCGGAGTATGTGCGCCGACGGCGGCTCACCGTCGCGGGCGCGGAGGTGCTGTCCGGGGAGGCGGCACTGCTCGACGTGGCGGTCCGCTGGGGGTACGGCTCGAACGAGGCGTTCGCCCGGGCGTTCCGGGCCGTGCACGGGGTCGGCCCGGGTGAGGCCCGGCGTACGGGGGCGACGCTGCGCGCCCAGCCCCGGATGTCCTTCCGACTCGTCGTCGAAGGGAGCACCAGCATGGAGTACCGGATCGTGGCGAAGGACGCCTTCCGGCTGGCCGGGCGGAAGGCCCGGGTGCCGCTGGTCCATGAGGGGATGAATCCGCACATCGTGGCGTTCATCAAGGGCATCGATCCGGAGACCGTACGCCGGATCGAGGCGCTGTCGGACCAGGAGCCGCGCGGGATCGTCAACGTCAGCGACGACCTGGCCGGCTCCCGGGCGGAGGGCACCGAGCTGGACTACTGGCACGGGGCGGTGACCGGGGCGGACGTGCCGGACGACCTGGACAGCCTGCCGGTGGCGGCCGGCTCGTGGGCGGTGTTCACCACGTCGGGGGCGTTCCCGCAGGCGGTGCAGTACCTGTGGCGGGACGTGTTCACCCAGTGGTTCCCGTCCAACCCGTACGAGAGCCGTCCCGGGCCGGAGATCTCGAAGGTGCGGGTGGCGGCAGACGGGCAGACCGCCGACGCGGAGCTGTGGATCCCGGTGCGGCGGGTCTGACCGGGTAGCTCAGCTGGCCCCGAGCGTCTGCGCCGCCTGCTTCAGGCAGGCCGGCACGTCGTGCACGTGGTACGGGTGCTCGCTCGGCTCGATGCCGGCGAGGAACATCGCGTACACGGCGGCCATCCGCAGCGGCGCGACCGGGCGGAGCAGGTCGACGGCCCGGCGCGGGTCGCTGCCGGGCACGTCGGCCCGCCAGCGGGCGATCCAGGCGTCGAGCAGCGACGCGGCGCTCGCCGGTTCGAGGGTCTCGGTGAGGCGCAGGATGTCGAAGGCGGGGTGCCCGACGAACGCGTCGCCCCAGTCGATGACGGTCCGTCGCGTGCCGTCGCCGCGGACGTTGCCGGGGTGCAGGTCGCCGTGCACGAGGGTGTCGGGCAGGCCGCAGTCGCGGACCTGGTCGAGCCGGTCGTCGAGGCCGGCGAGCAGGTCGGCCACGACCGAGAGGTCGTGCGGGGCCAGCCGGTCGCGGATCCAGCCGGCGAGCACCGGCCCGCGCAGATCGGGTACGCCGGCGGCGAGCAGCGCGCTGACGTCGGCGGCGGCGCGGAGCTGGAGACGGTGGTGGTCGGCGGCGATGGCGGCCCGTTCCGCCTGGTCGGCGGCGTAGCGGTCCTCGCCCGGCACGTGGTCGAGCAGGATCCGGCCGGCGTCGTCGGCGGCGAGCAGGGTCGGCGCGGTGTCGGGTGCGGCGGTGCCGAGCCAGCGCAGCACGGCGGCCTCGTGCCGGAAGAAGGGCGGCACCTGCTTGAGCCACGCGCTGCCCCGCTCGCCGTCGAGTCGCCAGATCGCGGAGAGGTTCCAGGTGCGGTGCTGGGCCACGGCGGTCACCGGGCGGCCGAGCCGGTCCAGCTCGGCGGTGGCCCAGGCGAGGCTGCTGGCCGGGCCGCCGGGCTCGGCCCACGGGGCGCGCAGCGGGTGCGGCGCGAGGTCCACGGAAACCGGTGCCAGCTGGCGCACGGGCGCGTCGATCACTTCGGCGAGGTAGGTGAGGTGACCGCCGGGCGGTTCGGGGCGGTCGGCGGCGAGCAGCCGCAGCACGGCCACGTCGACGCCGTGCCGGCGGCGGGCTTCGTCGACGATGGCGCCGACGTGCTGCCACCAGGGTTCCGGCACGTCGTACGGGGGGAGGGCGCCGAGCGGCGCGCCGGCGGCGTCGACCAGGACGAGGGTCACGGTGCGGGACACGGGCGGACGGTAACGCCGGACGGCCCGGGACGGCGAACGATTAACCCTCAGCCGGATCGGGGTCGGGCGGTCCGGGACGGGTACGGGTTCGACCCGGATGTCCACGGCCCATCCGGCGGCCAGGCTGAGCCCATGACACTCACCGATACGCCGCGGCGTACCTCGTACCCCTGGTTGCGGCCGACCGGCGTGACCGCCTCGCTGCTGCTGCTCGGCTACGGCCTCCTGCGCCTGGTCGACCGCTTGGACGGGCAGAGCGACAAGGGTGCCTGGGCGTGGAACACCGGGCACACCCTGTTCCTGTTCGGCATTGTCGCGTTCGGGGCGCTGATCGTGGGGCTGCACGGCCTGTTGCGTACCGTCTCGCCCCGGCTGCGGGCGGTGGACGACATCGCCGCGGTGGCCGGCCTGATCGGCGCGGCCGGCTTCATCTTCGTGATCCTCGGCGACCTGTTCCCGCGTTTCGCCGAGGCGGTGCCTCCGCCGGACGTCGTGCTGCTGGGCGGGCCGATGCTGTTCGAGTTGGGCCTGCTGGCGCTGCTGGTCCGGGCCGTCGTGCTGCGGCTGCTGCCGTTGTGGGGGCCGGTGCTGGTGCTGGCCGGGTTCGTCGCGATCGCGGTCGACCTGGATCTGCTGCCGGTCGGCGCCGCGCTGGTCTTCGGTGGGCTGTTCCCGCTGCGGACGCGCGCCGTGGGCAGTGAGGGCGGACCCGATCAGGCGGCGTAGACCGGGCGTCGGGTGCCGCCATGGCCGGCGCACCCCCCACCCTTCATACCGGTCCTGCTGATCAGATCGTCCTCGCACTGGACCAGGTTCCCGTTGCCGTCCCAGAGGTTGTCGACGCAGGCGAAGTAGTCGCACACGTCCGAGGCAGGGTTGTTGACGTAGGAGCCGCCGCAGTAGTTGTAGCCGTACGGGTTGGGCGGTGCCCCGCAGCGGTCGGCCGGGATGGGGCTCGGTGAGGTGGACGGGCTCGGCGCGGGACTCACCGTCCCGCTCGGCGACGACGAGGGTTGGCCCGGTGGTTGGCCAGCGGCCGGCGTGGGCGTCGTGGAGATGGGTGCGGCGGTGCCGGGTGGCGCACCCGGCAGCTGATCGGACGTCGTGCCGGCGGTGGGGGGAGCGGTGGCGCTGCCTGGTGCGCCGAGACCGCTGGATGCGGACGGGACCCCCGGGTCGGTGGGTTCCACCCCGGTGCCGCCGTCCACCTCCATTCCGACCACGGGCCGGTCCGGGGCGGACCCGTGGACCACGCTGGCAACCGCGGCGATGGCCAGCGCCACCGCGGCGGCGGTGACCAGGGCCGGCCGGACGAGTCGAGCGGTGAGCGGGGCGTCGGCGGGCGTGGCCGGCGTCGGGACCGGTGGCTGGTCGTGCCAGTGGTCCACCACCGTGTCGTCGAGGCGGTCCAGCAGCGCCGCGCGCGCTCCCGTCGCGTCGGCGTAGGCCATGGTGAGTCGCAGCCGGAAGGCGGACGCGGCGGCTCGGGGCACCCGCACGCCCCGGATCCGGCCCGGGCGCTTCGTGTGGAGCATGGTGAGCGGGTCGCCGGGGTGGTGGGCGATCCCGCCGACCTGCGCGTACGGCCACTCCTCCTGCTCGTCGCGCCCCAGCACGATCAGCCGCCGGTCGGTCACCACCGCCGTGCCGGCGTCGACCACGCTGACGCCCTTCGGCAGTCGGGTCGACCCGTCCTCGACGGGGACGACGGTCAGCTCCGCGGTGGGCAGACCGTTGAGGTGCCGCGCGGTCACCTCGACGAGTTCCGCCGAGGGCTGCACGGCCAGCATGATCTCGTCGTCGTCGAGCTGCACGGGCAGCCCCGCCGGCGGCTTCGCCGGCTGAGTGGGCTCCTCGGCCTCGGTGTAGAGCTGGCGCAACTCCTCGTCGCGGCGGCGCCAGGCGTCCAGAGCGGTGTCGTACGCCGTGCGCCGCCGCTCGTTCTCCCGTCCGACCCACCGGGCCCGCCAGCCACGGGCCGCACCGTCTTTCGCCGTCACCAAGTCGCCTCGCTCATGAGGGGCTTCCACGTCCACCCTGTACAACCGCCGGTGTCCGGGAAGGACACGCTCAGGCATCGGCAGGTTTCGGCTCGTTCGGGGTGGCTGATCGGTGGAGGCGCCGTCGAACCAGGTGTCGCCCGCAGGGCCCGGGGCGGAGGTACGGTCGCCGACATGGACCAGCGCATCAGTCTGATCACCCTCGGCGTCGCCGACCTGACCCGGGCCCGCACCTTCTACGAGCGCCTCGGGTGGCGCGGCCAGGAGGTCGAGGAGACCGTGTTCTTCCAGGCCGGCGGCCTGGCGGTGGTGCTGTGGGGGCGGGACAAGCTCGCCGACGACGCCGGCCTGGACGACCGGGGCACCGACGGGTTCGGCGGGGTGGGCCTGGCGCAGAACGTGCGGAGCCGGGACGAGGTCGACGAGCTGCTGGGTCGGGCGGCCGAGGCCGGGGCGACCGTCACCCGGCCGGCCCGGGAGACGTTCTACGGCGGGTACGCGGGCTGCTTCACCGACCCGGACGGTCACCTGTGGGAGATCGCCTGGAATCCGGGCTTCCCGCTCGGCCCGGATGGCTCGCTGACCGTGCCGGACTTCGGCGGCACGTCCTGACGCCGAGGGGTTGCTTCGCCAGGGATCGTCCACCTAAGGCGTGTTTCAGAAGTCGTGGTTGCCGGTATGGGTCACGGCGTGGCGGTGGTCGATAGTTGAAGAGGTCTCCGGTAGATGGTTCAGCGACCAAGCTAGAACTTCACACCGGAGACCTCGTGGCCACCTTAGCGGTGACGAGGCGGCACGACCTCACCGACGCTCAGTGGCAGCGGCTCGCTGTGCTGCTGCCTGCCGTGTCGGGCAATGGCCGTCCGCCGAAGTGGGACAGACGGCAGCTCATTGACGGGATCCGGTGGCGGATCCGGATCGGGTCGCCGTGGCGCGACGTCCCGGCCGAGTATGGTCCCTGGCAGACGGTCTACGGCCTGTTCCGCCGTTGGCAGCGTGACGGAACCTGGGACAAGATCTTGTCCGCGTCGCAGGCCGCCGGTGACGCGGAAGGCCGGATCGCCTGGACGGTCAGCGTGGACTCGATGACCAGTCGCGCCCATCAACATGCCGCTGGCGCCCGTATCGACGGCCACCTGCAGAAGGAGTCACCCGGCGGGGTGCACGACGAGCCCGCCGATCACGCGCTGGGCCGGTCCCGTGGCGGACTGACCACCAAAACCCATCTGGCCTGCGAGCAAGGACAGAAGGTTCTGTCGATGGTCGTGACCGCCGGGCACCGTGGTGACAGCCCGCAGTTCATCCCGGTCCTACGCCGCATCCGGGTCACCCGCCTCGGGGTGGGCCGACCCCGGACCTGCCCCGATCTGGTCCTGGCCGACAAGGCCTACACCAGCCGTGGCAACCGCCGCTACCTGCGCTCACGCGGGATCAAGGCATGCATCCCGAGCAAGAAGGACCAGGACGCCCACCGCAAGGCCAAAGGCTCCCGCGGCGGTCGCCCACCCGCGTTCGACAAAGACCTCTACCGGATGCGTCACGCCGTCGAGAACGGCATCGCCCGGCTCAAACGCCATCGCGGCGTCGCCACCCGCTACGACAAGTTGGCCGTCCGATTCCAGGCCGTCCTGACCATCGTCAT
This sequence comes from Micromonospora sp. NPDC005806, assembly GCF_042871425.1. Taxonomy (NCBI): domain Bacteria; kingdom Bacillati; phylum Actinomycetota; class Actinomycetes; order Micromonosporales; family Micromonosporaceae; genus Micromonospora; species Micromonospora sp. NPDC005806. Next base: position 134 of record NZ_JBIAIL010000059.1, on the reverse strand, counting down.
CATCTGCGAGTGGCTCTGACCGGCTTATGAAACACGCCTTAGCTTGATCTTTAACCTGTGCGGCGTGGCCTCGGGTTATTCGAAGTCTTCGTTTTCTTCGTGCCGCCTTTCGGCTTTGTGCTGGTGGTGGCGGT
>NZ_JBIAIL010000058.1:0-32691 GCF_042871425.1 Micromonospora sp. NPDC005806 | reverse complement strand
GACTGCACGCGTCCTGCAACGGGGAGTGCTCACCCGCCAGCGGCTACCGGACCCGAGTCTGCCGCAACCGACCCGGCAAACCTCATTAGCAACGGATGACAGCAACGGCGCTGGACGGACCGACGCGGCAGCGGACGAGTAGAGCGCCGCGATCAGCAGTTGCCGACACTCCTGCACCGAGCCGGACAGTCCGGCCGAGGCTACGGATCAGGTGGTCAGCGCCGCCTGATCGCACAGCCATCCGGAGTGAAGGCTCACCCTTGACCTCAACCAGCCGCCGGCTCCGCCTCTCCGCGGGGATTGGTTGCTGGCTCTCCTGACCGAGGCGGGGCGTCTGCGGCGGCGATAGTGTCAGGGCTGCGCTGGAGGGGCGGACGCCAATCGAAGGCAAAGAGTCTGTTGTCGCGGGAAACCTCGGTGAATCGGTGGTCGGCTTGTAGCAGGTCCTCAGGGAAAGGCCTGTCCGTCCGCGAAGGGGTTGTCAAGCCGATAGATGGTGGCATCTTCTGGTGCGCACGGCAGCCAGCCCTGGATCACGAAGACACACGACACTCGCCGGTTCTTGCCCAGATTCGCAGAGGAGCGTCCAAAAAAGCCGTTGCCTGCCCGGGTGAGTTCATGGGTGGCGATCACCAGTTGCTCGCTCCCGTAAAGGGCGTCCATCACCTGGTCCAAGGAGCAGAAGCTGTCGTGGACCGCCACGACGGGCGCGAAGGGCTTGGCCCGCAGGTCGTACCGACTGCCGGCCTTCCCATTGAGGGCTACCCGCAACCGCTCGCCGGAGTTGACCCACCCGCCAATGGGAGGACCCATGCCCACGATGCGGTCTCCCTCCGCACCCGGCTCAGCGCGCCTCGGGAAGAACTCAAAGTTGATGGTGATGCCGCTCATGCACGAACAACTCATCAAGAGCCGTCTGGTGGTTGAGGTCATCAGTGCTGCGGAGCTTTCCCTGAAGGAGCCATCGGCATCGGGAAATCGCGTGTACCAGTCGTTGATCGTGGCGCGGCTGAGGACTGCGATGTCGCGCGTCGACTCCAGGAAGAAGTTGACCTTTGGTTCAGACCCGCGCATGGGTTCCTCGCGCGGAACAGCGGGCTCGGGGAAGAGGATCACTGTGGCGACCTCCCACGGGCAGCCTACGCGCTGGGCTCGCTAACCGCCATCGATGGGCTCTCCGCGCTGGATCTAAACCCAGCCATCCGGCCGCCGGCGCCGGGAAGGTTCATGAGCGGACACGAGCTGTGACCCACTCCCCTGCGACTAGCAGGCGTCTCGGGATCTCCGGGCGGTGATCCTCGCCTTCCAAACCGAAGCTCTCGCGGGCCAAGATCAGGGCGTCCACAGGGCGTGAGGGCGTCTCCAGGGCGTCAGACGCGAACCAATGATGACCGCCAACGCCCATAGACGGCCCTACATACGGCGAGGTCGCAGCCTTGATCGAGGCTGCGACCTGGTGGGCGACGGACGAGTCGACCTGTACGCCGGATTCTGTGACCGACGCGGCCCGAAGGCACGTCGGCGGCGGCCATCCATCTCGGCCTACCGTCGCCGGCAGGCTCCAGCGGCCTACCCGCAGACATCGGGCGGGCAGCCCTCGATCGTCTGCGCGGACCGTCATCTTGCGGTGACGACCCTTTCTTGGCCTTGCTCCGGGTGGGGTTTACCAAGCCATCCCGGTCACCCGGGATGCTGGTGGGCTCTTACCCCACCGTTTCACCCTTACCGTCCCGTTTAGGGCCGGCGGTCTGTTTTCTGTGGCACTGTCCCGCGGGTCACCCCGGGTTGCCGTTAGCAACCACCCTGCCCTGTGGAGTCCGGACGTTCCTCGGCAACGGGCCGCAGCCCGTCGACGCGGCCGCCCGGTCGACTCGTCCGTCGCGCTCTTCATCCTAACGACGGGGCCGGCCCGCCCATTTCCACCCCGGCCCGCCCGGCGACGGCCACCGCCCACGGGCGCCGGTCGGCGAGCCGAGCAGGAGCGGCCCGCGCACGACCGCTCCAGCCGCAGCACCTCCGCTACCAGTCAAACGTGAGCCGTTCGTTGAAGATCCGCTCCCCCGACGCCGGCTCCCGCAGCGGCTGCGTCGCGAGGGTCTTGCCGTTGGCGTCCAGCACGTGCAGGGTCACCTCCGCGCCCAGCGGCACGGTGAGGATCGCGAAGCCGGCGTACATCGGCGCTGCCGTGTGAATACCGACCCCGTCGGCCTCCACCTGGGTCGCGTTGTCCCGCACCGGTGCCACCAGCAGTTGATCGGTGAGGACGGCGTGCCCGCCGGCCCGGGCCGGCACGCGCCTCGTGCACCAGGTCCTGAGCCGTGTCGCGGCTACCGCTCAGCAGGTACGCGGTGCGCAGCAGGTCGGCGTAGCGGACCTCGACGAACTCGCGGAACTCGGGATCAGTCACCCCTCGGCCCCCGTCGTGACCCCGCACGGCACGCTCCCTCCGTCGACCCTTCGCCTGGCCCGACGCGGCAGGGTGCCGAAAGGTTGAGTCCCGCGGACGGCGGCCCGGAGGGCGACGTACTAGCCTCCCGTAACCATGGACCTCTCCGACGCCGCGCTGCTGGTCGCCGCCGGTCTCGCCGCAGGCACGGTGAACGCGGTGGCCGGGGGCGGTTCCCTCATCACCTTCCCGGCGCTGCTCGCGACCGGCCTGCCGCCGGTGCCGGCCAACGTCAGCAACTCGGTCTCGGTCTTCCCGGGCTACGTGGCGAGCGTCGCCGGCAGCCGGCAGGACCTGCCGCCCGGTCGAGAGCTGTGGAGGCTGCTGCCCACCGCCGTGCTCGGCACGGTCGTCGGCTGCGTGCTGCTGCTGGCCACCCCGGCGCGGGCGTTCGAGCTGGTGGTGCCGTTCCTGGTGCTGGGGGCGACCGCCGTGCTGGCCTTCCAGGATCCGCTGCGCCGGCTGGTCGGCCACCCGGCCCACCTCAGCCCGCGCCGCCGTACCCTCACCGTGCAGACCATGGTCGGGCTCGGCACGGTGTACGGCGGCTACTTCGGCGCGGCGCTCGGGGTGATGCTGGTGGCCGGCCTGGCCCTGGTGCTGGACGCGACGCTGGCCCGGGTGTCGGCCATCAAGAACCTGCTCTCGGCCGTGGTGGGGCTGACCACGCTGGTGGTGTTCGCGCTCTTCGGCCCGGTGGACTGGGCGGACGTCGCGGTGGTCGCGCCGGCCACCCTGGTCGGCGGGTACGCGGGCGCCCGGCTGGTCCGCCGGCTCCCGCCGGTGGTGCTGAAGACCCTCATCGTCGTGTTCGGCACCACCATCGGCCTCTACCTTCTCTGGCGCGCCCTGCGCTGACCCTCCCCGGACACCGAGCCGCCCCGGCGCGCAGCTGCGCCGGGGCGGTTCGACCAGGGGGGAGGACGGTCAGTACGCCTCGCCGACCGGCTCCTCCGGAGCGTGTTCGTTGCTCCGGGCGGCCGAGTTCCACCGGGACCAGAGCAGCCGCTCGCCGTAGCCGGCGGCCATCACGTGCGCGAAGGCGAGGTAGACCAGCACGCCCACGGCGAGCACCCCGAAGCCGACCCAGAACGGCAGGGCCAGGCCGTGCTCGGCGAGCTTGCCGGAGATGATCGGGGCCGGCGCGGCGGCGCCCCAGCGGACCAGGTTGAACGCGCCGGTGGCGACCCGCCGGTCGCTGGAGCCGAGGCCGAGCGCCAGGTCAGTGAGGTTGGCGTTGGCCAGGCCCATGAACAGGCCGGCGAGCACCAGCACCACGAGCGACATGGCGGTGCCGGTGGAGGTGGCGAAGAGGACCATGCAGACCAGCAGGCCGGCGATCGCGACGCCGACGGTCTGCACCGCGCCGATCCGGTGCGCCAGCCGGTGGCCGATCACCAGGATGCCGGCGGCCAGGCCGAGGCCCCAGCCGGTGAAGGCCAACCCCAGCGGGATGACGTCGAGGTGCAGGAAGAGCGGCGTGTAGCCGAGCACCACGAAGAAGACGAAGTTGTACGCGGCGGTGACCACGCAGAGGGTGATGAACGCCGGCTTGCGGTAGGTGGCGAAGATCGAGCCCACCTTCACCGGCGGCAGTTTGGTGGCGGGCTCGCGGAGCTTGCGGGACGCCACCGCGAGCGCCAGCACCATGAAGACGCCGCAAACGAAGAAGGGCAGCCGCCAGCTCGCCTCGCCGAGCAGGCCGCCGATCAGCGGGCCGACGGCGAAGCCGAGGCCGAGCGCGGTCTCGAAGAGGCCGACCACCCATTCCCGGTCGTTGGCGAGGTTGACCAGCACCACCATGGCGGTGGCGAAGAACATCGCGTTGCCCAGCCCCCAGACGCCGCGCAGCGCGGAGAGTTGCACGATGTCGTTGCTGAACGACGCGAGGATCGCGGCCAGGCCGACCACCGAGACGCCGGTGATCAGCACGGGTTTGAAGCCGAACTTCCCGCTGGCCAGGGTCGCCGGGATCATGCCGACCGCCATCACCGCGATGTACGCGGTGAACAGCAACTCGACCTGCCAGGCGGTGACCCCGATCGCCTCGCCGATGGCCGGCAGGATCGGGTCCACCACGGCGATGCCGGCGATGGCGAGGAAGGCCACCAGCGTGGTGGCGTAGATGGCACTGCGGTTGGGTTCGGATCGCCGATCCACTCCGCGCCTCCAGACAGATAGCTGTATCGTACAGGTAATTCGGTTGTATCATACAGCTATGAGGGACGACGACACGACGGGAACGGGTCGGGCAGAGGCCACACTCGGGCGGATCGAGACCGAGGTCGCGCTGCTCATGCGGCTGGGCGAGGCGACCCGGCGGGCCACGGGCACCGCCGAGCACCGGGTGCTGGACCGGGCTGCGTACGTGATCCTGCGGCACCTGGACAGCGCCGGCCCGCAGAACGTCTCGGCGCTGGCCGCGAAGCTGAACCTGGACGGCTCCACGGTCACCCGGCAGGTCTCCGCCATGCAGCGGGACGGCCTGATCGTGCGTACCCCGGACCCGGCCGACGGGCGCGGCACGGTGATCTCGCCCACCCCCGCCGGCCTGCAGCGGATGGCCGCCGTGCGGGGGGCCCGCACCCGGCTCTACGGCGACCTCCTGGCCGGCTGGACCGGCGACGACCGGGACACCCTCGCCGACCTGCTGCACCGGCTCAACGAGGCCCTGGACGCGCGCAACCGGCGCCGCTGACGGCGCCGGTTGGGGACCGAGTGTGAGGAGGGGCCCCCTGTACAACGCGAGGCGTTGACAGGGGGCCCCTGCTTTCAGGCGACCGGCTCCCGGGCGGAGTCCGCGTCGCGCTCGGGGCCGGGGGTGACCCGCGGGTCGCCCTCGTCGGCGAAGTAGTCGTCCGGGGTGGTGCCGTCCACCCCGTCGGCCACCTTCGCCGCCCGCAGCACCAGGGTGAGCAGCGCGGCGACGGCCAGGTTGACCAGCACCGCCACGATCCCGACGTAGATCGTCTTCGGGGTGTCGAAGCCGAACTTCTCCAGCGGGAACGCCGACCCGGCAAAGTGCTTCTTGCCGGTGGCCGGGTTGGCGACCTGGTAGAGCATCCACATGCCCAGGCCCATGCCGGCCACCCAGCCCGCGATCAGCGCGCCCCGGTGGAACCAGCGGGTGTAGAGGCCCAGCGCCACCGCCGGCAGCGTCTGGAGGATGATCACGCCGCCGATGAGCTGCAGGTCGATGGAGAACTGCGGGTCGAGGAAGACGATGCAGGCCACCGCGCCGACCTTCACCACCAGCGAGGTGATCTTCGAAACGTTCGCCTCCTGCGCCGGACTGGCGTCCCGCTTCAGGTACTCCTTGTAGATGTTGCGGGTGAACAGGTTGGCCGCCGCGATCGACATGATCGCCGCCGGCACCAGCGCGCCGATGCCGATGGCCGCGTACGCGACGCCCGCGAACCAGTCCGGGAACTGCTTGTCGAACAGCAGCGGCACCACCGTGTTGCCGTCGACGCTGCCGGCCTTGGCGCCGGGCAGCGGCTTCACGCCCGCCGCGATGGCCATGTAGCCGAGCAGCGCGATCAGCCCGAGCAGCAGGCTGTATGCCGGCAGCGCGGACATGTTCCGCTTGATCACGTCCCGGTTCTTGCTGGCCAGCACGCCGGTGATGCTGTGCGGGTAGAGGAACAGCGCCAGCGCCGAACCGAACGCCAGGGTGACGTACTGGAGTTGGTTGTTGGCGTTGAGCAGGATGCCGTCACCCGGTGCCGGACTCGCCTTGAACTTGGCGTCCGCCGCGTCGAAGATGTGGCCCCACCCGCCCAGCTTGTACGGCAGGTAGAAGACCGCCACCAGGATCACGATGTAGATCAGCGAGTCCTTGACGAACGCGATCAGCGCCGGCGCGCGCAGCCCGGACTGGTACGTGTACGCCGCCAGGATCGCGAACGCGATGATGATCGGCAGGTGCCGGGCGAGCGCGCTCTCCCCGGTCACGCCCATCGTCTTGAGCACCGCCTCGATGCCGACCAGCTGCAGGGCGATGTACGGCATGGTGGCCACGATGCCGGTGATCGCGACCAGCAGCGCCAGGATCGGCGAGTCGAAGCGGTTGCGGACGAAGTCGGCCGGGGTGACGAAGCCGTGCCGGTGCGACACCGACCAGAGCCGGCAGAGCACCAGGAACACCAGCGGGTAGATGACGATCGTGTACGGCACGGCGAAGAAGCCCGCCGCACCGGCCCCGAAGATCAGCGCCGGCACCGCCACGAACGTGTACGCGGTGTAGAGATCACCGCCGACCAGGAACCAGGTGATCCAGCCGCCGAAGCTGCGGCCGCCCAGCCCCCACTCGTCGAGGTGCGCCATATCGCGCGGCGCCCGCCACCGGGCCGCCACGAAACCCATCGCGCTGACCAGCAGGAAGAGGATCGCGAAGACGATGATCTCGGTCAGGTGGTCACGCCACATCACCGATCACCCCGCTTCTTGGTCATCTGGTAGACCAGCGTGGTGGTCGCCACGCCGAGGATGATCCAGGCCAGTTGCAGCCAGTAGAAACGCGGAAACCCGAACAGCCGGGGTGAGTCAGCGTTGAAGAAGGCCGGGATCAGCGGCACCACGATCGGTATGAAGAGCAACCAGTTCCAGGGACTGTGGTCCTTCGCCCTGGATCGCGCCGTTGCCGGCGCCTCCGGTTCTGGTGCAGCCATGTGACACACCTCCGGGAAGTCGTAACTTGCCATGTGACGGCCGGAGGCTACGACCCTGTGAACGCGGTCACGTTCGGCTGGACGACCCCGATGCGCCGAGCGGCCACCCACGTGCGCCGAACGGCGATCAACGGGCGGCCGGACCAGCGAACTCAGAGGTCGGCGAGGTGCGCGGTGTCGTTCACCGAGCGGACCGCGACGCCGCCATCCGGGTACAGGTCCAGCACCGAGATGCCGGCGGTGTCCAGGTAGAGGCGGTGCAGGAAGGCGTCGCCGGCCGCCAGGGCGTCCCGCAGCACCAGCTTGATCGGCGAGACGTGGGAGACCACCACGACGGTCTCCCCGGGGTACGCCGAGCGCAGCCGCTCCACCGCGCGGCCGGTCCGCTCGGCGACCACGGCGAACGACTCGCCCTCGGGCGGGGCGATGCGGGTGGAGGCGAGCCAGGCGTCCAACTCCCCCGCCCAGCCCTCGCGTACCTCGGCGAAGGTGCGCCCCTCCCAGGCCCCGAAGTCGCACTCGATCAGGTCGTCGTCGGGGCGTACCGGGGGGTTGCCGACCAGTGCGGCGATCGCCTCGGCGGTCGCCGTACACCGGGACAGCGGCGAGCTGACCACGGCCGCGGCCGATGGCGCCAGGGCGGCCACCCGGGCGGCGGTGGTCCGGGCCTGGGCCCGGCCCCGGTCGGTCAACGGAACGTCGGCGCGGCCCGAGTAGCGCTTCTGCACGGTCCGCTCGGTCTCCCCGTGCCGGACCAGGATCAGCCGGGTGGCCTCCTCGGTGGGACGCGGCTCCCAGGAGGCGGGCGTGGTGGCCGGGTCGGTGCCGGTGGCCCGGCCGGTGGCGGCCCGGGCGGCCACCTCGCGGGCGGCGGCGCGGGCGGCCGAGTCGGGGCCGGCCACCTCGCGCGGCGGCTCCACGATCCGCGGCGACTCCACGGCCGGGCGGGCCGGGGCCTTGCCGGCGGCGGCGTCCATCGCCGCGTTGGCCAGCGCGTCGGCGTGCTTGTTGCGCTCCCGGGGCACCCAGCTGAACCGTACGCTGGCGAACCGGCCGACCAGGTCGGCCGCCTGCGCGGCGAGCGGCCGCAGCCCCGGGTGCTTGATCTGCCAGCGGCCGCACATCTGCTCGACCACCAGCTTGGAGTCCATCCGCGCCTCGACCTCGACCGCGCCCAACTCGGCGGCGGCCTCCAGCCCGGCGATCAGGCCCCGGTACTCGGCGACGTTGTTGGTGGTCGTGCCGATCGCCGCGGAGCGTTCGACCAGCACCTCGCCGGTCTCCGGGTCCCGGACCACCGCGCCGTAGCCGGCCGGCCCCGGGTTGCCCCGGGACCCGCCGTCGGCCTCCACCACGACCGCGCGCACCGCCACGACGGCTACAGCCCCGACTCGGTGGTCCGGACCATGATCCGCCGGCAATCCTCGCAGCGGACCACCTCGTCCGGGGCGGCCTTGCGGATCCGGGCCAGGTCCGCGCCGGAGAGTTCCAGCCGGCAGCCGCCGCAGCGGGCTGCGGTGAGCAGCGCCGCGCCGAGGCCGGTGTCCTCGCGGATCCGGTCGTAGAGGGCGACCAGGTCGGCGGGGAGGTCACCGGCGAGCGGCTGGCGGGCGCCGCGCTTGAACTCCTCCTCCTTGGCGATCTCGGCCAGGCTCTCCGCGCGGCGCTGCTCGGCGGCGGCGCGCCGGTCCCGGGCCTCGGCGATCCGCCGCTCGACGCCGTCGAGCACACCCTGCGCGGTCTCCCGCTGCTCCATCAGCTCCAGCTCGGCGTCCTCCAGGTCGCCCTGCCGGCGGTTCAGCGAGACCAGCTCGTGCTGGATCGCCTCCAGCTCCCGGGCCGGGCCGCTGCCGGAGGCCAGCCGCGCCTCGTCCTTGCTCTTGCGGGCCCGGACCTGGTCGATGTCCTTCTCCAGCCGGGCGATGTCCCGGTCCAGGTCGTCGACGGCCACCTGGGCGCGGACCCGCTCGTCCTCGAGCGCGGAGAGCTCCCGGGCGAGCGCCTCCAGCTCGGCCAGCTCCGGCAACGTCCGGCGGCGGTGGGCGAGCTGGGCCAGGGCGGTGTCGAGCGCCTGCAGGTCGAGCAGGCGGCGCTGCACCTTCGGGTCAGCCTTCACGGTCGGGGCTCCTTGTCGTCCGGTCGGGGTGCGGCGGCGTGCACGGTCCACGGGTCGGTGTCCAGGTCGGACACCACGGTCTGGACGCCCAGCTCGTCCCGCAGGTGGGCGGCCAGGTCGTCCAACCAGGGTCGTTCGGTCGCCCAGTGGGCGGCGTCCAGCAGGGCGGGGCCGCCGGCGGCGAGGTGCTCACCGGCGGGGTGGTGGCGCAGGTCGGCGGTGAGGAACGCGTCCACCCCGGCGGCGGTGGCCTCGGTGAGGAAGCTGTCCCCCGAGCCACCGCTGACGGCGAGGGTACGAACCATACGCCCGGGATCCCCGGCGGCGCGAACTCCCCAGGCGGTGACGGGGAGCACGGCGGCGGCCTGGCGGGTCAGCTCGGCCAGGGTCATCGGGGTGGGCAGCTCGCCGATCCGGCCGATGCCCCGCCCGGGGCCGTCGGCCGGCGAGCCGGGGCGCGGGTGGTGCAGTGGGCGCAGCCCGGTCAGCCCGAACCGGGCGGCCAGGGCGTCGGAGACGCCGGGGTCGGCCACGTCGGCGTTGGTGTGCGCCACGTACAGCGCGACGTCCGCCTTGATCAACCGATGGACGATCCGGCCCTTGTACGTGGTCGCGGCGACCGAGGAGACGCCCCGCAGCAGCAGCGGGTGGTGCGCGACGATCATGTCGGCCCCGACGGCGAGCGCCTCGTCCACCGTCTCCGGCACCACGTCGATCACGCAGGCGACCCGGCGCACCGGGGTGGCGGGCTCGCCGAGCACCAGGCCGACCCGGTCCCACTCGTCGGCCCAGGCGGGCGGGTAGCGGCGGTCCAGCGCGGCCACCACGTCGGCGACCGTGCGCGGGGATCCGGTTGTGCTCACGGCCGGCCAGCTTACCGGCGTCGGGGCCCGCTCAGGGCTCGGGACGGAAGCACCACCCGGCGGGTTAGCCGTCGTCGGCGGGTCGGTGGTTGCCACGCCGGCCCCGATCGCCGGCTGGCCGGACGGGCCGGCGGGGGCGGGCCCGCCGGCCCGTCCGGGGCCGCTCAGCCGACCGGGGCGACCGGGTGCCACGTGCCGCGCAGCGCCGCGAGGCCGACCGCCCAGGGGAAGGCGTCCAGGTGCCGCTCTCCGGTGCCGGGCGGGTGCAGCGGTACGACGTCGTCGCCGAAGATCACCCGCACGCCCCACTCCCGCAGCCGGGCCACGCCGGCGAGGAACGCCGGGTGGGCGGCCATCGCCGAGTTGGTGTACGGGACCGCCGCGATCGGCACCCCGAGACCCTGCGCCTCGACCAGCAGTCCCAGGGCGAGCGTGTCGGTGATGCCGGCCGCCCACTTGTTGACCGTGTTGACCGTCGCCGGGCAGACCAGCATGGCGTCCGCCGGGGGCAGCACGTCCGGGTCGCCCGGGTTCTTGTAGTGGGTGCGTACCGGGTGACCGGTCTGCCGGGCCAGCGCCGTCCGGTCGACGAACTTCGCGCCGTCCGGCGTGGTGACCACGCAGACGTCCCAGCCCTCGGGCTGGGCGAGGTCGACCAGCCGGCCCACGTGACGGGCCAGCGGCGAACCGCAGGCGATGACGTAGAGCACCCGACGGTGCCCGTTGCTGGCGTGCGGACCGCTCATCCGACCGGCGCCGCCGCGCTCATACTCCGACTCCCATGTGCTCAGCCAACTCCGCAATCGGGGGAGGCGGCGCACCACGGGTGCGACGGAGCACGTCCGACATCACCTCGTGGGCGATCGGCCGGCAGCGGATCTCGGACGGGGCGAGGCGGTCACCGCGCAGCAGCATCTCCCCGGCGTTCGCGACGTCGCCGATCTGGGCGAAGCCCCGGGCGATGTCGAGCAGGTGGTGCGCGCGGCGCTCGGGCAGCAGGGCGTTGAACGCCGGGTCGGCGATGCGGTGGTGGGTCTCCACCGCCCGGCCGCCGTCACCCAGCTCGACCGCGGCGGCGGCCCGGTGCAGCTCCAGGTTGGTCGGGCCGAAGGAGGTCCAGTAGTGGTTCTGGTCGCCGCCGAGCAGGGTGGCCGCCTCCTTGGCGCCGCTGAGCAGGTCGTCGACGGTGGCGGAGTCGCCGATCCGGGCGGCGGCCATCGCGCCCTGGAGCAGCAGCATGCCGTAGACGGAGAGGCGTTCCGGGGTGACGTCGTTGCCGCCGCCGGGGGCGAGCCGGTTGGCGATCCGCACGTTGAGTTCGAGCGCCGGGCGGGGCCGGCCCATCGCGACGAGCGCGTTGCAGACCCGGGTGGTGGCGATGCCGGCCAGCAGGGGGTCGTCGGCCCGCTGGGCGACCGCCATCGAGCGGTCCGCGGCCAGCCAGGCCAGGTCGCACTCGCCGAGCTTGCGCAGCACCGAGGAAGCGATCTGGTAGACCTGCCCGAGCAGGTGGGCCGCCTCCCGGGCCTGATCGGCGCCGTAGCCGGCGTCAGCGGCCTGGGCGTCGCGCAGCAGCTTGGGCAGCGCCCGGGTGAGCATGCCGTACCGGCCGTACTGGTAGGTGAGCCAGGCGTGGCTGACCGCCTTGCGCATGTCGGCCAGCGGCGGGGGGTAGGGCGCCGCGTCGAAGTACGCACTCATCGAGTCGTACCGCTCCAGCGCGGCCCGGATCTCCTCCACCTCGACCTGGTCGATGCAGTTGAGGGCGTCGGTACGCCGCTCCGGATCCTTGCCGAGCAGGAGTTGGACGTCGACCTGGAGGATGTCGGCGATCTCGTAGACGACGGAGAACTTGTCCAGCCGCCGTACGCCGCGCTCGACCTTGTCCACCCAGCTCTTCGACTTGCCGAGCCGGTCGGCGAAGACCTGTTGGGACATCTTGCGCCGGCCGCGCCAGTATGCCACCCGACGGCCTATGGGTAAGTCGTCCATCTTGCACCCTCCCCCTGCCCGCGCGTCTGGCTGATCCCCCCGGTCGACCACCGCAGCAGTCCGTCAGTTTCAGATTTGTCCTGGTCGCACAGTCTGTGCGTCACCCATACGGCCAGTCCTCGTAGTTTCCGTGCAAGTTGCATCAGCCGTTCGTCAACTCAACGAACATGGGTTACGGCGGTGACGGCGCTCGAAGTGTTACGTGTGGACGGTCCGGTGAGGACACGAGGGGATGGCGGACATGTGGGGCGATGTCGGACCGCGCGTGGCTCACCTGTCGCCTCTGGAGCGGGTCCGGCTGCGCCGGGTGGCCATCCGGTACGCGGTCCACGGCTGGGAGGTCACCCCGGGCGCCTGCCTGGCCGACCACCGCTTCGTGTGCGGCCGGGCCGGCTGTCCGACCATCGGCTGCCATCCGGCGCTGGAGGACTGGGAGCACGCGGCGAGCGCCGACCCGGCCCGGGTGGCCACCTGGTGGCGGGACCGACCACACGGGGTGCTGCTGCCCACCGGGCGCTCGTTCGACGTGCTGGAGGTCGCCGCGCACCTCGGTCGGCGGGTGCTGGACGCCGTCGCGACCCATCCCGCCGGATTCGGCGTACGTGGGCCGGTCCTGGTCACCCCGACCGGACGCTGGATGTTCCTGGTCCGCCCGGGCGACCCGCTCCGGCCGGAGCTGGAGCACTGCTTCCACGTGGTCCGGCACGGCCCCGGCTCGTGGATCGCGGCGCCGCCGACCCGGCTGCCGGAGGGGACGGTGCGCTGGGCGGTCGCCCCGGAGCAGGCCCGCTGGCAGCTCCCCGACTCCTACCTGGTGCAGAACGCGCTGATCGCGGCGTTACGGGCGGCCGGGATCAGGCTCATCCCCGAACTGCTGCCCGGCCAACTCCCGCTCCCCCGGCGCGGGTGCTGACCGACGGCCGGGCGACAGCGACCTCCCCGGCGCCGCACTCGTTGAACCCGGTGAGGGCGCGCTCGCGCCAGAGCGGGGGTTGACCATGTCCAGGGACGACGGGGCCCGCCACACCGGCGGCACCGAACCTCCGTGGCACCACCGCCGCCCGCGCCGCTGGGCCGGCACCCGGCCCTGGTTCACCCGTCCCGGCCGCCCCCGCCCCACCGGCTCCCGCCCGGCCATCCTCCACCGCCCCCTCCGCTGACCACCACAGCGGCGGTCGGTCAGCCAGGGGGTGCGGGCGCGGAGGAGGTGGGCGTCGTCGGTGACGACCGCGGTGCAGATGGGCGGTGGGGAGGCGAGCGCGCGGTACGCCCCGGCCCAGGCGTCGGCGTCCGGAGCAGGGCGGACCCGGGCGGCGAGGGCCGCGACGTCACGTTTCGGTCGCCGGAGTGCTGTTCGCGCCGTTCGACGCACAGGGAACTTAAGCCACGGATGAGCCCTCACTGAGGTCGTCCGACCGGAAGATCCGCGGTGCCGTCCGGGCCGGCGAAAGTAGCGGGAGGAGCGGCGCGTGACCCGCCGCCGTTGCGGGTAAGCCGCCGAACCGCTGAAGCCGTGAGGGGAAGGCACCGCCATGCTCAGCAAAGAGGATCAGCGTAGGTTCGAGCAGATCACCCGCCAGCTGCGGGAGAGCGACCCGCAGTTCTTCGCCCGGCTCGACTCCCGGGCCCGGGCCCGCCGTGGCCGGTACCTGATGCTGTTGACGATCGTGCTGTGGGCCTCGCTGCCGGCGATGACCGTACTCGCCGGCCGGCTGGCCGGCGCGATCTGCGCCATGGTGCTGCTGGCCAACGCCGGCTTGATGTGGCGATTCCGGAGGCGCTGGCTGTGACCGTGCCGGCGCGCGGCGTCAGTCCGGCCCGGGCTCCGGGTCGGCCGCCGGCCGGGGCCGGCCGAACTCCCGGTACGCCCGGCGCAGCCGCTCGACCAGGCCGGGTCCGCCCAGTTCGGCCCCGGGCGGGGCGAGCTGGCGCAGCAGCAGCTCCGGCCCGGCCGCCAGGGTGGGCGGCCGGTCGGGCAGCGGCACCGGGGCCAGCCAGAACCGGTCCACCGCGTCGGTCGGCGGGATCGCCGGCAGCCCGCCGAGCACCCGCGCCGCACCGGTGACGGGCGGCTCCGGTGGGGCAGCGCCGTAGGTCGGGCCGGCCGGCCCGCCCGGCGCCGCCGCCCGGTCGGCCGGTACGGCGTCGAGGGTGGCGCCGGCGCCGCGCAGCGTCCGCAGCCGGTCGAGCAGCTCGGCCCGGTTCCGGCCGCGCCACTGCAGGAGCTGGAACGGGTCCGCGTCGAACGCCTCGGCGAGCAGGTAGAAGCTGGCCGCCAGGTGCTTGCACGGCACCGCGAAGTCGGGGCAGCCGCAGTGCTGGTCGAGTTCGTCCACGGTGGCCGGGAAGAGCGGCGCGCCGGCCGCGGCGAACAGCTCCTCCAGCTCGGGCGGCAGGTCCCCGGCGAGCAGCCGGGCGCTGAAGAACGCCTGCCCGGCCAGCTCCGCCTCGATCCGGTCCCACACCTCGTCCGGGTACGCCGCCAGCCCGATCCGCACCGGGTACGGGTCGGGTCGGGAACCCTGCACGCTGGCGGTGACCAGCCCGGGCGCGACGTCGAGCCGGAGCACCTGGCCCCGCCGCGCGTACGCCCGACCCCGGGTGAGCCGGGTGCCGAGGGCGAAGGACTCCAGCACCTCCAGGAACCGCCGGGACCACCAGGACCGGCCGATGGCACCCCGGGTGCTGCGCGCCTTCAGCCCGCCCTCGACCCGCCGGGGCGGGCCGAAGTCCGCGAACCGGGCCGGTCCGTCCGGTGTGGTCACTCGACCACCGCCCCGGACTCCAGCGCGAACAGCTCGCGCAGCGTCTCGGTGGAGAGCTCGGTGACCCACTGCTCGCCGGTGCCCACCACCCGCTGCGCCAGGCTGCGCTTGTCCGCGATCATGGCGGCCACCTTCTCCTCGACGGTGCCGGCGCAGACGAACTTGCGCACCTGCACCCGGCGGCGCTGGCCGATCCGGAACGCCCGATCGGTGGCCTGGTCCTCCACGGCCGGGTTCCACCACCGGTCCACGTGCACCACGTGGTTCGCTGCGGTCAGGGTCAGCCCGGTGCCGCCGGCCTTGAGCGACAGGACGAAGAGCGGCGGGCCGTCCGGGGACTGGAACCGGGTCACCATGGCGTCCCGGTCGGCCTTGCCGACGCCGCCGTGCAGCAGCAGCACCTCCCGGCCGGTACCCGCGGACAGGTGCCCGCGCAGCATGGCACCGAACTCGGCGTACTGGGTGAAGAGCAGGGCCTTCTCGCCCGCGGCGAGGACCTCGTCGACGATCTCCTCGAGGCGTTCCAGCTTGCCGGAGCGGCCGGACAGGGCCGAGCCGTCGTGCAGCAGTTGCGCCGGGTGGTTGCAGACCTGCTTGAGGCGGGTCATGGTGGCCAGCACCAGGCCACGCCGCTCCATCCCGTCGCTGGACTCGATCCGGGCCATCATGTCGTCGACCACCGCGCGGTAGAGCGCGGCCTGCTCGGCGGTGAGGTTGCAGAGCACCTCCATCTCCAGCTTCTCCGGCAGGTCGGAGATGATCGACGCGTCGGTCTTGAGCCGGCGCAGCACGAACGGGCCGGTGATCCGGCGCAGCCGGCCGGCCACCTCGGCGTCCGCGTGCCGCTCGATCGGCTCGGCGAACTTCTTCCGGAACGTGGCGGCCGGGCCGAGTAGGCCGGGATTGGCGAACTGCATGATCGACCAGAGGTCGGCGAGCCGGTTCTCCACCGGCGTACCGGTGACCGCGACCCGGTGCCGGGCGGGCAGCGACCGGACCGCCTCGGCCTGCCGGGTGGCGGCGTTCTTGATCGCCTGCGCCTCGTCCACCACCACCCGGTGCCAGTCGGTCCCGGCCAGGTCGTACGCGTCCCGGGCGGCCACCGAGTAGGTGGTGAGCACCAGGTCCGCCGCGTGCACGGCGTTGCTGAACTCCTCGCCCCGGGCCCGTTCCGCGCCGTGGTGCACGTGGACGCGTAGCCCCGGCGTGAACTTCGCCGCCTCCCGCTGCCAGTTGCCGACCAGTGACATCGGACAGACCAGCAGGGTGGGCCCGGCCTCCGGCGGATCCCCGGCGAGCAATGCGAGCAGCTGCACGGTCTTGCCCAGCCCCATATCGTCGGCGAGGATCCCGCCCAACCCGAGCGACTGGAGGAAGGCCAGCCAGGCCAGCCCGCGCCGCTGGTACGGCCGCAGCGTGCCGGCGAACCCGGCCGGCGGGTCGGCCGGGCTGAGCCGCCGCTCCGCCTCCCCGGCCAGCAGTTCGCCCAGCGCCCCGTCGGCGGTCACCGCCAGCACCGGCAGCCCGTCCGGGCGGTCGGCCCCGCTCAGGCCCATCCGCAGCAGGTCGGCCACGGTCAGCTCGCCGACCGAGCGGAGCAGCCGCAGTCCGGCGGCCAGCCGGTTGGGATCCAGCTCCACCCAGCGCCCGCGCAGCCGGACCAGCGGGGACTTCAACTCGGCCAGGGACGCCAGCTCGTCGGCGGTCATTGGCTGGTCGCCGAGGGCCACCTCCCAGCGGTAGTCCACCAGGGCGTCCAGCCCGAGCCCGGCGGAGGCGGCGGCGACCGTGCCGGGAGCGGTGCGGCTGCGGGCCCGTAGCCGGGCGCCGAGCCGGGCCGAGGACCGGCGCCACCAGGAGGGCAGGAGCACGCCGAAGCCGGCCGCGTGCAGCACCGGCGCCCCTTCCCGGAGGAACCGGTGCGCCCCCTCCGCGTCCAGCTCCATCCCCTCCGGCGTGGCGGTCCGCAGCGCGTCGTCCAGCTCCGGCCAGAGCCGGCTGGCCCGGCCCAGCTCGGCGAGGAGGGTCTCCTGCGGGTCGACCCCCCGGTCGGCGAGCGCCCGCGCCGGCCCCCGCCAGACCTGCGCGGCGTCGATCACGAGGCCCGGCTCGTCGGCCGGGTGCAGGCCGAACTCGACCCGCCAGGCGCCCCCTTCGACCAGCTCGGCCACCGGGTCGACATCCGGCTCGACCAGGCGGAAGGCGGCCCGCACCGCGCCGCCGGCCGCGTCGCGCTGCCAGGCGTCCAGCTCCGTGCGGAGCAGCTCCAGGGCGTCCGGCCCGGTGGTGAACCCGGGCTCCGTTCCGGTCAGCGCGGCCAGCCAGCGGGGCACCGGGCCGCCCGGACGCATCCCCCGGTGCAGCCGGATGTCGGCGAGGACGGCCCGGGCGGCGGCGTCGGTCAGCGCGTCGAGGGCGTCGGCCACCAGCTCCCCCGGCTCGGCGCCGCCGTCCGCTCCGGCCGCCACCTCCGGTGCGGACGCGGCAGCGGGTGTCGTGATCTCCCATTCGACGGCGGCGCGGGCGGCCGGGGGCAGGGCACCGGCGAGCGACCGCGCCCAGGCCGCGTCCGAGCCGGTGAGCAGGGGCCGCCAGACGGCCTGCGCGGTCACCACGTCGGAGTCGTCCACCGGGCGCAGGTGCCGGCGGGGCCGCTCGGCGTCGCCCGGGCCCCGCCCGCGCCGGCTCCCGGCGGCGGAACCGGGCGACGCGGTCGGTGACACCGGGTCGGGCCCGGCGGATTCGGCGGCCGCATCGGCCATCACTCCGGGCAGCACCCGACCGCGGCTGACCAGGTCGACCGCGAACTCGGCCAGCTCGGCGAGGTGGCGCAGGCTCGCGCCCGGCACGGCGACGCCCGGGTCCAGGTCCCGGAGCAGGGCGTACGCGGCGTCCGGGGCGTACGCGAGGGCGGGGACCCGCCAGCCGGCGAGGGTGACCGGGCCGCGGACCGGTTCCCCGACGGTGGTCCGGACCAGCTCGGGCGAGTCGACCGGCGAGCCGGCCCGGGTGGGCAGGGTGAGCAGCACGGAGGCCGACCCGGCCGGCGGCCCGCCGAGCGCGGCGGCCAGGGCGGCGACGTCGGCGGCGAAGGGGTGCGGCCGCTCGCGCGGGGCGCGGCCGGGCCGGCGGGGCGCCCGGGCCGGGAGGGTGCTCTCCTCGCCCCACACGGCGAGCCCGAGGCCGGGCAGCCACAACCCGTGGATGACCAGCACGCACTCCCCCTCGACGACGCCCGGGGCCAGGATAGGCGGCCGGGGCGGACTACTGTCGGCGCCATGGTCGATCTGCTCGTGATCGGTGGCCTCGGCGTCGACATCCGCGCCCAGGTGCCCGCCCTGCCGCTGCCGGCCGCCGACTCGCTGGCCGTACCCCCGATCGAGCTGCGGATCGGCAACACCGGCGCCGGGGTGGCGCTCGCCGCGCACGCCCTGGGCCTGCGGGTGGCACTGGTGGACGTGCTGGGCGCGGACCCGGCCGGCGACGTGGTCCGGGCGGCGCTGGCCCGTACGTCGGTACGCACCGTGCTGGCCGACGCCCCGGCCGGGACCCGCCGATCGGTGAACATGGTGGATCCGGCCGGCCGCCGGATGTCCCTCTACGATCCGCGTGGGTTTTCGGGGCCGGCGCCGTTCGCCGAGGCGGAGCTGGCCGCCCTGGTACGGGAGGCGGCGCACGTGCACGTGTCGATCATGGATTGGGCCCGGGAGGCGCTGCCGGTCCTGCGCGCGGGTCTCGCCGACGGCGTGCCGCTCTCCACCGACCTGCACGACTGGGACGGCGAGAACGACTACCACCGTCCCTTCGCGGACGCGGCCGACCTGGTCTTCGTCAGCGACGTCCGGCTCGGCGACCGGGCCGGCAAGGTGGCGGCCGGGATGACGCCCCGGACCGTGCTGGTGACCGGTGGGGCGGCCGGTGCGACCCTGCACGCCCCGGACACCCCGCCGGTCCGGGTGCCCGCGACCACCCCGCCCGCCCCGGTGGTGGACACCAACGGCGCGGGCGACGCCTTCGCCGCCGGCCTGATCGCCGCCCGGCTGCGCGGCGCGTCCCCGCTCGACGCGGCCCGGTACGCCGCCCGGGTGGCCGCCGCCGCCTGCACCCACGACGGGATGGAGTATCCGCCAGGGCTGCTGCCCCGGAACTGACCCGGCTCAGAGCGCCCCGGTCTCGCCGTCGGTCAGCTCGCGGAGGATGTCCGCGTGCCCGGCGTGCCGGGCGGTCTCCTCGATCAGGTGGACGAGCACCCAGCGCAGCGACACCTCGCCGAGCTGCGGGTGCGGCACCACGTGGTCCAGGTCGAACCGCGCGGCGACGTCCCGGGAGCGGGCACAGGCCGCCTCGTACGCGGCCGCGAGGGTCTCGACGGTCTCGCCCGGGTCGAGGGTGAAGCTGGCCCGGGCCTCCTCCTCGGTGGTGAGGTAGACGTCGCCCGGCCCCGGTGCGAACAGGCAGGGGAGCCAGTTCCGCTCGACCAGCGCCAGGTGCTTGAGCAGGCCGGCGAGGGTGGTGAGGGAGGGCACCAGGCGACGGCTCGCCTCGTCGTGCGGGAGCCCGCGCACCTTGCGCAGCACGATGGCCCGATGGAAGTCGAGGAACGATTCGAGCACGGCCCGCTCGTCACCCGTGCGGGCGAGGACCGGACCGAGCGTGGGGTCGATCGTCGTGTCCGCCATCCCCGGACCCTAGTCCCGGGTCCGGCCGGCCCGCTGCCCCGCTATCCGCTGCGCACCGGCGATCTCCGGGGCAGGATGGGCGCATGGCAACGGTGCAGATCCCCCTGGTGGGCGGCGCGGCCGACGGCGAGACGGTCACCGTCGAGCTGGACGGCAACGACCGGCCGCCGCTGACCCATCACCACATCGGCCCCGAGGGGCTGGCCGGGGCCCAGATCTACGAACTGGAGTCGGTCGACCAGCCCGGCCGTCCGTGGATGTACGCCTGGCGAGGTCCGGCGGTCTGACCCCGCCCTCAGATCGCACCGGCCCGGCTCAGGGCGCGCGACCGGAGGCTCTCCAACACACCCCGGGTGACCTGGGAGGTGCCCCGGGCCTGTTCACACACCTCGGCCACCAGCCGGGCGGTCTCCTCCGCCCGCGCCTCCCGCTCGTCCCACAACCGGTCCACCTCGGCCAGCAACGGGCCCTCCACCTCGCGTTCCACGCCGCGCAGCGCCGGCACCCCGAGCCGCTGGGCCAGGTCGAAGACCTTTCCGGCGTACGGCAGCGGCAGGAACGGCGTGCCCATCATGGCGGCGAAGATCAGGAAGTGCAGGCGCATGCCGACCGCGAGGTCGAAGTGCTTCATCAGGCCGAGCACCTGCCGGGGCGTGTAGTCGTTGTGCAGGACCCGGCCCCGCTCGGCGGCGACCATGTGCGACATCACCCCGTGCGAGTGCCGGATGTCGTCACGCTCCATCGGCACGAACAGCACGTACGCGTCGATCCGGTGCACCAGGAAGTCGCTGATCTGGGCGAGCAGCCGGTGGTAGCCGTCCACGTCGAGGCGTTCCGCGGCCCGGCCCGGCTCCCGGACGCTCAACCCGACCAGCCGCTTGCCGGACGGCACGCCCTCCTCGGTCAGCCAGCTCGCCGGGAACTCCTCGGGTTCCAGCAGGAACGCCGGGTCGGCGGTGACGGTGATCGGGTTGAGCAGCCCGGACTCCTCCAGCACCATCCGGGACTCCTGGTCGCGCACGGTCACCTCGGTGGCCCCGGCCAGCGTCTCCCGCACCATGCCGGTGTCCACCCCGTCGCTGAGCGGGCCGACGCCCACCGCGTAGGTGAGCAGCGGCAGGCCGCGCTCCTGGGCGACCCGGACCACCCGCAGGTACCGGCGGGCCTCCCGGTCGTAGAGGATGCCGCCGCCGCCGAGGATGAGCAGGTCGAGCTGACCCAGGATCTGCGACGAGTCGACCCGGCTGACCCCCTCCCAGGGCACCGCCTCCACGTCCGGATGGGCCAGCGCGGTGTGCGCCGGGTTCCGGGAGAAGACGATGATCCGGGCGTTCGGCTCCTGTCGCCGCAGGTCGGCCAGGAGACCGCTGAGGATCGCCTCGTCACCGAGGTTGCGTCCGCCGTACGAGCCGAGCACACCGATGGTCAGTTCGGCGCGATCCGTCATCCGTCGCTCCTCCCCAGGGGCGTCCCGCGCCGGTTTCCCGCTGCGTCGGGGGGCATACCTGGGCGGACCGCCGTCAGCCGGCCGCCGACCCGACCAGGCGGGAGACCAGGGCGGAAACCACCTGGTCGACGTCGAACCCGGCGTCGACGGAGGTGGTGAGCTGATCGAGCAGGAGCCCGTCCACCGCGTAGTGCAGCAGGGCCACCTCGAACGCCCCTCCGGGCAGCCCGGCCGCCACGTGGAAGGCCACGTCGTCGGCGTATCCCCGGCGGAGCACGTCGCCGAGCGCGCGACGCAGTTCGGGCCGACGGGACGCCTCCAGCCGCAGCTCGAACAGGGCCCGGGTGAGGTCGGGCTCGCGGGTGGTGCGCTCGACGATGTAGCGCAGATAGTCGGTCATCAGGGCGAGGGACGGCTCACGCCGGCCCAGGTCGGCCAGGACCGCCGGGTCGGGGGCCATCCGGTCGAAGATCCGCTCGGCCAGGCCGGCGAGCAGCGCCGCGCGGGACGGGTAGTAGTTGGAGGCGGTGCCGGTCGGCACGCCCGCCTCGGCGTCCACCCCGCGGTGGGTCAGGCCGCGCGCGCCGGCGGCGGCGAGCACCCGCAGCCCCGCGTCGGCGAGCAGGATACGGCGTTCCGGATTCCTGGCCATGCCAGCACTCTAGCAACAACCACGACAGGTGTTGTACATTCTGATCCAACCACGACGGCCGTCGTGGTTGAGCCCGAACATCGGAGTCGGTTTGCGCAAGCTCGTGTACTACGTCGCCAGCACCCTCGACGGCTTCATCGCCGCCCCCGACGGGTCTTACGACTTCCTCCCGCTGGAGCCGGACGTGGCGGCTTACCTGACCGCCGAGTGGCCCCAGACCTTCCCCACCTTCGCCCACGCCCAGTACGGCATCGCCTCGCCGCCGGCCGGCCGCTTCGACGCCCTGCTCATGGGGCGGGCCACCTACGACCCGGCGCTGAAGATGGGCGTCACCAGCCCGTACGCCCACCTCAAGCAGTACGTCTTCGCCCGCTCGCTGCCCCCGTCGGACGACCCGCAGGTGGAGATCGTCGACGGCGACCCGGTGGCCTTCGTCCGCGAGCTGAAGGAACGGCCCGGCGGCGACATCTGGCTGTGCGGCGGCGGGCACCTCGCCGGACAGCTCCTCGGCGAGGTCGACGAACTGGTGGTCAAGCTGAACCCGGTGGTGGTCGGCAGCGGCGTCCCGCTCGCCGACCGGGGCTTCGAGCCGCACCGGTTCACCCTGGTCGACACCCGGCCCTTCGACAGTGGCGTGGTCGTCCTCCGCTACACCGCCGCGGCGCGGTAACCGATTGCCCCGGCCGGGCGGCGTCCGCCACAGCGCGGTGCCCCCGGCCATCCCCTCGTAGTTGGCCATGGGAAGACGAGCATCAGCCCATCAGTTCCTTCATGGTCACGGCGTGCAGGCCCCGCTGGCGGAGCCCGTCGAGGATCGGTCCGATGGCGGCCAGGGTGCCGCGGTGGCCGAAGTGCAGGCTGACGATCGAGCCGGGCCGGACCTGGCTCAGCGTCGTCCGCACCACCGCCGGTGAGCCGGGGTCGGTGAAGTCCAGCGAGTCGACGTCGTAGGACACACAGGTCGGATAGCCCACCCGGTTGGCATTGGCGCGGATCAGCGCGTTGGCGTGCTGGGTTTGCGAGGGCCGGAACCAGGTGCCGATCGAGCCGGTGAGCTTTCTGATCCGCTGGGCGCATGCGTCGATCTCATTGAACACCTCGGCCGGGGCCATCCGGCTGAGGTCGCGATGGTTCTCGGTATGGTTGCCCAGCTCATGCCGGCCGTCGAGGACCCGCCGGGCCATCGCTGGCTGGTCAGCCAACCACGATCCGACGGCGAAAACGGTGACCCGGGCATTCCCTCGTTCGAGCTCGGCCAGCAGCTCGCGGGCCAGGGCCGGATCCCCCTGGCCATGAAAGGTCAGCGCCACGTTCGGCCGGTCCCGTGGCCCGCTGTTGATCTCTCCCGGTACGGAGGCGTGGCCGGGGACGGCTCCGGCCGACTTGGCGGGGGACGGGAAGGGTGATGCCGAGCCCGACCCAGGCGCGGCCGACGGGCGGCTCGGCGAGTCGCATGCGGCAACTCCGACAAGCCCGGCGGCCACCGCGGCGGCGGCGCTCAGGGCGCTGCGGCGGTCCAGAGGCACGCACCGATGCTAAGCCGGCAGCAGGGGTGGGCGCCCGGGATTGCGATTCCGCCCGGTCTCAGGGTTGTCCTCCGCTACACCGTCGGGGCGCGGTAATCGCTTGCCCCGGCCGGGCGGGCTCCCGCACGGTGGGGTGGTGACGAACGCGACGAAGGCCCGGATCCGCTGGACCGACCTGCCCGGCCACGTCCGGGCGGCGGTCGAGGAGATCCTCGGCGACCGGGTGGCGGCGGCGGCCTCGCAGACCGGCGGTTACTCCCCCGGCACCGCCGACCGGGTGCGTACCGCCGGCGGCCGGCGGGCCTTCGTCAAGGCGGTCAGCCCGGCCCAGAACGACCGCAGCCCGCACCTGCACCGGACGGAGGCACTGGTCGCCGCGGCCCTGCCGCCCGGCACTCCCGCGCCCCGGCTGCTCGGCAGCTACGACGACGGTGACTGGGTGGCGCTGGTCTTCACCGACGTCGAGGGCCGGCACCCGCTGACCCCCTGGGACCCCGACGAACTGGCCGCCGTGCTGTCCACCCTGGAGACGATGGCCGCCGCGCTCACCCCGGCGTCGGTGGCGGCGGCCCCCACCGCTGCCGAGCAGCTCCGGTACGACTTCGCCGGCTGGCGGCGGATCGCCGAGAACCCGCCGGCCGACCTGGACCCGTGGGCCCGGGACCGGCTACCCGAGCTGTGCGTCGCCGCCGAGCGCGGGCTCGCTGCGCTGGCCGGGGACACCCTGTGCCACCTGGACATCCGCGCCGACAACCTGCTGATCTCCCCCGACGGCACGGTCAGCGTGGTCGACTGGCCGTGGGCCTGCCGGGGTCCGGCCTGGCTGGACAGCCTGCTGGTGCTGGTCAACGTGCAGGTGCACGGCGGCCACGACCCGGAGGCGCTGCTGCGCGCCCGGCCGCTCACCGCCGACGTGGACCCGGCCGACGTGACCGGGGTGCTGGCCGGGTTGGCCGGCTTCTTCCTGGACAGCGCCCGGCTGCCACCGCCGCCCGGCATCCCCACGGTCCGGGCGTTCCAGCGACTGCAGGGCGACACCCTGCTGCCCTGGCTGGCCCGCCGACTGACCTGACCGCACCCGCGGTGCGGTCCTCCCGTCGACGACCGGTGAGCCGAGCCGGCGAACGCGTCGTCCGATCGCCGCCAGACCCCGGCCGGCGGGCCGACGAGGCTGGTCCCATGACGACACTGGACGGAAAGGTCGCCCTGGTCACGGGCGGCGGGCGGGGCATCGGTGCGGCGATCGCGCGGCGGTGGACCGCACGGTCGCCGACCTGGGTCGGCTGGACATTCTGGTGAACAACGCGGCCGTGTTCCTGGTCGGGCCGGTCGACGAGGTGGGCGCCGACGAGCTGGACCGGACACTCGCGGTCAACGTACGGGCGCCGTACCTGGCGGCGCAGGCGGCGGCCCGGCACCTGGGCGAGGGCGGCCGGATCATCAGCATCGGCAGCAACGTCGCCCGCCGGGCGCCCTTCCCGGGCCTGGCGCTCTATTCGATGAGCAAGACCGCGCTGGTCGGGCTGACCAAGGGACTCGGCCGCGAACTGGGGCCCCGGGGCATCACCGTCAACCTGGTGAACCCCGGTCCCACCGACACCGACGCCAACCCGGCGGACGGGCCGAACGCGGGGGCCATCGCCGGTCTCACCGCGCTCGGCCGGTACGCCGCACCGGACGAGATCGCGGCCGTGGTGGCGCACCTCGCCGGCCCCGACGCCGGGTACGTGACCGGGGCGGTGGTCGACGTCGACGGCGGCTTCGCCATCTGACCCCGATCGGGCGGGTGCGGACCGGCTCCGCACCCGCCCACGACGAAACGACCACCGTCCTCAACCATTCGTCGGGTGGACGGCGTCTGTAGAGGGCGAGGGGGTGGGCATGTCGGAGACGTTCCACGAGTTCGTGGTGCAGCGGTCGCCCGCGCTGTCCCGGACCGCGTACCTGCTCACCGGGGACCACCAGCTCGCCGAGGACCTGTTGCAGAGCGCGCTGGCCCGGACGTACCGGCACTGGCGGCGGATCCGCGACGGCGACCCGGAGGCGTACGTGCGCCGGGTGATGTACCACCAGCAGGTGTCCTGGTGGCGTCGGCGCCGGGTGGCGGAACGGCTGGACCCGGCACCGGCCGAGCGGGGCGGCGGCGACCACACCGAGGCCACCGCGTTGCGGCTGAGCGTGGTGGCGGCGCTGCGCCGGCTTCCCTCGCGGCAGCGGACGGTGGTGGTGCTCCGGTTCTACGAGGACCTGACCGAGGCACAGGTGGCCGAGGTGCTGGGCTGCTCGCTGGGCACGGTCAAGCGGCACGGGCACGACGCCGTACGCCGGCTCCGCGAACTCGTCCCCGACCTGGTGGAGCGGGCCCCGGAGAGGAGCGGGCGATGAGCGTACGGCTGCGGGAGGCGTTGCGGGAGGCGGTGGCCGACGTGCCCGCGTACCCGGTGCACGACCGGGCGGTGCGGACCGCCCGCCGGACGCGGCGGCGGATGGCCGCGGCCGTCGCCGCGGTCCTGGTGCTGGTGGCGCTGGTGCCGCTGGTCGGGCGCGGCGGCGGGGGCCAGGGCAGCGCGCCGGCCGGCGCGGACGGCCCGACGCTGCCGGACCGGATAGGCCTTCCGGTGCTCGGCGCGCTGCACGCCACCGACCGGCCCCGGCTCGGTCCGGCGTCGGTGATCTTCAGCGGACAGGCGCGCGGCCTCACCGGGCTGCTGGACGAGAACGGCACCATCGGCATCGTGGGCGCCGAGGCGGACCGCTACCGCACCTACCGGGTGGGTTACGAGGCGCCGGCGGGCGAGCAGGTGCTGCTCTCCCCCGACGGCCGGCGGATCGCCGTGCCGGGCGGGTCCAGCGAGCACCCCCGGATCGACCTGGTGGACCTGGTCGACGGGGTGGCACGGCACCTGCCCAGCGTGGTGCCCGGCAGCGTGATGACCGAGCCGGCCGGCTGGGCCCCGGACGGGAAGTCGCTGGTGGTCCGGGACACCGTCCCGGCCAACCCGGAAGGCAACGCCCACGCGAACGTGCTGAGCCTGGTCCGGCTCGACACCGGCCGGGCGGTCCGCCTGCTCGAGGCCGAGCAGCTGCCGATCTTCGGCAACCCGGTGGCGTTCTCGGCCGACGGCAGCCGGCTGGCCTGGCGGGTCGGCGACAAGGTGCTCATCGCCGGCACCGACGGGCAGGGCATCTCGTCCTTCCCGCTGCCGCCCGAGACGGGGCTGGCCGGCAAGGGCGCCTGGCTGGCGGACGGCAGCCTGGCCCTGGTCAGCCGGGACCCGGACAGCACCCGGTGGCGGCTGCGCCACGTCGACCCGGCCACCGGCCGGGACCTGGGCGCACTCGAGCTGCCCGCCGTCACCGGGGTCACCACGATCCGGCTGCTCGGCTGGCGGCCGGACGGCTCCGCGCTGGTGGTCGCGTACCGGCCGGAGCCGGCAGCACCGGCCCGGTTCGACCGGCCACTGGAGATGGACGAGCGGACCGCGTACGGCCACGTGCGGTCGATCCGGGTGCTGGCGCTGGCGCCGGGGGCGGCGGCGCCGGCCAGCGTGCTCACCGCGCCGGACCAGGTGCTCGCGATCGACGTCGCGGACGACGTGGTCCGCTCCGGACAGGTCCGCGACGCCAACCCACCGTGGGGCGTGGGCGGCCGGTTCTGGTGGTGTACCACGCTGGCGGCCCTGGTGCTGCTCGGCGGGGTGCTGGCCCGTCGGGTGGTCACTCGGGCGCGCGGACCTCGTGGGTGAGGAAGGGCAGCACGACGGCCGGCACCGCCGGGGAGCCGGCGATGTCGTAGTGGGTCAGGCCGGGCAGCACGGCCAGCCGGGATACCGGCCGGTCGCTGCCGTCCCCGCCGGCGTCCCGGTGCCCGCCGCCGAGCAGCCCGAAGAACTCCGCCACGTGGCGGACCGGGATCGAGTCGGCGTCGGCGTAGACCAGCAGCACCGGCATCGGGAGGGCGGCCACCTCGGCGGACCAGTCGTACTCGCGGCGCAGCAGCTCGCCGGTCTTGGCCCAGAGCCCCGGCCAGTCCTGCGGGCGCGGCGCCACCCGCTCGTACAGCTCGTGCGGCGGGGTGCCGCGCATCTGCCCGGCGACCTGCTCGTCGTGGGTGGCCATTGCGGCCAGCACCTCCGGGTACCAGCCCTGCCGCCGGCACGGCGTGGAGACCAGCACCAGGCGACGGACCAGGTCCGGGTGCTGGATCGCGGTACGCAGCGCCACCCCGCCGCCGAGCGAGTAGCCGAGCACGTCGGCCTCGGCCAGGTCGAGGTGGCGCAGCAGCGCGGCCACGTCGTCGGCCATCGACTCGTACCGCAGTGGACGGTCCACGTCGGCGGTGCGGCCGTGCCCTTGGAGGTCGACCGCGACCGCCCGCCGGCGCGCGGCGAGGGCGGGCAGGATCGGGGCGAACATCTCCACCGACCCGTACCCGCCGTGCAGCAGGACCAGCGGCCGGCCGGTCCCGTGCAGCTCGTACCAGAGCCGCACCCCGTTGACGTCCGCGTAGCTCATGTCCCTCCCGTCGTTCCGCGTATCCGTACAACGAGGGCGGCCGGTGACCGGCCCGGCGGCGGGTCGCCCCGCCGCCGGGCCGGGCCGGTTCAGCGCGGCTCGGCCACGTACCGGTGCAGCGGACCCTCGTCGCTGTCGACGACGCCGTCCCGGCGCAGGCCGGCCTTCTCCAGCACCCGGACGGACGGCACGTTGGTCGGGTCCACGGTGGCGTACACCAGCACCATCCCGGGGAGGGTGAAGGCGTGGGCCACGAGGGCCCGAACGGCCTCGGTGGTGTAGCCCCGGCAGCGCCGGGACGGGACCACCCCGTAGCCGAACTCGACCGACCCGTCGGTGGGCGGCCACTTCAGGCCGATCCCGCCGACGGTCAGGCCGGTCTCCCGCTCGATCATCAGGCGATGGCCGTGCGGCTGTTCCGGCTTCCGGGTGAGTAGGCCGGCGATCATCCGCTCGCCGTCGGCGGGGAAGTCCGCCGCCCAGTGCGGTCGCCGCTCACCGGCGACGACGGCGGCGGCCTCCTCGGCCGGCCAGGGACGCAGTACAAGGCGGTCGGTGATCAGGTCAATTGACGACAACGCAATTCTCCAAGGTCGTGGAGCGACCCGGGCCGCGGTCAGTCAGTCAGGAAACGCGACCCGGAAAAGGGCATGACGGAGGAAGCTCATGGCGATCCATGGCCTCATCTCCCCTGCGCCCACGACGGTCGCGTGTCCGCGCGACGGCACCCTAACCCATGATCCGGATACGCCGCGCCCCCGCTGCCTCGGGCCAGGGGGCAGCGGGGGCGCGGCGGACGACCGGTCAGCTGACGCCGGTGACGGCCTTGACCAGGTTGATCCCGAAGTAGATCACGAACGCGACGGCGACGGCCCACATCAGCGGGTGGATCTGGCGGGCCTTGCCCTGCGCCACCCGGATCGCCACCCAGCTGACGAAGCCGGCGCCGATCCCGTTGGTGATCGAGTAGGTGAACGGCATGAGGGTCATGGTCAGGAACGCCGGGACCGCGACGCCCACGTCGGTGAAGTCGATGTCCTTGACCTGGCGGATCATCAGCGCGCCGACGACCACGAGGGCCGGGCCGGCGGCCTCACTCGGCACCAGCGTCACCAGCGGAGTGAGCAGCAGCGCGCCGAGGAAGAGCACGCCGGTGACCACGCTGGTCAGGCCGGTACGCCCACCGTCCGCGATGCCGGAGGAGGACTCGACGTAGGTGGTGGCCGAGGAGGCGCTGCCCGCGCCACCGGCGACCGCGGCGACACCGTCGACGAAGAGCACCTTGCCCAGCCGGGGCATGTCGGTGCCGTCCTCGGTGGCCAGGTTGGCCTGCTTGGCCAGGCCGACAGTGGTGCCCATCACGTCGAAGAAGTCGGCGAGGACCAGGGTGAAGACCAGCAGCAGCGCGGTCATCACGCCGACGTGCGCGAACGCGCTGAACGACACGTTGCCGAGCAGGTGCAGGTCGGGCTTCTGGACCAGCGGGTCCGGCAGGGTCGGGACGTTGAGTCGCCACCCGTCCGGGTTGGGCTTGCCGTTGACGAGGGCCCCGCCGGGCTTGGCGAACGCGTTGACGATCACCGCGACGGCCGTGGTGGCCACGATGCCGATCAGGACGCCGGCCTTCACCTTGCGGGCGGCCAGGATGCCGGTGACCAGCAGGCCGACCACGAAGACGACGGTGGGCCAGCCGTGCAGCGTGCCGTTGCTGCCCGAGCCGAGCTGCAGCGGCACGCCGGTGCCAGCCCGGACGAGACCGCCGTCGACGAAGCCGATCAGCGCGATGAACAGGCCGATACCGGCGGCGATGGCGGCCTTCAGCTCGGCGGGGATGGCCCGGAAGACGGCCTTCCGGAAGCCGGTCAGCACCAGCACGGTGATGATCAGACCCTCGATCACCACCAGACCCATCGCCTCGGCCCAGGTCATCTGGGAGGCGACGGCGTACGCGACGAAGGCGTTCAGGCCCAGGCCGGTCGCCACGGCGAACGGCACCCGGCCGACGATGCCCATCATGATCGTCATGACCGCCGCGACGAGGGCGGTGACCCCGGCGACCGGCGCGATGCCGAGCAGGTTGCCGTCCTTGTCCGGGGCGGTGCCGATGATCAGCGGGTTGAGCACGACGATGTAGGCCATCGTCGCGAAGGTGGTGAGTCCGGCGAGCACCTCGCGCTTGACCGTCGAGCCCCGGCGGGTGATCTCGAAGAAGCGGTCGAGGCGACCGTGCTCGGCGGGTGCCGCCGGCTCGACCGGGGCAGCAGGATCCTGCGTAGTCACGCTCATGGCGTGGCTTACTCCGTTCCGGGTTGGCCCGCCGGACGCGCCGGTCGGGCGGTGGGGGTGCAGTCGTCCCGATTCGGTTGGCCCGGAGAACGTTCGGGACGGCTGGGCTTCACGGATCCCGTGAAGCACTACGAAGCCGCACCCGGTCGGGGGAGCGACTTCGTACGCCCACTTTAACGCTTTGTTAACGGCGGCTGACCTGCCCCTACGCCTCAGCCGAGGCGGGCGTGGGCAAGGTCACTTCCGCGACCGGTGCCGGCCGATCCAGTCCGCGTTGAGCGCGTCGGCCTGCCGGCGGTGCCGCCTCGGCCATGCCCCGAGCCAACCGGCCGACGTCACGGCCGGCAAGCGAATTCACCGGGCGGCCGGAGTGGGCTCCGGGTCCGGAACGGCCTCGGGGTGCCGGGCGGTGCGTATCGGCGAGAGGACGGCGACCGTGGCGGCGACCGCCATGCCGGCGACCGCGACCCGGATCGCCGGCCGGTGACCGAGGTGCGCGGCGAGCAGGCCGCCGAATGGCGCGCCGACGGTCAGCATGCCCCAGTTCAGCGACCGGATGGTGGCGTTCATCCGGCCCTGCAGTCGGTCCGGCGTGACGGCCTGCCGGTACCCCATCTCGTTGGGCCCGCTGATCCCCAGCGCGAGCCAGACGACGAACTGGGCCGCGCCCACCATGATCCAGCCGGCGGTGCCGGTCACCGCGAGCGCGGCCAGGGTCCAGCCCAGCGGCTCGACCACCCGCTCCAGCAGGATGGCCCGCCCGGCACCCCACCGACCCACGCGGTGGGACAGCGCGTTGCCGACCACCGCGCCGACGCCGCCGAGGGCCAGCACCACGCCGAGCCCGACCGCCGCCCGCTCCGCCGGCAACTCCGGGTCGAGCCCGCGTACGACGAGGAGCGTGAACGCGGTGGAGGCCATGCTGGCGAAGAGGAAGCGGGCGTGCAGGGTGAGCGCGTACGGCGCCAGCACCCGGTGCCGGTACACCCAGGACAGCCCCTCCCGCAGCTCCCGCCCGAGCTGACGGCGGGCCGGTGCCGGGGCCGGTTCCGGCCGGCGGATCGTGGCCAGCAACAACCCGGAGGCCAGGTAGGACACCGCGTCGACCAGCATCGCCACCGGCGCGCCGACCGCCGCCACCACCGCCCCGCCGAGGAACGGGCCGGTGGTCTGCGCCAGCGACGCACTCTGCTCCATCCGGGCGTTCGCCCGGGTCAGCGCGGCGGGCCGGACGAGCCGGGGCAGGTAGGACTGGTGGGCGGCCTCGTAGAGCAGCGACAGCGCGCCGAACGCGGCGACCAGGACCATCAGCAGGGGCACGCGCAGCGCGCCGAGCAGCGCGAGCGCCGCGATCAGGGCCAGCAGCGCCGCGCGGGCCAGGTCGGTGGCGACCAGGATCGGCCGCCGCCGGTGGCGGTCGGCCACCACGCCGGCCAGCAGGCCGAAGAGGAGGTACGGCGTCCAGCGCGCACCGTTGACCAGCCCCACCTCGGCATCGCTGGCGTCCAGCGCGACGATCGCGAGGAGCGGCAACGCGACGGTGGTCAGGTACGTCCCGAACGTGGAGACCGTGTCGGCCGTCCAGAACCGTGCGTACCCGGGATGGCCGAACAACCGCGTCATGATCACGACCGTAATGCGGCGAGCTCGTCCCCACCGTCCCCGCCGGTCAGTGGGAAGCGGCGCAGCACGGTGAA
The DNA here is from genome assembly GCF_042871425.1 of Micromonospora sp. NPDC005806. NCBI lineage: Bacteria > Bacillati > Actinomycetota > Actinomycetes > Micromonosporales > Micromonosporaceae > Micromonospora > Micromonospora sp. NPDC005806. Next base: position 1,037 of record NZ_JBIAIL010000058.1, on the reverse strand, counting down.
GGTGTCGGCGGTGGTCGCGGTGAACAGCACCTCGCGGACCAGGAACTCCGCCGCCACCCGCCGGGTCAGGATAGTAGCGCCCAGGTCGAGGCCGGGGAACGAGATGCCCCGGACCAGGTCCCGTCGTTGTCGGGGCCGGTGGTGTGGACAGCTGCGGAGGTCAGCGACGGGGAGCCGGGTTTGGGGGATGATCTGGTGCCCTGCAGCCGACTGACCGAAATCGGCTGGGCGGGGTGCCGTAGGTCATGACCATCGTGCTGCTGGAAAACTGCGGCCCGGTGGGAGGCTGGTGGGCGTGAACGACACGCGCACGCACTGGGACGCGGTCTACTCCGGTCGGGCAGTCACGGAGGTGAGCTGGTTCGAGGCGAAGGCCGACGCGTCGATGGCCCTCATCGGCGACGCCGGGCTGTCACTCGATGATCCGGTGATCGACGTCGGGGCCGGGGCGAGCGTGCTGGTCGACCAGTTGCTACGGGCGGGGTATCGGGACGTGACGGCGCTGGACGTTGCTGCCGATGCCCTGACTGCCAGCCGCAGCCGCCTGGGCCCCGACGCGCGCCGCGTCGACTGGATCGTGGCAGATCTGCTGTCGTGGCGTCCGGCCCGCCGCTACCGGCTGTGGCATGACCGGGCGGTGTTCCATTTCCTCACCGACCCTGCCGACCGGGACCGCTATCGGCAGGTGCTGCGGCAGGCGCTCGCCCCGGGTGGCTACGCGGTGGTCGGCACGTTCGCCGCGGACGGTCCCACCCAGTGTTCCGGGCTATCGACCGCTCGCTACGGAGCGGAGGATCTGGCCGGGGAGTTCCCGGGCTACACCGTCGTCCGCACTGCCCGGGCTGAGCACCACACCCCGGCGGGTGGCGTGCAGCCGTTCACCTGGGTCCTGCTCGCCGATCGCGGCTAGCCTCGGCCTTTCACGGCGGTCGTGATCTTGGATGTCCGGCGGGTGGGTAGATATGGCGAAGTGCCTGCCACGTAAGGAAAACTGCCCGGTGTCGAGTCGTGCAGGTTCCCCGTGTGAGAGGCACTTC
>NZ_JBIAIL010000057.1:0-35119 GCF_042871425.1 Micromonospora sp. NPDC005806 | reverse complement strand
CCGGCCAGAGCGTCACCCTGAAGTTCACCGGCACGGAGGACATCTCGCTGCAGACCTCCTTCGTCATCGACGACACCGCGGTGAACGTCTCCTGAGCCAACCTCTTCCCACCGGCGTCCGGCGGTCCCCCTTCAGGGTGGCCGCCGGACGTCGTGCTGGCGTCAGATGTCGAAGGTGGCCGGGCGCTCGGTGGCGGGCGGCGGTGGGGTGGCCTTCCACAGGCCGGTCTTCTGCGCGGCCAGCCGGGCCAGATAGGCCGGGTTGAGGATGATGTAGCGGCGCCAGAGCCGCTTAGGCTCCAGGCCGAGCCGCCAGAACCACTCCAGCCCCGCCCGCTGCATCCACGCCGGCGGGTTGCGCAGCAGGCCGGCGTGGTAGTCGAAGGCCGCGCCGACCGCCATCAGCGGCATGTCCAGCAGCGGCCGCATGGCGTACGCGAAGACCTCCTGGCGGGGGCAGCCCAGCCCGACCAGGACGAGCCGGGCGCCGCTGGCCTTGATCCGGTCGGCGATCTCGAGGTCCTCACCCGGCTGCACCGATCGGAACTTGGACGGCTCGACCCCGGCGATCTTCAGCGCCGGGAACTTCCGCTCCAGCGCCGGGACCAGCCGGGACAGCGTTTCCTCGGTGGAGCCGTACAGGTAGACGGGGAGGCCCTCGTCGGCGAAGCGGGAGAGCACCCGGAGGGTGAGCTCGGGGCCGTAGACCCGGTCGGTGAGGCCGGCGCCGTGCAGCACGTTCAGCGCCCAGCGGACCGGCTGCCCGTCCGGGGTGACCACGTCGAACGAGTTGAGCCGGGCGTTGTGCGCCGGGTCGAGCACACCGGTCATCACGCCGTGCACGGCCAGCGCGGTCAGGGCCAGTGGGCGGCGCTCGTGCGCGGCCGCCACCACCGCCTCCGTCGCCCGGGCGTAGTCGGTGGCGTCGACGAGTACGCCGAGCACGTTCCGCTTGGTGCCGGTGGTCATGCCTTCGGCACCCACTTGTCGACGTTGGCCTCGTAGATCTCGCGGAGGATCATCGGCACGTCGTAGGTGATCTTCCAGCTCGGGTAGTGCTCCTCGAACCGGGCCATGCTGCTGACGTACCACTGGTGGTCGCCCGTGCGGGCCTGCTCGACGTAGTTGATCTGCGCCTCGCGGCCGGTGATCTCCTCGGCGATCCGGAACGCCTCGATGTGCGAGGTGTTCGAGTGACGACCGCCGCCCAGGTTGTAGACCTGGGCCGAGCGCGGCTCCCGGAAGAACGCCTCGAAGGCGGTGAGCACGTCCCGGGAGTGGATCGCGTCCCGGACCATCTTGCCCTTGTAGCCGAAGAGGTTGTACGTCCGGCCCTCCATGACGCAGCGCATCAGGTACGCCAGGAAGCCGTGCAGCTCGGCCGCCGAGTGCGCGGGGCCGGTCAGCGTGCCGCCCCGGAAGCAGGCGGTCTTCATGTCGAAGTACCGGCCGTACTCCTGGACCATCACGTCGGCGGCGACCTTCGAGGCGCCGAAGATCGAGTGCAGCGACTCGTCGATCGACATGTCCTCGGTGATGCCCTGGTGGTAGGGGTGGTCCTCGGGCAGCTCGTAGCGGGTCTCCAGCTCGACCAACGGCAGGCTGTTGGGGCGGTCGCCGTACACCTTGTTGGTCGAGCAGTGGATGAACGGTGCCTCGATGGCGTGCCGGCGGGTGTTCTCCAGCACGTTCAGGGTGCCGCCCGCGTTGACGTCGAAGTCGGTGTACGGCTCCTTGGCGGCCCAGTCGTGGCTCGGCTGCGCGGCGCTGTGGATCACCACGGCGATGTCCGAGCCGTACTTCTTGAAGACCCGCTCCAGGCCGTCCCGGTCCCGGATGTCCACGGAGTAATGGGTGTAGGCACCGCCCAGGTCGGCGGCGAGCCGGTCCAGGCTCCAGGACGTCGAGCCGTCCTCGCCGAAGAAGTACCGACGCATGTCGTTGTCGATGCCCACCACGTGGAGCCCGAGGCCGGCGAAGTGCCGGGCCGCCTCGGAGCCGATCAGACCGCCAGAGCCGGTCACCAACGCGACACTCACACGCCACTCCTGGTCCATAGGGGGCAAGGGAACGAATCGGAGCATAGCGTGACTTGCGGTACGCCCCGATACGGCACAAGGGCCCCGCTAGCCGCGGAGCCCTCGTGATGGTGGGGAAGGGGGGAGTTGAACCCCCACGCCCTTTCGGGCACACGGACCTGAACCGTGCGCGTCTGCCATTCCGCCACTTCCCCGTGGCCTGACCTGCAATACCGTATCTCATCCCGCACCCGCCGCCTGCAGCGGGTGCCGGGACATATTACGCTGTCACCGGTCATCGCCACGAGCGATCACCGTTCGTGGCGGTCGAAACTGTAGCACGACCGCAGGGCCGGTCACGAACGGGCCGCCGGCAGCCGGCCGAGCGGCATGTGAGCTGCGGAGGCGGTGTCCGGATACCATCATTGCCTCGGAACCCGAGGAGGAGCCGGTGAGCGTGCTGCAACGCTTCGAGAAGCGTCTGGAAGGCCTGGTCGAGGGGGCCTTCGCCAAGGTCTTCAAAGGGGTGGTCCACCCCGTGGAGATCCTCAACGCCATGCAGCGGGAGGCCGAGGCGCACAAGGCGATCCTGGCCGGCGGGCGCACGTTGGTGCCCAACCGCTACGTGATCGATCTCTCGCCCTACGACCACAGTCGGCTGGCGCCGTACGCCGCCGCGCTGGCCCAGGAGCTGGCCCAGTCGCAGGCGGAGTTCATCGGCGAGCAGGCCTGGACGGTCTACGGCGACGTGATCGTCGAGATCGAACGCGGCGAGGGGCTGGACACCGGCATGTTCCGGGTCACCGCCGAGGTCTACACCGGTGGCGACGTCGCGCCGGTCTCCGCGCCCGGCGGCTACGAGGCCGGCCCGGCCTATCCGTCGTACGACCAGGGTGGCGGCTACGGCCCGCCGCCGGGGCACGGCGCCGGCCGCAACGTCCGACTGGTCTCGGGCGACGGCCGCACCTACCCCCTCCAGATGGGCTCGACGGTGATCGGTCGCGGCGACCAGGCCAACCTGCGCCTGCCCGACGTCGGGATCTCCCGGCGACACGCCCGGCTGGACTTCGACGGCGGCCAGGTCGTGCTGACCGACCTCGGCTCCACCAACGGCACGATGGTCAACGGCCAGCGCGTCTCCGCCGTCGCCCTCAACCCGGGCGACATGGTCCAGCTCGGCACCACCACCCTGACCTTCCGCGTGGACGGCTGACCAGCGTTGCCGGAACTCGTCATCACCGTCGCCCGGTTCGGGTTCCTCATCCTGCTGTGGATCTTCGTGTTCACGGTGGTCGGGGTGATCCGCCGGGACCTCTTCGCGGGGGCCCGGTCGGGTCGGCTGGTGGCCGCGCCGCGCGCGGTCGGAGCCACCGCCGGGCAGGCGGCGAAGCCGGCGAAGGTGAAGCGGGGCAGGGCCGCGCACCAGCTGGTGGTCACCGCGGGCCAACTGGCCGGCACCCGGATCACCCTGGGCGAGGCCCAGATCACCATCGGTCGCGCCGAGGATTCGACGCTGGTGATCACCGACGACTACGCCTCGGCGCGACACGCGCGGCTCGTGCCGCGCGACGGGCAGTGGTTCGTCGAGGACCTCGGTTCGACTAACGGCACCTACCTGGATCGCGCTAAGGTCACCGGACCAACCCCCGTCCCCCTCGGCGTGCCGATCCGGATCGGCCGCACTTCTCTCGAATTACGGCCATGACTCTGACCCTTCGCTATGCGGCCCACAGCGACCGCGGTCTGATCCGAGACGGTAACCAGGATTCCGTCTACGCCGGACCGCGGCTGCTTGCCGTTGCCGACGGCATGGGCGGCATGGCCGCCGGTGACGTCGCCAGCAACATCGTCATCGGTGCCATGGCGCCCCTCGACGAGGACGTCCCAGGGGACGCCCTCGTGGACGCGCTGCGTTCGGCCGTCGGCACCGCCAACCAGCAGCTCCGCGACACCGTGGACGCCAACCCGCAGCTGGAGGGGATGGGCACCACGCTCACCGCGACCCTCTTCTCGGGCAGCAAGCTCGGCATGGTCCACATCGGTGACTCGCGGGCCTACCTTCTGCGGAACGGTGAGTTCGCGCAGATCACCAAGGACGACACGTACGTCCAGATGCTCGTCGACGAGGGCCGGATCAGCGCGGAGGAGGCGAGCAGCCACCCCCAGCGCTCGCTGCTCACCCGGGCGCTCGACGGCCGCGACATCGACCCGGAGTACAGCGTCCGCCAGGTGCTGCCCGGCGACCGCTACCTGATCTGCTCCGACGGCCTCTCCGGCGTGGTCAGCGCGGACACCATCGCGGACACCATGCGGGAGTACCCCGACCCGCAGCAGTGCGTCGAACGCCTGGTGCAGCTCGCCCTGCGCGGCGGCGGCCCGGACAACATCACCGTGATCATCGCCGACGCCACCGACCAGGACATCGTCGAGGCGTCGCCGATCGTCGGCGGCGCCGCCGCCCGGGATCGGGGGATGGCCACCTCGGCCGACGTCTCCACCCCGGCGGCCCGCGCGTCCGCGCTCTCCGCCCCCCGGCCGGCCGCGCCGGAGGAACCGACGGACGCCCGCGACGAGGAACCGGAGCGGCACGGGCACCGCCCGCTGCGTACCACGGCGATGCTGTTGGCGCTGCTGGTCATCCTCGGTGGCGGCATCTTCGCCGGGTGGAGCTACACCCAGCGGCAGTACTACGTCGGTGCCACCGAGGACGGCCAGCTCGCCGTGTTCCGGGGCGTGCCGGGTCAGATCGCGGGCCTGGACCTGTCCAGCGTGCACGCCACCAGCGGGGCCAAGCTGGACGATCTCACCCTGGCCGCGCAGGAACAGGTCAAGCAGGGCATCCAGGCCAAGAACGAGCCGGACGCCGAGCGCCGGCTGGCCGAGCTGACCAGCGACGACCCGGCCAACCCGAACCTCAAGCCGCTCTGTCCGCCCAGCCAGACCGCCACGGCGGCCAGCCCGACTCCGGTCGTCACCGCCACCCCGGTGGTCCCGACCGCCAGCGCGAGCCCGCTGGCCCCGGCCACGCCGACGCCCACGCCGTCGCCGACCACCACGCCCGACGCCGTCCCCTCCGACACGGTGCCGCCGGTCGACCCGGCCGCCTGCCGGTCGCCGGAGTGAGCGTCGGCTCGACCCCGAGGACGCATCCGTGACCGCAGCCGCCGTACCGGCAGCCTCGCCCGCCGCGACGGGCGAGCAGCCTGGCGTGCGCCTGGCCCGGTCCCGGCGGAACGCTGAGCTGTCGCTGCTCCTGCTGGCCATGGTGCTGGTGGCGGCGTACGCGGCGACGGTCGAGGCGAACGTGCTGGACACGGTCACCCCGGACTTCTGGATCCCGGCCGCCGCGCTGGGCCTGGTCTTCCTCGGCCTGCACCTGGTGATCCGCTGGCTGGCGCCCTTTGCCGACCCCGCGCTGCTGCCGGCGGTCGCCCTGCTGAACGGCATCGGCGTGGGCTTCCTGCGGCGCTACGACCTGGCCCAGGCGGCCCCGGCCGATCGGGAGAGCCTGGCCATCTTCGCCGGTACCGGCGGGCGGCAGCTCGCCTGGACGCTCGGCGCGGTGATCCTGGCCGCCGGCCTGCTGGCGATCATGCGGGACCACCGTTCGCTCTCCAAGTACGCGTACACGCTGGGGCTGGCCGGCATCGTGCTGGTGATGATCCCGGCCGTGCTGCCGGCCCGCTTCTCCGAGATCAACAACGCCAAGCTGTGGATCCGGGTCGGCGGGTTCTCGATCCAGCCGGGTGAGTTCGCCAAGCTCGCCCTGCTCGCGTTCTTCGCGTACTACCTGGTCCGCAAGCGGGAGGTGCTCTCGCTGGCCAGCCGCCGGCTGCTCGGCATCGACTTCCCACGCGGACGGGACCTGGGCCCGGTCCTCGTGGTCTGGCTGATCAGCCTCCTGGTCCTGGTCTTCGAGAAGGACCTGGGCACCTCGCTGCTCTACTTCGGCATGTTCGTGGTGACGCTCTACATCGCCACCGAACGGGTCAGCTGGCTGCTCATCGGTCTGATCCTCTTCTTCGGTGGCGCCTACCTGGCGTACCTGCTGGGGAGTACCGTCGGAGGACCGTTCGCCAACTTCTACCTCCGGGCGGAGATCTGGCTGGACCCGTTCGGTGACCCCTACGACAAGGGTTACCAACTGGTCCAGGGCCTGCTCACCCTCGGCACCGGCGGCCTCTTCGGGGCCGGCCCGGGCGGCGGTCAGCCGACCCTGCTGCCCGAGGTGCAGACCGACTTCATCTTCGCCGGCATCGGTGAGGAGATCGGCCTGTTCGGCCTCTCCGCGCTGCTCGTGGTCTACCTGCTGATCGTCGAGCGCGGGCTGCGGGCCGCGCTGGCGGTGCGGGACTCGTTCGGCAAGCTCCTCGCCGGCGGTCTTGCCTTCACCCTGGGCCTCCAGGTCTTCGTCATCGTCGGCGGGATCAGCAAGCTCATCCCGCTGACCGGCCAGACCACCCCGTTCCTCTCCGCCGGCGGTTCGTCGCTGATGGCGAACTGGCTGCTGATCGCGGTCCTCCTCCGGGTCTCCGACGGCGCCCGCCGGCCGGTGACCGGGGGCGGCCCGGCGGTGCGTCCGTCGGGCGGACCGCCGGAACAGCTGCACGGTGCTCCCACGGAGGTGATCCGGCCGTGAACGCACCACTGCGCCGCGTCGGCGTGGTCGTGATGATCCTGTTCGGGCTGCTCTTCGCGAACCTGAACTGGATCCAGGCCTACAAGGCGGACGAATACCGCAACAGCGACTACAACGGCCGGGTCCAGGTCGACGAGTACAAGCGCAAGCGCGGCAACATCGAGGTCGGCGGCACCGCGTACGCCATCAGCAAGGACGCTGGCGGCAGGCTGCGATACCTGCGCAGCTACCCGGGCGGGGAGATGTACGCGCACGTACTCGGCTACAAGCCGGTCAACATCGCCGACACCGGCATCGAGCGGACCGAGAACCGCTTCCTCGCCGGCACCAGCGACCAGCTCATCGGCAACCGGGTGAAGGACATGTTCACCGGCGAGCAGACCGGCGGCGGCAACGTGCTGCTGACGCTGTCCAAGAACGCCCAGGAGACGGCGTTCAAGCAGTTGCAGAACAACCAGGTCGGGGCGACCAGGGGCGCGGCGATCGCGATCGACCCGCGCACCGGCGCGGTGCAGGCCCTGGTCTCCATGCCGAGCTTCGACCCGAACCCACTGGTCAGCCACGACACCGGGGCGGCATCGAAGGCGTTCAACCAGCTCGAACAGGATCCGGACCGCCCGCTGGCGAACCGGGCGCTGGCCGAGACGCTGCCGCCCGGCTCCACCTTCAAGATCGTGGTGGCCGCGGCGGCGCTGGAGAACGGCGTCACCAAGCAGACCAAGATCCCGGCCGGGCAGAGCTGGACCCCGCCGACCTCGGGTCAGCCGATCAGGAACGCGGCGGACTCGATCTGCCCGCAGGACCAGGTGACCCTCGACGAGGCGGTCACCGAATCCTGCAACACCGGCTTCGCCCAGCTCGGTGTCCGGCTCGGTGCCGACAAGATCAAGGACAAGGCCCGCCAGTTCGGCTTCGAGCAGGACGACCTCACCGTCGGTCAGCTCAACGAGGGCGGGCTGCCGGTGGCGGCCAGCCGGACCGGTGACATGACCGCGCCCGGCGGGTCGACCGACCCGGCCGCCCTGGCCCAGTCCTCCATCGGCCAGCGCGACGTCCGGATGACCCCGCTGCAGGGCGCGCTGATCGCCGCCTCGGTGGCCAACGGCGGCAGCCAGATGCGGCCGTACCTGGTCAAGCAGCTGCTCGCGCCGGACCGCACCACCAGCTACTACACCGCCAAGCCGCGTGAGCTGCGCCAGCCGGTCAGCGGCCAGGTCGCCGACGACCTGCGGGACATGATGGTGCACGTGGTCGAGAGCGGCACCGGCAAGTCGGCCGCCATCGACGGCTACACCGTCGGCGGCAAGACCGGTACCGCCCAGTCCGGCCCGAACACCCCCGACCACGGCTGGTTCATCGGCTTCGCCCTGGACAAGAACGGCACCCCGGTCTCCGCGGTCTGCGTGGAGCTGGAGCGGGCCGGCAAGGGCGGCAGCCACGAGGCGGCCCGGATCGCCGGCCGGATCATGGCGGCGGCCATCCGCGACGCCGGGGGTCGCTGACATGCTCAGCCCCGGGGTGCAGCTCGGCAACCGCTACCGCCTCGACGAGCGGATCGCCAGCGGCGGCATGGGCGACGTGTGGCGCGGCACCGACCAGGTGTTGGGCCGTACGGTCGCGGTGAAGAGCCTGCTCCCCGCCCTGCTCGACGAGCCGGGCTTTGCCGAGCGGTTCCGCGGCGAGGCGCGGACGATGGCCACCATCAACCACCCCGGCGTGGTCGACGTCTACGACTTCGGCAGCGACCAGCAGGTCGCCTTCCTCGTCATGGAATACGTCGAGGGCGACGCGCTGTCGTCGACGCTGAGCCGGGTGGGGCGGCTCACCCCGGCCCGGACGATGGCCCTGCTGGCGCAGGCCGCCGACGCGCTGCACGCCGCCCACGAGAAGGGGATCGTGCACCGCGACGTGAAGCCGGGCAACCTGCTGGTCCGGCCCAACGGCACGTTGGTGCTCACCGACTTCGGCATCGCCCGCTCCGACCTGGTCGGCCAGCTCACCGCGGCCGGCTCGGTACTCGGCACCGCCTCGTACATCTCGCCCGAGCAGGCCACCGGCGCGGTCGCCACGTCCGCCTCCGACGTGTACGCGCTCGGCGTGGTCGCATACCAGTGCCTGGCCGGCCGGCGGCCGTTCGAGGGGGACAACCCACTCGAAATCGCCATGAAGCACGTGCAGGAGGCACCCCGGCCGCTGCCCGCCGACATCCCGCCACAGGTCAAGGCGATCGTCGAGCGGGCCATGGCGAAGGACCCGGCGGCCCGCTGGCCGAGCGCCGCGGCCCTGGCCAGCGTCGCCCGGCAGGCCAAGCTCGCCCTGTCGCAGCAGGCGCGGGGCGGGGGGCGGCCGATCTCCGGCGTACCCTCCTCGCCGGCCGCACCGGCAGCCAGGGCGCAGGTCCCGGCCACCGCGCGGCCGCAGCCCCACCCGACCGTGGCCCCCGCGCGCCCGCCGGTCGCGCCGCGGCCGACCACGGTGGCGCCCGCCCCGCAGCCCCGCCCGCCGCTGGCCCCGCGGGGCGCGGCGACGGTCCCGCCGCCTCGACAGCACAATCCCCTGGGGTACGCGCCCTCGCCGGCCGCCGCGGCTCCCCGGCGGTCCAGCGCCGGGCGGTGGGTGGCCGCGATCGTGGTGGCGGTACTGGTCGTGCTCTGCTCCGGCGTGGTTTCCTACTACCTCCGGAAGAACGCGGCGGCCGGTGAGCCCGGCGCGGGGCGTCCGGTGAGCGTGACCTCCGGCGCGCTGCGGGCCCACGGAGGCGACGATCTGGTCCGGACGTCGTACCGTCGTGAGGTACGGCTCCAGCCGGCTGGCGGCGAGACGACGACGACGAGCGAAGGACGAGAGACGCGATGACAGCGCAGGCCCGCCTGCTCGGTGGCAGGTACCAGGTCGGCGAGCTGCTCGGCTACGGCGGCATGGCGGAGGTGCACCGCGGTCGCGATCTCCGGCTCGGACGGGATGTCGCGATCAAGATGCTTCGGGCCGACCTGGCCCGGGATGCGACATTCCAGATGCGGTTCCGCCGGGAGGCACAGAACGCCGCCTCGCTGAACCACCCGGCCATCGTCGCCGTGTACGACACCGGCGAGGAGACCGCGCCGACCGGCGAGACACTGCCGTTCATCGTGATGGAGTTCGTCAACGGACGGACCCTCAAGGAGGTGCTGGGCGTCGAGGGCCGGCTCCAGCCGCGTCGGGCGCTGGAGATCTGCGCCGACATGTGCGCGGCGCTGGAGTTCAGCCACCGGCACGGGATCATCCACCGGGACATCAAGCCCGGCAACGTGATGCTCACCCAGACCGGCCAGGTCAAGGTGATGGACTTCGGCATCGCCCGGGCGCTGGCCAGCGGCGCCACCACGATGACCCAGACCAGCGCCGTCATCGGCACCGCGCAGTACCTCTCCCCGGAGCAGGCGCGCGGCGAGGCGGTCGACGCCCGCTCGGACGTGTACGCGGCCGGCTGTGTGCTGTTCGAGCTGCTCTGCGGGCACCCGCCGTTCGTCGGGGACAGCCCGGTCAGCGTCGCGTACCAGCACGTGCGGGAGGCGCCGCCGACGCCGAGCAGCATCAACCCGGACGTCAACCCGGCGGTGGACGCCATCGTCCTCAAGGCGCTGTCGAAGAACCCGCTGAACCGCTACCAGAGCGCCGGCGAGATGCGGGCGGACCTGCTCCGTGCCGCCGCCGGCCGGCCGGTGCTGGCCACCCCGGTCATGCCGGCGGACGAGACCGCGCCGCTGGCCCCGGCCGCCGGTGCGGGCGGCTACCAGACCCAGGTGATGGGGCCGCAGACCCGCCAGCAGGCGCCGGCCCGGGTCGGCGACTCGCGCAAGCGGAAGAGCTCCTCCTGGGTGATCGCCACCTTCGCCGCGCTCGGCGTGCTGGCGGTGATCGCCCTGGCCGCCGCGCTCTGGCTCAACCAGCAGGGCGCGAGCAAGGTCCGGGTGCCGGCGGTGGAGGGCAAGAGCCAGGCGGTCGCCTTCCAGGACGTCCGGAACGCGGAGCTCAACCCGGTGCTCGGCGACGCGGTGCAGAACAACACCTGCGAGAAGGGCACGGTGGCGGCTCAGGACCCGCCGGCCAGCACGACCCTGGAGAAGGGCCGCAACGTCACTCTCAACATCTGCGGCGGCCCGAAGACAGTCAAGATCCCGAACGGGTTGGTGAACTCCCAGTTCGCCAACGTCAAGCAGCAGCTTGACAACCTTGAGCTCGTCGTCGACTCCCAAGAGGTCGACAGCGGCCTTCCGGAGAACACTGTCGTCAAGGTCGAGCCCAAGGAGGGTTCCACGGTCGGCGTGGGCTCCACGGTCAAGGTGCAGGTCTCCAGGGGCAACATCGCCAAGGTGCCGCCCGTCGTCGGCTTGACGGAGGACCAGGCGCGCAAGCTGCTGAAGAACGCCGGCTACGACGTGCGACGTCTGGACGGCGACGAGGTGCCACCGGACAAGGCCGGCCTGGTCAGCAGGCAGTCCCCGGATGGCAACTCCGATCTGGCCCGGGGTAAGCGGGTCACCATCTACGTCGACATCCCGCTGCCCGAGCCGACCGACTCGGCGACGCCACCGAGCCCTACCGGCTCGCCGACCGCTCCGGGCGGCGGTGGCGGGTTCCCCATCCCCACGCCGCCGGCGCGAAACCCCGGCCAGTGACAGTTCGAGGCCCCGACTCCGGTCGGGGCCTCGATGTTTCTCGACCTGCTGCGGACCAGGTCAGGCGGCGGCGAACGCCGCCCGGCGACGCGCGTCCACCTCGGCGGCCAGCTCCGGAGCGCGCTCCAGCGCCTCCGGGAAGCCGCACACCGCGAGCCAGTTCGCCAGCATGAGGTGACCGCCCTCGGTCAGCACCGACTCGGGGTGGAACTGGACGCCCTCGATCGGCAGGGTGCGGTGCCGCATCGCCATGACCACGCCGGAGCCCGTCCGGCCGGTCACCTCCAGCTCGTCCGGCAGCGTCTCCGGCAGCACGGCCAGCGAGTGGTACCGGGTGGCGGTGAACGGGTCGGGCAGTCCGGCGAGCACCCCGACCCCGTGGTGGCTGACCTCGGAGGTCTTGCCGTGCAGCAGCTCCGGTGCCCGGGTGACGGTGGCGCCGAACGCCTCGCCGATGGCCTGGTGGCCGAGGCAGACGCCGAAGAGCGGAAGCTTGCCGGCGTACTCCCGGATCACGTCGAGGCAGATGCCGGCGCGGTCCGGGCTACCCGGCCCAGGCGACAGCAGCACGCCGGCGGCGCCGACCCGGCCGACCTCGGCGACGTCGATCTCGTCGTTGCGCCGGACCTCGCAGTCGACCCCCAGTTGGCCGAGGTACTGCACCAGGTTGAAGACGAACGAGTCGTAGTTGTCGATCACCAGGACGCGCATCGGGGTCACCTGTTCGGGGTGGTGGGCGGGGCGTTGTTGCTGTGGGTGCTGTAGGGGATCTCCTCCTCGCTCGGGCTCACGCTGGGCACGGTGAGCCCGCCGCCGGAGTCGTCACCCGGCACGCCCGAGTCCTGGGTGACCTGGACGTCATCGAAGGGGAGCAGCGGTTCGGCCCACGGGAAGACCACGAACCAGAGCAGCGCGACCGCCGCCGCGGCGAGCAGCACCGACCCGACCAGCTTCCCGGCCATCCCGAACGGCAGTTTGCGCCAGATCCACGCGTACATCGTCAGCCTTCCAGCTCCGGCGGCCGGCCCACCGACTTGGCCAGCACGTGGTCCAGCCGGGCGTGGATGATCAGTCGCTGGTAGTTGTCGAACTTGGGGTTGCAGGTGGTCAGGGTGAGCAGCTTCTCGATCGGCTTCGCGCCCGGCTCGCCCGGCACCGGCGCCACCACCTCGACCTGTGTCGGCTTGACGATCCGCTGCTGGTAGACCTTGTAGATGAACCACTGGCTCTGGCTCTCGACCACGATGTCGTCGCCCGGGTTCAGCTCGTCGAGCCGCCAGAAGGTGGCCCGGATGCGGTGCCCCGCGACGGCGAAGTTGCCCACCTCACCCGGCATGGCGCTCCTCGGGTAGTGACCCGGGGCGTACCGGATGTCGTCCGGAGTGACCCCCTCGACCACGACCCAGTGCTTGTCGAGCTTGGGGATGTAGAGCCCCGCGACCGGCTTGCCCTCCGCCGGGGGCGTGGGCTTCGGGGTGGGGCCGCCGGTCGGGGCGACGGTCGGGTCGGTGCCGCCCCACTCCTGGGCGAGCTGGCTGTTCAGGTCGTTCTGGTGGGCGTCGACGATCACCGTCTTGCCCCAGATCTCGTACCCGGCGAAGAGCAGCACCACCAGGCCGAAGGTGATCAGCACCTCGCCGGTGAGCCGGACCCCGGTACGCAGCCGCGAGCCGACGGTGGGCCGGGTGAGCTCGGAGTAGACGCTCCTGTACCCCTCGCCCGTCTGCTCGGGGCGCAGCTGCACCACCCGCTCGCCCCGGCGGGGGCGGGGCGGCTCGGCCGCGGCGTCGGCCGGCTCGCCACCGGTCGGCTCCGGCAGCGGCGGGACGGCACCCATCAGTGCCGTCGAGTCCAGGGCGGGCACCCGCGCGGGACGGTCGGTGACGGCCGGGATCACCGCGGTCGCCGCCGGGTCAGCGCCCGGGCCGCCCGCTTCCGGCTGCGGCGGGACGCCCGAGCCCGGTCGCGCAGGGTGCTTCGCTTCCGGCCGCGCGGGGTCGCCCGCCTGCGGTACGCCGCCGGTCGGCGCTGCCGCCTGCGGTAGGTCAGCCCGTTCCCGGGTAGCCGGCGCCGCCTCACCGGCCCGGCGCTGCCCACCCTCGGTCGGGGCGGCGCGGTCGGCCGACCGGCCGGCCACCCGGGGGAGGAACGCGGTGGGCGCGTCAGCGGGCGCGGCGGGTCGTATCACCGGGGCCGGGGCGACGAGGCCGGGCTGTTCGGCGATTCGTTGGCCCGGCTGCTCGGCGACGGTCCCGGACGCGCTCGCGTCCGGTCCGGACGTGCCGGGCCCGGTGACACCCGGTCCGGCGGCAGCGGGTCCAGCGGTCCGGGGCCCGACGGCACCAGCTCCGGCGCCAGGCCCAGCGGCACCCGACCGCTCCGGGGCGGTGGGGTCCGGAACGGTTCCCGGCCCGTGGTCGGAGCGGCTCCCGGGGGAGGTCGGGGTCGGGCCGGTTTGCGCGGCCGCCGCACCGGGCCAGGGCGGGGGCGGCTCGGTGGGCAGGCGGCGAGGCTGCTCGGTGGGGAGGCGGCGAGGCATCTGCTCGCCGGCGGTCGGCCAGGCGTCCGCCGGCAGCCGGTGCAGCTCGTGACCGGGTGCCGGGCGCGCTTCCTGGGCGGCTGGCCGGCGCTGGTCCGGGCCGGCGGTCCGGCGCGGCTCGTGGTCGTCGGCGGCCGGCACGGGCGCGGACGGGCGCCGGTGGTGGCTGGCGGGCGTCGTGGGAAACCGCTCGTCGGCCGTCGAGGGCGGCTCGGCCGGCTCGGGCCAGGGCAGGTTGAGCGGGGCCTTGGCCGGTGCCGGGCGTTCGACCCGGGGAAGGAACGCGGTGGCGTCCTCGCTGTGGTCGCGGTGCCGCCCGTCGCGCTCGCGGGGGTCCTCGGCGGTCACCGGGGAACCTTCGCCGAGCGGAGCGCGGTCGAGTCCTCGAACGCCGGAACGGTGACCGTGGCGACGTTCTCGGAGTAGCCGAGCTGGTAATGGTCGACTGCTTCCCTGAACAACCGGACTCCCTCGGACGCGGCGAGGGCCCGCTGCAGCGAGGCGGGGTCGCCGATTGCCACGATCTTGAACGGAGGGGAGTACACCCGGCCGTGCAGCAGCAGGGTGTTACCGACGCAGCGTACCGCGCTGGTGCTGAGCACGCGGACATTCATGATTGACATCGCCTCGGCGCCACCCGCCCAGAGCGCGTTCACCACCGCCTGGACGTCGCCCTGGTGGACGACCAGGTCGTCGTTGCTGGCACCCTTGGGCAGGGTCTGGTCGGCGCGCCGAGGGGCGTCGTTCAGCTCGATGGTGACCCCGGGGCCGGTCAGCGCGGTGAACCCGGCGGCCTGCCGGCTGGCGGCGGCGCGGTCGCGCTGGTCCTTGATCGGGCCGTCGGTGTCGGCGAGCGCGGCGGTCTGCTCCTCGACCTCGGCGCGCAGCCGGGCGGCCTTCTCCTCGCTCGCCGCGACCTGTTCGCGCCGGTCCTCGATCAGCTGGGTGAGCTGGGGACGACGGTCCTCCCGCAGCGAGGTGCCGCCCGCGGTGGTCGCGGTGGTGGTGAAGAGCAGGCCCGCCGCGGCGGCGATCAGGGGTACGCCGATCGACCAGCCCGGGCGGCGCTGCCGTGGCCGCCGCGGCAGCAGGCCGGCGACCGCCCGCCGGAGGACCTTCTGCCAGGAGGCGGCACCGGACGTGTACTCCACCGGCGGTTCCCTTTCCCGTCGTTCTGTACCGGCTCGCGACGATGCGAACCGGCGTGTTCGACCCGAAAAGTCCCGCTCTTTTCGGTCACTCCGTGCACTGGCCTGACCCCATTCGTGGCCTGGGCGGCCCGTCGGGACTACGCTAGCTGTCGAACATTATTGGCCATGGACCGTCGCCCCCGCGCCCGGTTGTCAGGCCGGACGAGGTCGTACCCCCCTCTGGAGAGCGTCGTGCCCAAGTCTCAGGTCCGCAAGAAGAAGGTGTACACCCCGCCGACGGACGTGCGTCCGACGGCGACGGCGGCGACGCGCAAGCCTAGCCCGGTCTGGCTGCCGATCACCGCCGTCGCGCTGATCGTCGTCGGCATCGGCTGGCTGGTCCTGTACTACCTCTCCGAGCAGGCGTACCCGGTCGCCACGTGGGGTTACTGGAACCTCGCGGTCGGCTTCGGCGCGATGGTCGCCTCGCTGATCCTGCTCTCCCGCTGGCGCTGACCAGGTCGACGGCCGGCCCGGTTCCCCGCGACGACAGCTTCAGCGCCTGCGCCTGACGCGCCGCGACTGAAGCCATCGTGGGGGCCGGGCCGCCGCCCTGTCCGGCCCCGGCCGGCCGCCCCTGACCGGTTTCACCACCGTCCGGCCGGCGGACGTACGTCACGCCACACCGCCCCTACCCGGCGCGCGCCGCCGGGTCCCCCTAAGGTGTCGGCAGGGCGGCGTGGCCGGATGCGAGATGACTCACGTTACTGCTGGGTAACCTTGCGCGTAGGCTGCACTGCATGACCGAGCGGAGCGAGGTCATCGGCCGGTCGGGTCGGGGTGGCGGGTAGCGGCGGAACGCCGAACGCCTCCTGAACCGCTCCCGGTCGCCGAGCCGCTCGACAGGCAGCAGACCGGGAGGCCAACTCGATGGGCAGCGTCCAGATCGTCACCACGATCCTCGCGGCCGCCATCACCGCCGTGGCGGTGTGGCTAGCGGTACGCGCGGTCATGAAGATGGTGGCAGTCATCCGGCTCGGGCAACCGGCGCCGGAGCGGTTCACCGACAGGGGCGCCCGCACGAAGAAGATGCTGGTGGAGACCGCCGGCCACACCCGCATGCTGAAGTGGAGCGTGGTGGGCGCCGCGCACTGGTTCGTGATGGTCGGGTTCATCGTGCTGTCGCTGCTGGTGCTCGAGGCGTACTTCGAGGTCGTCACGCCGCGCGGCGGGCTGCCGATCATCGGGCACTGGACGATCTTCGGCCTGGCCACCGAGCTGATCGGCATCTTCGGCCTGATCGGCATCGTGGTGCTGATGGCGATCCGGCTGCGCAACCGGCCCAACCGACCCGGCAACCGGTCGCGGTTCACCGGCTCCACCATGTGGCAGGGCTACTTCGTCGAGTGGGTCGTGCTGCTGGTCCTGATCTTCGGCTTCGTGATCCGGGGGTTCAAGGTCGCCACCGACCACTTCGAGTACCCGGTCTGGGCCACCCCGCTGAGCCACGCGGTCGGCGCCGCGCTCCCGGCCTGGACGGCCGGCGTCAGCGTTGCCGCCCTGATCAAGATCGCCATCTCGATGACCTGGCTCATCGTGATCTCGCTGAACGTCACCATGGGCGTGGCCTGGCACCGCTTCCTGGCGTTCCCCAACATCTTCTTCAAGCGCGAGCCGGAGAAGCCGGCCGGCTCCGGCCTGGGCGCGCTGCGCCCGATGATGAGCGACGGCAAGCCGCTCGACTTCGAGGAGGCGGACCCGGAGAAGGACCAGTTCGGCGTCGCCCAGGTCGAGCAGTTCACCTGGAAGGGCCTGCTGGACTTCAGCACCTGCACCGAGTGCGGCCGTTGCCAGTCGCAGTGTCCGGCCTGGAACACCGGCAAGCCGCTGTCGCCGAAGCTGCTGGTGCTGAGCCTGCGCGACCACGCGTACGCGAAGGCGCCGTACCTGCTGGCCGGCGGCGGCAAGGACCTGACCGGCGAGGAGAAGGCGACCCAGGAGCAGCTCGCCGGGGTCGACGTGCTGGCCATGGCCGAGGCGGACCGACCGCTGATCGGCACCGCCGAGGAGGGTGGCGTCATCGACCCGGACGTGCTCTGGTCCTGCACCACCTGCGGCGCGTGCGTCGAGCAGTGCCCGGTGGACATCGAGCACGTGGACCACATCGTCGACATGCGCCGCTACCAGGTGCTGATCGAGTCGAGCTTCCCGTCGGAGGCCGGCGTCATGCTCCGCAACCTGGAGAACAAGGGCAACCCGTGGGGCGCCCCGCAGAACACCCGCGAGGACTGGACCAAGGGCCTCGACTTCGAGGTGCCGCGGGTCGGCGAGGTCGACGACTTCGAGTACCTGTTCTGGGTCGGCTGTGCCGGCGCGTTCGAGGACCGGGCCAAGAAGACCACCCGGGCGGTCGCCACGCTGCTCAACGAGGCCGGCGTTTCCTTCGCCATCCTCGGCGAGGGCGAGACCTGCACCGGTGACCCGGCCCGCCGGATCGGCAACGAGTTTGTCTTCCAGATGCTCGCCCAGCAGAACGTCGAGACGCTGAACGAGGCGTTCGAGGGCCGGGAGAAGAGCAAGCGGAAGATCGTCGCCACCTGCCCGCACTGCTTCAACACCCTCGGCAACGAGTACGGGCAGCTGGGCGGCGAGTTCGAGGTGGTCCACCACACGCAGCTTCTGGCCCACCTGGTCGCCACCGGCAAGCTCACCCCGGTGCAGCCGGTCGACGGCGGCCTGACCTACCACGACCCCTGCTACCTGGGCCGGCACAACCGGGTCTTCACCCCGCCGCGCGAGGTGCTCGGCGCCGCGCTCGGCTCGGCCGAGATCACCGAGATGCCGCGCAACAGCGAGCGCTCCTTCTGCTGCGGCGCCGGCGGTGCCCGGATGTGGATGGAGGAGAAGATCGGCAAGCGGATCAACGTGGACCGGGTCGAGGAAGCCATGTCCACCGGGGCGAAGACCATCGCGGTCGGCTGCCCGTTCTGCTCGACGATGCTCAACGACGGGGTCAACGGCAAGGGCGCGGGCGAGCAGGTCGAGGTTGTGGACGTCGCCAGCGTGCTGCTCCGCTCGGTCAAGCCGGACGCTCCGGCCGGCGCGAAGGAGACCGAGCCGGTCGCCGGCTGAGGCGTACCCCGGAACGAGTCGACGCACGACGGCGGCGGTACCCACCGGGTGCCGCCGCCGTCGTCGTGTCCGGCCGGCCCGCCGCCCGGCGGCTGCCCTCGTGCCCGGTGCCGGCGCGTGGAACAATCACGCACATCGACGGCCTGCTGGTTACCACGCTGCTGCCCCTGGTCGGCTTCGTCCTGCTGACCGCCGGCAACGCGTTCTTCGTCGCGGCCGAGTTCGCCCTGGTCACCGTCGACCGGGCGGAGATCGACCGGCGGGCCGGCGACGGCGACAGCCGGGCCGCGACGGTACGCCGGGCGCTGCGCGAGCTCTCCTTCCAGCTCTCCGGCGCGCAGCTCGGCATCACCATCACCGCACTGCTCACCGGCTACCTGGCCGAGCCGGCGCTGGCCCGGCTCTTCGCCCCGCTGCTGCGCCCGCTCGGCGGGGCGGAGCGGCTCAGCGGGCTGCTCGCCCTGGCCCTGGCCACCCTCATCTCGATGCTCTTCGGCGAGCTGGTGCCGAAGAACCTGGCGCTGGCCCGGCCGATGCCGGCCGCGCTGACCACCGCCGGGCCGATGCGGACCTTCGCCCGCACCTTCGGCTGGCTGATCCGGCTGCTGAACGACTCGGCGAACCGGCTGGTCCGCCGGCTGGGGGTGGAGCCGCAGGAGGAGCTGGCCAGCGCCCGGTCCCCGGAGGAGCTGGGCCTGCTGGCCGCGATCTCGGCCCGGGCCGGCGCGCTCCCGCCGGACACCGCGATGCTGCTGCGCCGCACCATCCGGTTCGGCGACAAGCGGGCCGCCGAGGCGATGACCCCCCGGGTGGACGTGATCGCGCTGCGCGCCACCGCCACCGTCGCCGAGCTGTTGGCGCTGTCCCAGCAGACCGGCCGTACCCGGTTCCCCGTCTACGAGGAGACGCTGGACCTGGTCACCGGGGTCGCCGGGGTGCCGGACGCACTCGGCGTGCCGCTGGCCGGCCGGGCCGCCACCACCGTCGCCGCGGTCGCCCGCGAGCCGGTGTACGTCCCGGAGAGCCTCGACCTCGACGGCGTGCTCGCGGCCCTCAAGGCGGCCGGCGCGGACCTGGCCATCGTGGTGGACGAGTACGGCGGCACGGACGGCGTGGTGACCGTGGAGGACCTCGTCGAGGAGCTGGTCGGCGAGATCGCCGACGAGTTCGACCCGGACGCGGTGGACGACCTCGGCCCGGTCGAGCTGACCGTGCCCGGCGGTGAGCGGACCGTCCTGGTGGACGGCGTGCTGCGCGAGGACGAACTGGTCGAGCAATCCGGCTTCCGGCTGCCGGAGGGGCCGTACGAGACCCTCGCGGGCTTCCTGATGGCCCGACTGGGGCACATCCCGGTGCCCGGGGAGACCGTCGAGGAGGCCGGGTACGAGTTCACCGTCGTGGAGGTCGAGCGGCACCGCCTCGAGCAGGTCCGGGTGGTACGTCCCGAGGAGCCCGACGACGGTGAGTGAGCTCCTGATCGCGGTCCTGCTACTGCTCGGCAACGCCTTCTTCGTGGGCAGCGAGTTCGCCCTGATCGCCTCCCGACGTACGGTGATCGAACCGCTCGCGGTGGGGTCGAAGCGGGCCCGGTGGGCCCTCGCCGCGATGAACCAGATCCCGCTGATGATCGCCGGGGCGCAGCTCGGCATCACGGTCTGCTCGCTCGGCCTCGGCGCGATCGCCGAGCCGGCGCTGGCGCACCTGCTGGAGGCGCCGTTCGAGGCGCTCGGCCTGCCGGCCTCCGCGGTGCACCCGGTGGCGTTCGTGATCGCCCTGGGCGTGGTGGTGTTCCTGCACACCGTGGTCGGCGAGATGGTGCCGAAGAACATCACCCTGGCCGGCCCGGAGCCGTCGGCGCTCTGGCTCGGCCCGCTGATGCTGGCGTTCTGCGTCGCCACCAAGCCGCTGCTGCTCGCCATGAAGTGGTCGGCCCGGCAGGTGCTCCGGCTGTGGCGGGTCGAGGCGACCGACGCGGTGAAGACCGTGTTCACCGCCGAGGAACTGGCCGGCCTGGTCTCCCAGGCGCGGACCGAGGGGCTGCTGGACGCGGAGGAGCATGCCCGGATCACCGGCGCGCTGGCCCTGCACAGCCGCACGGCGGCCGACGCGCTGCAACCCTGGTCGACGGTGACCACGGTGGCCGAGGACGTCTCACCGGCCTCGCTGGAGGTGCTGGCGACCCGGACCGGCCGGTCCCGGTTCCCGGTGGTGCAGCGGTCCACCCGCCGGGTGCTCGGCTTCGTGCACGTGAAGGACGTGCTCGGGTACGCGGGCGCGAGTCGCCGGGCGCCGGTGCCCGCCGAGGTCTACCGGCCGCTGGCGGTGGTGCCGCCCGACCGTACGCTGGCCGACCTGCTGCTCTCGATGCGGCGCGAGCGACGGCACATGGTCCTGGTGAGTGACGGCCGTCGACCGCTGGGCGTGGTGACCCTGGATGACGTATTGACGGCGATCGTTGGGCGGTAAACGAATACCCTTTGTGTGCAAGCGGTTGCGCAGGTGTGATTGACCTAAACGTCGCCTTGATTCCACCCCGCTGCCTTCCCTAATGTGGGGCACCGACCGCTGCGGTCGTCCGCCTCGACCTTCCCTCTCTCGAGGCGCCCGGCGGTCGGTTGCAAAGGAGTCCGTGCCGGTGGCAACCCTGCCCCCTCATCGTCACGCCCCGAGCCAGCCGCCCACCAGACCGGTCGGCGCACGCCGGGTCGTACGCCGTCTCCTCACCCTGGTCGCGGCCGTCGCGGTCGGCGCCGGGCTGCTGGTGGCTCCGGCGCACGCGGCGCCGTCGGTGGACGAGATCGACGCACAGATCGACAAGCAGTGGGAACAGCTCGAGCCCACTATCGAGCAGTACAACAAGATCCGCTCCCAGCTCAAGGCCAACCAGAAGAAGTCGGACGACATCAAGAAGAAGATGGTGCCGCTGGAGCTGGAGTCGGCCCTGGCGATGAACCGGGTCGGTGACATAGCCGCCCGCTACTACATGCAGGGCCCCTCGCAGGAAATCGGCGCCCTGCTGGTGAGCACCAAGCCGGGCACCCTCGGCGAGCAGCTCGTCATCCTTGACCGGCTGGCCCAGGAGCAGCACAAGCAGATCGCCGGCGTGCTCGCCGTCCGCGACAAGTACAACCGGCAGAAGCAGAAGCTGGACGCGCTGATCGCCACCCAGATCAAGCAGCGCGACGAGTTGGCGGCGAAGAAGAAGCAGATCAACGCCGAGATCAAGCGGCTGACCGCGATGCTGCCGGTGACCTCGATCCGCCCGGAGGGCTGCCCGGCCATCGACGGCGTGGTGAGCAGCGCCGCCCGAACCGCGATCAAGACCGCCTGCGCGCAGGTCGGCAAGTGGTACGAATGGGGTGCCACCGGCCCGAACACGTTCGACTGCTCCGGCCTCACCCAGTACGCCTACAAGGCGGCGGGCATCTCCCTGACCCACTTCACCGGTGCCCAGTGGGACGAGGGGCGGCCCGTGTCCCGGGCCGAGGCCCGCCCCGGTGACCTGGTCTTCTTCTACAGCGACCTGCATCACATGGGTCTCTACCTCGGCAACGGGCTCATGGTGCACGCGCCCCGCACGGGTAAGCAGATCCAGGTCACGAAGATCAGCTACATGCCGGTCGCCGGCTTCCGCCGGGTCACCTGACCTCCCTGCAGCAGCACGAAGGCCCCCGGTCCACCCGGACCGGGGGCCTTCGTCGTCAGGTCGGTCAGGCGGGCGCGCCGACCGAGGCGGGCTGAATCTGGACGTCGTCGAGGTTCACGAACATCACCCGGTGGCCGAACTGGATCTGCACGTACCGATTCTCGCCCCGGATGACCGTCCAGTCACCCGGTGCCGAGCCGTCGAAGGTGACGGCCCGGTAGTACTCGCCCGGCAGGACTCCGCCGACCGCGTACCGCTGGCCCGCGGCGAAGGTGTACTGCAGCGGGGAGATGGTCTGGTACGGCACCCCGGCCGGGTAGGCCGCCCGCTCCGGGTAGGCGCGCCCGTACACCGGGATAGTGGCCTTCCCCGGCTTGGTGGTCACCACGAAGCCCTGTTCCCACTTGGCGGTTGGCGCCGAGGCCGGGTTGTAGAACCAGGCCTTCTGGCCGAGGTACCAGATCGCGGTCCAGTCGCCCTGGATGTCCGCGAGGGCGTACGTCTGACCGGCCGAGGCGCGGGCGCCGTGGTCGGAGATGTACATGGTGTTCGGCGTGCCGTTCGGCCGCAGCCCGCGATCGTTGACCAGCGGCGCGTCGGCGCTCGGCGCGGTGCGCAGGATGACCGACGAGGAGCCGCGCAGCGGACACGGCGCGGCCGGCGGGGTCGGCTTCGGGACGCCCGGCGGCTGCTGGTTGCAACCGATGAAGGCCGGCTGGTTGGTGGCGAAGTCCGGGTCGATGGTGACCAGGCCGGTGTGCGGCGTGCCGGTCGAGTGGAACGGCGCCTTCATCAGGTCGAAGTAGTGCGACCAGTCCCAGTACGGTCCCGGGTCCCAGTGCATCCCGGCCACGTTTCCGGCGGTGATGCCGGGGACGTTGTCGTGGCCCAGGATGTGCTGCCGGTCCAACGGAATCTGGAGCCTGAGCGCCAGGTGCCGGACCAGCTTGGCCGACGTCCGGTACATGGCCTCGGTGTACCAGGTGCCGTGGCCGGCGAAGCCCTCGTGCTCGATGCCGATGGACTTGGCGTTGACGTACCAGTTGCCGGCGTGCCAGCCCACGTCCTTGGCCTTGATGTGCTGGGCGATGTAGCCGTCCACCGAGCGCAGCGTGTAGTGCCAGCCCAGGTAGGTCTTGTCCTGGACCAGCTTCACGCTGGGACCGAAGTAGCCCTCGGTGTCGTGGATGACGATGTACTCGATCTTCTGCTGGGCCGGCCGCTCGCCGAGGTCGTGGTTGCCGTAGTCGCCCGAATTCGGACCGTACTTCTCGTAGGGGGCGGGGATCCACTCGCAGGCGACGCGTACCGGGCACTCCAGGCCGTCCGGCCGCTCGGCGCGGCGCAACCCGAGCTTGTGCAGCCCGGACTCGTCCGGCGTCACCGCGGTCGCGGCCAGGGTCACCCGCTGGCCGTCGTCGGTGGTCCGGCTCGCGCCCTGACCGATCTGGTCGTACACCTCGTCGGCGAAGGCCGCCGCGGCATCCTCGGTGTCCGCGCCGGAGTAGCGGGCCACCGCGCCGTACCAGGCCGCCGGGTCGCTGCCGGTCCCGACCGGCCCGCCCAGTTCCGTCTGGTACGACGCGAGCAGCGCCGCCCCGCCCCGGATGTTGGCGGTGGCGTCGGCGCGCAGCGTCTCGACCGACATGCCGGTGAGCGCGGCGGCGGCGTCGACGGTTTGCAGGGTCGCCTGGGGCAGCACGTCCCCGGACGGCGCGGCGGCGACGGCCGGGTCGAGCGTGAGCGGGCGGGAGTCGTCGCCGCGCGGGTCCTCGTTCTCGTCCACGTGCGCGCTGGACGGGGTCGAGGCGACCTGCTCGGCGTCGGTCAGGTGCATCGGGCCGTAGCCGCCGCTGGTGCTGGGCTGGCCCGCGTGGGTGTCCCAGCGGGACTCCAGGTACGAGACGCCGAGCAGGACGCTCTGCGGTACGCCGTACTCGTCGGCCGCGGCGGCATACTGCGCCTGGCGGTCGGCCGGATTGGCGGTGAGTGGTTCCGCGGCCACCGGGCCGGTGGTCGCGAAGGCGGTGGCCGCCGCGACGGCGGCGGCCAGCAGTATCCGTCTGCCCGACGGCGGGGGTGAGAGGTGCATCGAACCTCCAGACAGGGATGGGGGTCACTGCGTCCTCACCCTCACTCCGCACGGGGCCTGTGGTCAATACCTTTCTGGGTAGTGATGTGGACTGAAAAATATCTTCGACCGTGCCGGGAGCGGCCGGGAATTCACGTACGGAGTGTCACGGCGTCGCGAGTTGCGGATTGATAACGGCGATCTCTACTCTGGTCAATCGTCGACCGGCAGTCTCACCGCCCAGCCCGGGTGGTGACGGTCGGACACCGCCGAGTCGCCTCCGGGCGAGCCGGGGACCCAGGTACCTGGGGTGAATCCGCAGCCACTGCGGTAGGGCGGCGCCCTTCCCGCCCGAACCCGTCAGCTAACTCGGTAGGCGGTCGGAAAGAAGGAGTACGGAGCCCGGTGGCTAACCATGCCCCGCGGCCACCGTCGGTCCGGTCGGTCGACCGGCAGCCGGTTGCGCCGCGTTCACGCTGGTCCCGCTGCACCACCGCCCTCGCCGCCCTGGTCGGCACCGCCGTCATCCTGACCGGCGGCGCCACGGCGGCCCACGCCGACCCGTCGGTCGCCGAGATCGAAGCCCAGATCGACCGGGACTGGAACAAGCTCGAACCGGTCATCGAACAGGTCAACGCCACCCGTGAGGACCTCGCCGCCAAGCGCAAGCAGGCCGCGGTGCTGGCCAAGCAGATCGCCCCGCTGGAAGCCCAGGTCGACCACGCCCTCGGACAGGTCGGCGGCCTCGCCGCCGACGCGTACAAGGGGGACAGCCTCTCCACGGTGAACGCGCTGCTGGGCAGCCGCTCCCCGGGCGAGGTGGTCGACAGCCTCGAACTGCTCGACCGCTTCGCGCACCGCCAGCAGCAGCAGGTGCAGGCCGTCGCCGACCTGCGCGACCAGTTGGCCGCGAAGAAGAAGCCGCTGGACGAGATGATCGCCAAGCTGGCCCGGACCGAGGCCCAGCTCGCGGCTCAGAAGAAGCAGATCGACGCCGAGATCGCCCGGCTGCAGAAGCTGCGGCTCAAGGTGTACGGCAACGGGGGCGGTGGGCCGCTGCGTCCCGCCCCCTGCCCGGCCGGCTACCCGGGTGGCCCCGGCGGGGTCGCGGCCAAGTTCGCCTGCGCCCAGATCGGCAAGATCTACGTCTGGGGCGCCGCCGGCCCGGACCACTACGACTGCTCCGGCCTGACCATGGCGGCCTGGGCCAAGGCCGGGGTCTCGCTGCCGCACAACGCCGCGCAGCAGCACGCCGTAACCCAGCGGGTGAGCCGCGCCAACCTTCGGGTCGGCGACCTGGTCTTCTACTACAGCGACCTGCACCACGTCGCGATGTACGTCGGCAACGGCTGGGTGGTGCACGCCTCCCAGTCCGGCAAACCGATCACGATGAAACGCGTCGACGACGGCCAGATCAACAGCTACGGCCGCCCGGGCTGAGGTGTGAGCAGGGGCCCCTTCCCAACGCCTGGGGTACAGGAAGGGGCCCCTGTTGACGCGAGCGGGCCGGCTCAGCGGGTCGGCCAGGTCCGCCAGTTCTGCCAGGAGCGGCTCGGGGTGGGCCCGCGCTGCCCCTGGTAGCGGGAGCCGTAGACCGCCGAGCCGTACGGGTGCTCGGCCGGCGAGGAGAGCCGGAAGATGCAGAGCTGGCCGATCTTCATGCCCGGCCAGAGGGTGATCGGCAGGTTCGCCACGTTGGAGAGCTCCAGCGTGACGTGCCCGGAGAAGCCCGGGTCGATAAAGCCCGCGGTCGAGTGGGTGAGCAGCCCGAGCCGGCCCAGGCTGGACTTGCCCTCCAGCCGTCCCGCGAGCTGGTCGCCCAGCGAGATCACCTCGAGCGTCGAGGCGAGCACGAACTCGCCCGGGTGCAGCACGAACGGCTCACCCTCGGGCACCTCCACCATCGAGGTCAGGTCGTCCTGCTGGACGGCCGGGTCGATGTGCGTGTAGAGGTGGTTGTTGAAGACCCGGAAGAGCCGGTCCAGTCGTACGTCGATGCTGGACGGTTGCACCAGAGTGGGCTCGAAGGGCTCCAGCGTGAGCGTGCCCGCCTTGATCTCGGTGACCAGGTCGCGGTCGGAGAGCAGCATCGGAACACCATAGCGACCGGAACGGGTGACCTGCGTGTCGGACTACATCTTCGTACACGTGTTCGATAGAATGTCCGCATGGCTTCCTGGTCCGAATTCGCCGCCGACGAGCCCCGACTCGCCGACGAGATCCGCCTTCTCCTGCAGCAGTACGGGCCGGGCTTCGGCTACCTCGCCACGGTCCGCGCCGACGGGGGTCCGCGGGTCCACCCGGTCTCCCCGGTGATCACCGCCGACGGCCTCTACTGCTTTGTCATCGACTCGCCTAAGCGCCGTGATCTCGAACGCGACGGCCGCTACGCGCTCCACTCGTTCCCGCCGGAGGAGAGCGACGACGAGGCGTACGTCGCCGGTCGGGCCCGTCCGGTGAGCGACCCGGCGACCGTGGCCCGACTGGCCGAACTCGGTCGGGCCGCGCCGCAGGTCGACTGGCGGCTGTTCGAGTTCACCGTCGACCTGGCGATGCTGACCCGGCCCGACCAGGCGACCCACCCGGGCACGGGCCGGCCGCAGGTGCGGGTCTGGCTCGACCCGGTGGCGACCGCCCCGCCCCGCCGTACGGTGGCCCCCGCCGAGGGCCGACGCGGCCGGCACGGCTTCGACACCCGCCGCCCGGCCGCCTGACAGTCCACGAAAACGCCGGTGCCGGCCCGTCCGAGGACAGGGCCGGCACCGGCGTTCAGTGCCGGGCGCTCAGGCCGCGCGGTACGCGTTCCACGCGGTGATCATCCGGCTTGCCTGACCGGGGGTGAACTGGAACATGCACGAGTCGTAGGTGTAGTCCATGAAGTTGGTGATCGGGTCCAGGCCCAGCGCGGTGCAGGTGTCCCGACCGGTCGGGCACTGGTAGGCCGGCGAGGCCTCGGCAGGGGTGTCCGAAACGCTGTCACCCGAGCCGGCACAGCCACCCTGGAAGGTGTGGTAGAGGTTCAGCCAGTGGCCGATCTCGTGGGTGCCGGTGTCGCCCTGGTTGTAGTTGGTCGCGGTGCCCCCCGGCAGCGACTCGTTCAGCGCGACCACGCCGTCCATGCTGTCGAGCTTCCGCTTCGGGAAGGTCGCCCAGCCGAGCAGGTTGTCGCTCAGCTCGCCCAGGTAGATGTTGAGCGTGTTCTTGCCGCCCTCACGCAGCGCGGACTTCATCTGCCGCTCTGCCGAGGAGCCCTGGATGATCGGGTACCAGGCCGTGTTGGTGACGTGGTGCACCTTCTGGAGTTGGAAGCCGAAGGCGGTCGGGGCGCCGCCGGTGGCGTCGCTGTAGGCCTTGTTCAGCACGTCGATCTGCTGGGTGACCATCGAGTCCGGGATGTTACCGCCGGCGCGGGTGCTGTCCCGCTGGATGACGTGCACGACGACCGGGACGGTGACGGTGGCCAGCGGAGCGGCCGCCTGGGCGCCGCCGCGGAAGGTGGCCCGCTCACGCAGCGCAGCGGCGAGGTCGGCCTCGCGCTCGCGGACCTGCTTGGCGGTCAGCTCGTTGGGGTCGAGCTTGCTGCTGCCGCCCTTCGCGACCCGGGCGTTCGAGTGGACGACGGCCGGCTCGGCGCAGGAGCCGCCCGGGGCGGCGGAGACGGCTGAAGCAGCGGGGACGACCCCCACAGCGGCGGTGCTGAGCAGCAGCGCGAGGGTCGTCGACGCGACACCGGCGGCCCGCCGGGTCAGCAGGTTGGGACGAAGTCCCATGGGCCCACCTCTTTCCGGCGGCGTCACAGGGGGTATGTCACGCCGAGTCGGAGAACGTTGGGGAGACGTTACAACCGATCGACGGATTTGAGAACAGCCATATGTTGCCGTGGGGAAACCTTCTGCCGCTCGGCGGGCCCGCGGGGGTTGCATGATCGTTTCTCGGGGGGTTGCGCGGTGGGCCGGAGCCGCCACGGGGGTACCTGGGTGCACGGAGGTGGTGCCCTCAGGTACAGTGGTGCCGCCTGCGGGTGTAGTTCAATGGCAGAACATCAGCTTCCCAAGCTGACAGTGCGGGTTCGATTCCCGTCACCCGCTCCACGCGAAGGCCCTGGCCAGGACGCGAGTCCCGCAAGGGCCTTCGATATTCCACGGGCCACCAGCGCGCGATGGGCCCATCCGGGCCATCAGCTCGCGGGCACAAAGCACCTGGGCCACGGCCGGTCCCGGACGAGGTCTACGCGCCGACCGTGGGCAATTTTTCCCCGGGTTCGCCGCGCCCCCGCCGTCCACGTTCAGGATTCGGCCGACGTGGCCGACGCGATCGACGGCATCCGGGCCGCGCTCGAATCCCGGCCGGCCGAGCTGGAGAAGTCAGCCCAGCGCGGCCGCCTTGCGCAGCAGCACTGAGCGTTCGCGCTGGTTGGCGCACAGCCGGGCCGCCAGCTCCAGCTCGGCGCGCGCCTCCGGTCGCCGTCCGAGCCGGGCCAGCAGTTCACCGCGTACGGTCGGAACCAAATGCGAACCGGGGAGCCGGTCCGAGGCGATCAGCTCGTCCACGATGGCCAGAGCTTGCGCCGGACCCGAGGCCATGGCCACCGCGACGGCCCGGTTGAGCTCGACCACCGGCGAGGGCGCGACCCGGCAGAGCGCCTCGTAGAGCACTACGATCCGGTCCCAGTCGGTCGCCTCGACGGAGAGCGCCGACGCGTGGACGGCGGCGATCGCGGCCTGCAGGCCGTAGGGGCCGAGGCCGCGAGTCGAGGCCATGGCCAGCGCGGCCAGCCCACGGCGAATCGCCGAGAAGTCCCACCGCCGCCGGTCCTGGTCCTCGAGCAGGATCGGCGAACCGTCCGGGGCGGACCGGGCCGGGAAGCGCGCGGCCGTCAGCTCGAACAGGGCGAGCAGGCCGTGCACCTCCGGCTCGTCCGGCTGTAGCGCGGCCAGCGTGCGGGCCAGCCGGATCGCCTCGTACGCGACGTCGGGGCGCAGCAGCCGGTCGCCCGACGTGGCCGTCGACCCCTCGGTGAAGATCACGTAAAGGACGCTGAGCACGCCGCCCAGCCGTTCCCGGCGCTCGCCGGCCGCCGGCAGTTCGAACGGCACCCCGGCCGCCGCGATCGTCTTCTTGCCCCGGGTGATGCGGGCCTGCACGGTCGGCACGGGTACGAGGAACGCGCGGGCGATCTCCTCGCTGGACAGGCCGCCGACCACGCGCAGGGTTAGCGCCACCCGGGCCTCGGGGGAGAGCACCGGTTGGCAGCTGATGAACATCAGCGCCAGGACGTCGTCGTCGATCTTGTCGGGGTCGATTTCTTCGTCGACGGTCGGGTCGGCCGCCAGCAGGGCGTATCGGTCGCGGAGGGCGGTCCGGCGGCGGATCGCGTCGATCGCCCGCCGCCGGGCCGTGGCCATCAGCCAGCCGGCCGGATTGGCCGGAGAGGCAAGCGGCCACGACACCAGCGCCTCGGCCACCGCCTCCTGGGCCACGTCTTCGGCCAGCCCGAAATCGCCGGTGAACCGGGTCAGTGCGGCGACGATCCGCGCCGACTCGATCCGCCAGACGGCCTCGACGTCGGCCGTAGCCATCAGATCTGGCCGTTGCTCTCGCGCCCGACCCGTTCCTTGACGATCCGCTCGTTGTCCTGCGGGACCTCGTCGCTCTCGGCCACCCGGCGGACCTCGATCTTGGACCCGGGGACCGCCGGGACCCGCTTGGCCCACTCGACCGCCTCCTGTTTCGAGGCGACATCGAGCATGAAGTAGCCCCCGAACAGTTCCCTGGTCTCGCCGTACGGCCCGTCAGTGACCACCGGCGCCTCGCCGCTGAAGTCGACCACGACGCCCCGGCCCGGATCGTCCAGCCCTTCGGCCGCGAGGAGAACACCGGCCTTGATCATCTCCTCGATGAAGCGGCCGGTCGCGGCCATCGCCTCGTCGATCGAAGCCATCATGGCCGCGTTCGTCTCATCGGTGCCCCGCATGATCAGCATGTACTTCGGCATCGCGTTCTCCTCATCCGGCGGGGCCGCCTCTCGACCCTCGCACCCACACGTCGAACGGGCGGCCCGCGGATCGACACGGCCCCGGAGAAATCTCTCGTCGCGACGCAGCCGATCCCTCCGACCCGCGTTTCGCCCCTCAGACCGGCCCCTGAGCGATGGCTGACGCGGACGCCATGCTGATCAGAAAGCTTAACGTCGCAGCTTTGGAACGCGGCAACGCTCACACGGATCTGGGAAAGCATTCGGGACGCGGCCAGTGAATTCTTTCCGCTACCTGACTGAAGAGATGGCGACGGGAATCTTTAGCGGCGCTTCGCCCCGCGGCGCACTCTCTTGCCGCGATCAGCGCGCTGAGGTGTCGTAGATCAGCTGGCGGACACGTGTCGCCCATCAGTCGACGGAGGACAGCGGCACGGACGGCCGAGGAGCAAGCGCCGTGATGAAGGTCGACGCGTAGCCGAGCCGATCTGACTCAGAGCCGGTCGTATTGCTCGCGGACCAGCACATTGACGGTGGCGTTGATGTCCGACGGTCCACCGTTCGCGCTGACGAGCACCACGACGTCATCCCGGTGCGCGATCGCGTTCACCTCGACCAGTCCCTGCTCTTCACCGCTGAAGACCACCGCCCCCGGCACGTCGGGGAGGTCCACGCCGTTGATGGTGCTCCGGACAGCCCCCTCGATGTCGACGTAGGACCGCTGGAACTGGTCGGCCGCCAGGGGCGATTCGAATTGGAGCAGCGTGACCTGCACCAAGGCGTGGTCGGGCCGGGTCCACGCCGTCCCTGCGGAGTGCTGAACGTCGTCGCGTAGCTGCTCGGCGAGCATCAGTGCCCGGAAGTCCGTGAGCGGCAGGAGCCGGGAGGTGTCGACCTGGTCGTCGGCGGCTGCCGGTTGAGCGGGTGTCGAGTCGGCCGGCGATGCCACCAGCAGCGTCGCGAGGTCGCGGTGCCGGTTGGCGGGCCGATGCGTCGCCTGCCAGGCGAACGTCCCGACCAGGATTGCCACGGTGAGGGTGCCCACCACGACGCCGGTGACGGGCCAGGGCTGACGCCACCACGGCACGCGCGCGGGGCGGGCCGACCAGCTCTGGCCGAGCATCAGCGCCGGGACCGGGGTGGTCGGTGCGGCGGGAGCCGACGACCCGGCTCCGACGGCCTCGGCGTCGGGTGTCGGCCGAACCGGGGCGGGCGTGGGTGGTGCCGACGACTGTGGCGACGCCGGCAGGGCCGAAGCGCCAATGGCCAGCAGCATCGTCCCGAACAGCGCGAGGTAGGTGCCGGCGAGGAGGTCAGTGCTGGGACCATCGCCGATGGGGAATCCGCTAGCGTCGATGGCGGTGCCGGGTTCAAACATCGTCAGCGCCAGCAGCAGCGCCAGGCCCAGCAGCCGGGCGGCGATCCGTACACCATGGCGCCACTCCGGCCTTACCCACGCCGCCACCAGCAACGAAAGCAGCAGGACCCACCCGACATACAGGGACGCCTGAATGCCCGGCAGATCGGTCAACGCGTACGTCTTCACCTCGGCGGTCGGCGCCCGACCCAACAGGCGATCAGTGACGTCCTGCCCCGGTTCCGCGACCACCCACGGCACGAAGTGCGCGTTGACCAGCACGACAAGTCCGAAGAGCATCGTCGCCACGGCCTTTGCGCGGCCCTTACCCAGCTCGTCCGTGCCGGGTCGACCCGAGCTGACGTACTCCGAGCCAGAGGTGATCTTCACGGCGCACATCATGGCAGCGCTACCGCAGGTGGTCCAGCCGACCAGCAGCGGCGCTCTGCGGCTCGGACCAGGTCCCCGAGGATCCCCCACCGGTACCGGCCACGCGTCAGCGTCGCCTACCTGACTGCAGATGGACCGGCCGAGCCCGTCATCCGGGCTGCCGAACCCATCAAGCCCGAGCCAGCCACGGTTCGGATCAGCCACGTCGACGTGATCGAGATGCATCGCGACCAGCGGATGTACGAGTGATCCGTCGTGGCCCGGCTACCGCTTCAGGCAGGCGCGCCGAAGTGGATGCACTTGGGCGGCTTCTCGACCGATGTATGAAACCGGCAGCGGGAGCCGGGCCGATGTGACCCGGCTCCCTTGCTGATCAGTACGGGCGGAGCGATGTGAAGAATCGCCTCAGTTCGCCGGCGAGCAGGTCAGGCTCCTCCAGCGGCATGAAGTGTCCGCCCGTACCTGGCTCGCTCCAGTGCCGGATGTCGGTGCAGGCGCGTTCGGCGATCTCTCGGGGGAAGTTGGCCTGCGAGGGTTCGGTGCTCACCGTGAACGCGGCGGGCACGGTGATAGCGGGTCGTGGGCTGTTGTGATCAAAGTCGAAGTATTGCCGGAACGAGGAGCCGATTGCGCCGCTGGTCCAGTACAGGGTGATGGTCGTGAGCAAGGTGTCCCGGTCGAACCGGCTCTCCAGGTCCCCGTGGTTGTCACTCCAGTCTCGGTACTTGTCGACGAGCCAGGCGGCCAGTCCGGCTGGGGAGTCGGTCAGTGCCGCGGCGATGGTGTCCGGCCGGGTGCCCATGATGGCGCTGTAGCCGCCGTCCGTCTCGTCGTACGCCGCTTCGGCATCGAGATACGCCTGCTCAGCGGGCGACAGCGGATGGGAGTCGAAGCTGGCCGGGAACGGGGGGTGGATCATGTGAATGCCGACTACTTGCTCGGGGTACAGCGCGCCCAGCCAACCGGTGACCACACCGCCGACATCGCCACCGAAGGCGCCGTAGCGCTGGTAGCCAAGGACGTCGGTCATCAACAGGTGCAGCGTCTGCGCCATCGCAGCGCGGGTGAGCGGACCCTTCGGCAGTTCCGAGTAGAGGAAGCCGGGCAGCGAGGGCACCACCACGTCGAATGCGTTGGCGGGATCCCCCCCCCCCGTACTTGGCGGGGTTGGTCAGACGATCGACCAGCGGCAGCATCTCCACGAAGCTGCTGGGCCAGCCGTGGCTCAGGATCAGCGGCAGCGGTGCGGGCGCGCCTGCCGGACGCACCCCGGGCACGCGAAGGAAGTGAATGCGTCGGCCGCCGATCAGGGTCTGGAAATTGGGCAATGCGTTGAGTTCGGCTTCCCGAGCCCGCCAGTCGAACGTATCGACCCAGTAGGAGACCAGGTGCCGCAGGTAATCGGGGTCCGTGCCGGCCTGCCACGGCCGATCGCCACTGCTGTCCGTGAAGCGGGTACGGGCCAGCCGAGCCCGCAGGTCGTCGAGTACCTCGTCCGATACGTCGATACGAAACGGGGAGAAGGTCATTGTTCCTCCGGTTAGGAGGGCGCTCCCCGACGCGACGTCAGCGGACAGGGATGGCCGGGTGGAGCGCCCAGACGTGACATTGGGTTCTCACCGGGCTCACCTCCCCTCATCGCTGACAGCGGTCACCATACCCGCCCACTTATGCCGCGATGCACCCCCGTTACGGACCGTGAAGGCTTCCCCGGCGTCTTGAAGATCATGTCAGGCATCTGGTGGAACGCGAGTGTCAGCATGTCCGGCGACGGGACACCCTCGACGGCATTGCGTTGCCGAGTTGTTCTCTTACTGATCAAGGCGGCCCGCAAAGCGGGCCGCGCCGGCCCGGCCTCGGCCTGCTGGCGACCTCCGGCCTGCCACACTCACGGGCGACAAGACCATTGAAGACCTCGAGCTCCGCCCCGGACCCCCGCCCTCCTCAGAGGTCGGCCGTGAGCGGATCACCTCGCCGGGCACCACGAGGGCTGCCAGCCTCCACGGACGTGGCCAAGGTCGTTCGTCCGGAACGGTCACGCTGCGGCATATCGTTCCTACTATCCAACCCTGCGTCTTCGGGAACCCGGGCGCAGACGAGCGTCACGACCGGAGCTGGGGCCGCCGCCCCAGGCAGCTCGACCGGTAGATGCGGCCTGAGAACCAGCGACCTTGCCTCACGGCCACCTGCCCCGCTTGACGGTCCACAGGAGCATCGGGATGGCAAGGTCCCTCCGGGCTGCTGCCGCCGGCTAGAGCAGGGTGGCGCGCCCTGACCCTGGTGTGCTTCCCGGCGGGCGGGTCGATGGCAGACCGAATGAGGTGCGAAAACACCACGCCGGCCTAGCGGTGTCAAAGCGAGCGTTGACGTGCCTGGGCTAGCTAGGCGTGCATGATCTTGTGCCGTGACGCATCCGGAATTTCGAGAACGTGGCTACGTGGTTGTGTCGTCGAAAGTGAAACCTGGATGGCGTGGCTGGCTTCATTTCATCAGCAACTTCACCCTGTCAGGAGCACGTTTAGAGGGTGACCAAGAGTTCTTGACGATCTACATCGGATATCGCGGTGTGCTAATGCTCAGTCGCTCACATGTAACGTCGGTTCAACTCCGACCAGGATCTGGTCGGTTGGGCATAAGGTTTGAATCAGATGACGATGACAGGATTGTCACGTTCCGATCAGAAAATGCGGAACTGATCGTAGATCGACTTAGGATAATGGGTTGGGCCGTTTCTGGCTGACGGGTACTCGGCGAGTCTCGCCTACAGGAGTCCATCGCCGGGCTCGTTCCGCCGGAGTCGGGTCATTAACTGGGTGACCATCGCGGCGGACACCAGCGCACGAGCAGGGATCTCCAAGGACGATCGCAGCAGGTCAACATTGACGGCGCTCCAGGTCATCGGGCCGCGTTATTTGCCTGGGGGTCAAGGGGTCGTCCTGCTGCATACGCATCGCGACCAAGGCCTACTGTTGCCGGGTGCCGCGCATCGAGCTGACTACGGACGTAAAGGCGGTCCCGGAAGCCGTCTTCGATGCCTGCCTTGACGTTGGTATGCACACCGAGTCCATGGGGACGAGCGCCGAGCGGGCGGTCGGCGGCGTAACGACCGGCCGCTTGAAGGCCGGGGATGCCGTGACATGGGAGGCGAGGCACTTCGGCCTCTCCTGGCGGATGACCGTTCGGATCACGGACTACCGGCGGCCGCACGCCTTCACGGACGAGCAGGTCCGCGGCCCGTTCGGTCGATGGCTCCACGAGCACAGCTTCACGCCTGACCCCGCCAATGCGTCGGCTACGGTCATGCGTGACGTCATCGACTTTACGGCTCCGATGGGACCGGTCGGCGGACTCGTGGCCAGCCTCATCCTGCGGCCATACCTGCAACGACTCATCGCACGCCGCAACGTCTACCTCGCCGCCACCCTGGCAAAGCTTTCACACCGTGACGAGGCAAACACGAAGACGGCCGGGCTAGTACGGCAGCCGCCGTTTGAGATGTCGCTGGCGGTGAGGGGTGGACGCGAGGCGGCCACCGCGTGATCGTCTGTACGTTGTGGACATAACTT